>CAYJNT010000354.1:0-3112 GCA_964370945.1 uncultured Hyphomicrobiales bacterium | reverse complement strand
TGATCTGCGCCGGATCGGAAAAAACGAGCGAAGCCCGGTCGCCCTGCATGCCGCTTCCGATCAGCACGGGCTTCCCGCCTTTCGGGCCGGTCGGGCCGGAATCAACCTTGAGCCTGAGGTTCTGCTCCCAGAACGCCCGTTCGTTGCCGTCGGCGGTGACCACGAAATAGCTGCTCTGACAATGCCGGACGGCTGTGACCTGCCCGGCCGGTCCGACACGATCCAACGGCTCCGGTGCTTGCCCGCGCGCCATGCCCTCGGGCAACAAGCTCTTCGCCGCGCCGGATTTCTTTGCGTCGGTCGAGAGTGCAAGCTGTAAAAATGCGATGAGATCGATGCGGACCTTGTCTTCCTCGATCCCGCGAAAGGTCATGGAGGAGTCTTTGACGAACGCATCGGGATCGGCGATCCACGCATTCAGCGTCACTTCATCCCAGACGAAGTCGCGCGATCTGAGCGCTTTGGAATATCGCGGAAAACCTGCAATCGACGCGACTTTTTTCCCCCACAGGCCCGCCAGGCTCGGCCCGGTCAGGTGCAAATCGGGTTCGAGCGAGTGACAGGCAGCGCAGGCACCGTAAACCTTCGCGCCGCGCTTCGGATCGCCCTCGGCGCTGGCCGCGTTCAAGGCCGCCGGCATGACCACAAAGAGCGCGGCGCAAAAACGTCGCTTGATGCTCATCCAAGCCTCCAGAATTGAGACGACGCGTGATTGTTTCGTTCACACGCATGCCCAAAAGCCGCACGCCCGGCATTGAATGCCGCAAGCGTGCTGAAACCGCGCGTCGCCCAATGGGCGGCGCGTCAGCTCAGAACGGCAAATCTGGGAGGGTAAGGATCGGGAGGAGAGCCGTGGCTCGGCAACGTTAAGCCGGGTACCAGAAACGCAGTCGAGTCGGCTTGCGGAACGTCGAAGGCCTCAGCGGCAAGAAGCAAAAAAGATCCCGCCGAGCAATAAGCGGCGCACAGGCCCGCGGACATGCCGGCCTTGTCATCGCTACAGTCGCCGCACTTGCCCGGCATCGGCATGTCGCTTGCGTTCGCCGTAGTCATCTTGACGCCCATATCCGAAACGCCAACGCCATGCGCCGCAAGCCCGACGGTCAGCGTCAGGGCCAGCAGAAGCGCAAAAATCCGGCGAAGCTTCGGGAACCTCATAGGGCTCAAAATACCGACCGGTGAGTGGGAATGCTAGTGGCGACAGGCATGTGCGGCACCGTGCCCCCAACAAGGTGACGAAGTTGTGATCGGGGCAATTGGCCTTGATTTCAACTTGAGCGCGGTTGAGGCCCGCAAGCATGTAACCGGACGTCTTGTTCCCGCGAAGTTACAGGGAGGCGCGTCACGGCGGCGATCACACAAATCCGCTCTGACACACCGACCAGACACGTCCGAATCAGGGTTAAGCTTAAGAAACTATCCGCTCGCAAAATTGTCATCGGCGCCTTGCGAAAGGTCAATTGACCCCCGCAAGAGACCCGCTATTGAGGACGCATGGCAATCGCCCGCATCCTGTCCGCCACTCTGATTGCGCTTTCGGTCGCATTCGCGCCGATCGCGGGCAGCGCTGTACCCGCCCCGACCGGAATGACGATGATGGATGGCGGCGATCAAGATTGTTGCCCCGATGCGGTGCAGCCCTGCGGCATGACGAAAGACCGCTGTCCGTCAGTGGCGGCCTGCGGCTTGCTCTCGTCCACCCTCCCCGGACGCGTCGTCCTCGGCACCGCGTTTGCGCTGACGGCGGCCGTTCTCCTTCTGCCGGCGAACGACGTTCTGGATACACACGCCAGCGGTCCGCCGCTGCGTCCTCCGCAAGTCTGACATCCTCACCAATCTGAAACGACGCCCAAGGTGACTCCTTGGGCGGGTAATTGGCGCGCGTGTGCATCCAAGCGCATGCGTGACGGATGATGGACTCATTGAGGACTGAACATGAAACTGAAATGCATTCTGGCCGGTGCCGTTGTTGCGCTCGGCATGAGCCTGACCAGTGCCGCTTTCGCCGGCGCGGGCGACTACGCTTTTGAACCGGTCAGCGCCGACGTCAAAAAGGGCGACGACGCCGTCGTCGCCGTGCGGCTCGTTCACAAGCCAAGCGGCAAGCCCGTAACCGACGCGGTGCTGGTGAGCACCCGCATCGACATGGACCCCGACGGGATGCCGACCATGGCTTCGCCGCTCACGCCGCTGCCGAAACAGGAGCCCGGCGTCTACGCATTCAAGACCGAGCTCGCGATGGCGGGGCGCTGGCTGCTCAGCATCGCCGCGAAGGTGCAAGGCGAGCCGGAGACGGTCACCGGCAAGATCACCTTCAAGGCGACGAAATGAGCCGCCTCGCCGGCACAGTCATCCTGGCAATCGGCCTCTCGGCCGGCGCAGCAGGCGGGTATGTCTATGCCCGCCTGCCCGCCGGCGCGAGCGCCACGATGCCTGCCGCGCCATCGTCGGCTCACGCCGCCGAGCGCAAGATCATCTATTACCGCGATCCGACCGGCGCGCCGTATTGGTCGGCGGAGCCGAAAAAGGATGCGGGCGGCCGCGATTTTCGGCCGGTCTATGAAGGCGAGGACATCTCGTTCGATCCGGAAGAAAAAAAGCCGCAGGCCGCGCAATCCGGCGAACGCAAGATCAAGTATTACCGCAATCCGATGGGCCTGCCCGACACCTCGCCGGTCCCGAAAAAGGACTCGATGGGGATGGACTACATCGCCGTCTATGAGGGCGATGAACAGGACGACGGCAAGACCGTCAAGGTCAGTGTCAGCAAGCTGCAGCGCAGCGGCGTGCGCACCGAGAAGGTCGACGAGCGCGTGATCGTCGAACCGGTGCGCGCGGTCGGCGCGGTGAAAATCGACGAGCGCCGGCTGCACATCGTGACGCTGCGCTCCGACGGATATATCGAGGATCTGTTCGTCAATGCGACCGGGCAATCCGTGCGGGCGGGCGAGCCGCTGTTCCGGGTCTACTCACCGCAAATCCAGCAGACGCAGATCGACCTGATGGTTGCGATGCGCGCCGTCGGGCGTGGCGTTGCCGGTGCGGATGCGGACCGCTCGCTCGAAGGCGCGATGCAGCGATTGCGCAATCTCGGCGTCCATGAGAACCGAAT
>CAYJNT010000353.1:0-3122 GCA_964370945.1 uncultured Hyphomicrobiales bacterium | reverse complement strand
CGAACACCGGAATGCCTTCGACCGCGCGGCCACCGCGCCCGGGCGCGACGCCGGCCACGACCTGCGTGCCGGATTCGCGCAAATCGCGCGCAGAAAAAGTGCCAAAACGGCCGGTGATACCGAGAATGACGACGCGCGTCGTCCTATCGAGAAGCACGCTCATGCCGCCGCCCGCGCCTGCTCAAGAATGCTCGCCACTGCCGCTTCGAGGCTCTCGTGGTTGCGATAGCCGGCGGCTTCAAGCAGCGCGGTAGCGCGCTCGCCACCAGTGCCGTTGAGACGGAATACGACCGGCTTACGGCCCGCTTTTCGCGCGAGGATGTCGATCAATGTGCGCGCGACGCGATCGGTATGCATGCCGCCGCCGAACACGCTGACCAGGATCGCGCTGACGCTCGCATCTTGCTCAAGCAGATCGAAGGCGAGCGAGAATCCATCCGGCGTCGGGTTGCCGCTGCAATCGAGGAAGCAGGCGGGACGCCCCCCGGCGGCCTCGATCGCATCCATCACGGCCATGGTCATGCCGGCGCCTGACGAGATCAGCCCGATGTCGCCGTCAAGCGGCACCAGTGTAAGCCGCGCCTCGCGACAGCGCTTCTGCGGCTCGGAGTCGTGGGCATGGGCGAGATCGAGCTCCGCGGCGATATCGGCATTGCGATAGGCGGCCGCTTCGTCACGCACCACCTTGGCATCGCCACACATCAAGGTGCCGTCGGCGAGCACCATCAATGGATTGATCTCGACGGTCACGCAGTCTTGCGCGGCCGCAAGCCGGACGAGCTGCCGTGCGAGCGCGATCACGCGTTCGCGGATCTTGGCATCCTGCTCGACATCCTCCAGCACGCGGCGCAGCCGATGCGCGCGGAACTCGCGCAGTATACCGAACGGATAGCGGACCGGCGGCGCGCCGGACTCCACATCCACGCCACCCTGCGGCGCGTAGAGCACAACGAAGCCACCGGCGCTGCCGTCGACCGTCACCGCTAGATAGAGTTCGCGCGCGACCGTCAGCCAGGGCTCGATGAGAACGCCGCGCGGGGGCTCCCCGCCAAAGCGGGTCTGCATGATGGTGCCGAACGCAGCCAGCGCCTCCGGCATGGTCTCGCAGCGGCGCACCCCGCCCGCTTTGCCGCGGCCACCGCTCGCCACATCCGCCTTCAGCGCGACCGGAAACGTGAAAGCGCAAGCGGCGAGGTCCGCCGCGGTGGCCGCGCTTCGACCGACCGGGACCGGTACTTGGATACTGGCAAGCAGGCGCTTGCCTTGGGATTCTGTGAGCAACATAGAATGCATAATGCATTCTTTGAGAAACCAGTCAAGCGCGCCTCTGGCCGGCGGCAGAGGTCATCAACGGCAAAAGCGCAAAAGGAGGACCCGCGAATGACGGGCGGATTCCGCGACTGAGCTTCGGGCTGTTGGGTGTTACCGATCAAGCCCGAAAGTCGACCTGGTCGCTTTTGGCAATGGTGGCAAAACGGCCAACGCAGAACAGCGCCCGCTCATGCTCCTCGGCGGTCGCGCCGGCGCAGCAATCCTCGAGCACGACGCACTCGTAGTCGCGATCATGCCCTTCGCGCGCGCCGCTGTGGACGACGCCGTTTGTCGAGACGCCGCAGAGAAGCAAACGCTCAATGCCGTGCGCGCGCAGGATCGGCTCAAGCGAGGTGCCGTAGAACGGGCTGACCCGGTGCTTCACAATATCGAAGTCGCCCGTCTGCGGTGCGAGCGCCGCATGGACAGCGGTGCCGGGTGTGCCGAGCTTGAACATTCCGTTCTGTCGTGCGCGCGAAAACACCGGCGACGCCGGAGGACACTCACGGTAGTCGGGAGAGAACCCGACGCGCACATAGCCGACCGGAATGCCGGCTTTACGCGCGGTCGCAATCGCATCGCGCGTGCGCTCGAGCACGTTGCGCTCGCGCATCCGCGGCACGTAAGTCGTGGCACCTGGCCCCTCCTCCCCGACCAGATCGTTGATCATGTCCATGACAAGCAGGATCGATTTCTTCATGTTTTTAAGCTTTGCGCGAGTTCGTGGGGCTTGAGGACGGAAGGCTCGGGGACTGCGCCCTGACGGACTGCGGATTGCGAGGATTGAATCGACCGCTGCAATTCGACCCAGCCGGATTCGATATGACGCCGCGTCGCCAGCGTGGCGCCGGCGGCGTCCCTCTCAATAAAGGCCCTGAGCAGATCGGCGTGTTCGTCCACGGCACGGCTCACGCGACCTTCGATCTTGTTGATCAGGTCGAACGGATAGCGGGCCCACAGCACCTGCACGAAATGCAGGGTTTGCGGCATGTCCGGAATGTCATGAATGCGCCGATGGAATCGATAATTGGCCGCGCGCGCGGCCTCATTCTCCTTGCCGACCACCGCGCGCTCGAATTCCGCCGCAAGCGTGCGCAGTTCCTCGATGTCGGCAGCGGTCGCCTGCTCAACCGCGCCGCGGACGAGCTGGGTTTCGAGCAGGATCCGCAGGTTGAGCATCTCGTTCGACGCGCTGATATCGAACGGCGCCACGGTCGCACCGCGATAGGAATCGCCGGCGACGTAACCCTCGGCCGCGAGCATCTTCAATGCCTCGCGGACGGGTGTAATGCTCGTCTGCAGCAGCTTTGCGATCTCGAGCTGTTTGAGACGGGCTCCCCGCGGGAACCGGCCTGCAATGATGCCTTCGCGCAAAAAGTCGGCAACCTGCTCTTCCTTTGTCCGATATTCCATGTTCAGGCGTTCCGATGATGCATTATGTATAGTACCGGATCATCGCCTGCGGAAGGGGTCTCGAACGGCTGAGCGATAGATGCCAGTGGGCCGAGCCCTGACGGAGATGAGCTGAGGGCGGCTCAACGTGAGAACGGCGTCGCTCTACTGCGGTTCGCAGGCCATCGATTCAAAAAGGTGGTGGCTCGGGTGAGCGCTCGGCGAGTGTTGCCGCGTAAGACATCCGGCGCAACGCATTCAGACCGTCGTCCGCCAACATTCCTCTTACATTCAACCCAGCAAATCGCGACTGTGCGCCTCCGCGAATTCGCATTCCATAACCTGTCATTGCACTAAACCGCTGTGTAGACGCCCGATAGAGAAGTCACCGTTGGCCCCGATACAGATGTCACTCTCCC
>CAYJNT010000352.1:0-3123 GCA_964370945.1 uncultured Hyphomicrobiales bacterium | reverse complement strand
GCGCGCGGCTTGCGACCTACAATTTCGCGCGCTGCTTTCCGACCGTCTATCGCGTGCCGCATCTCGACGTCTCGGTGCGTTGCGTCTTTACACATTCCACGCCGACTGGACCCTATCGCGGCGCGGGGCGCCCGGAGGCGAATTACGTGATGGAGCGGCTGGTGGAAGAAGCCGCGCGCGTCACCGGCATCGATCGCGTCGCGTTGCGCAAGCGCAATCTCATTCCGCGCTCGGCCATGCCCTACAAGACCGCCGTGCAGACGACCTATGACAGCGGCGAATTCCCGGCGGTTTTCGAGAAGGCGCTGACGCTCGCGAACTATGCCGGCTTCAAGAAAAGAAAGCGCGAGGCGGCAAGGCGCGGGAGATATCGCGGCTTCGGCATATCCTGTTTTCTCGAACATTCCGGCGGCGTTCCGACCGAAGGCGCGCTGCTGGAATTTCCCGGCGGCGAAAAGCTTGTGATCGCGCTGGGTGTGCAATCGACCGGACAAGGACACGCCACGGTTTATCCGCGCCTGGTCGCCGAAAAGCTCGGAATCCCGGCGTCACAGGTGGTGCATCGCCACGGCGACTCGTTTTTCGAGATCAAGGGTGGACCGGCGGTTGCCTCGCGCTCGACCATCACCGCGGGCTCAGCGACATTGCGCGCCGTCGAAACCATGCTCGCGAAAGCAAAGACCATCGCCGCGCAGGCGCTGGAAGCGGCGGAGACCGACATCATCTACCGCAGCGGCCTATTCGAGGTGGTCGGCACCGACCGCATGATCCCGCTCTTCACGCTCGCCGAGCGCGCCAGCGAGATGAAGAAGCGCGGCGAGATCGCGGACAACCTCGACACCAAGGTCGCGGTCGACACGCCGCAGACCTTTCCGAACGGCTGCCATATCGCCGAGATCGAGATCGATCCCGACACCGGACACGCCGAGCTGATTTCTTATTGCGCGGTCGACGATGCCGGCAATGTGCTCGATCACACCCTGGTCGAAGGCCAGATCCACGGCGGCCTGGCGCAGGGATTAGGCCAGGCGTTATTGGAGCGCGCGGTTTACGAGAACGGCAGCGGCCAACTCGTCACCGGCTCATTCATGGATTACGCCATGCCGCGCGCGCACCACATGCCGCCGGTCTTGAAGACCGAAGATCACGCCGTGCCCGCGACCACCAACCCGCTTGGCGTGAAGGGCGTGGGCGAGGCCGGCACCACTGCCTCGATCGCCGCGATCATGAACGCCATCGGCGACGCCGTTCCGAACGGCGCCGCCGATCACATGGATATGCCCGCGACGCCTGAGAAAATCTGGGCCGCGTGCCGGAAGGCGAGGATGTGAATTTTGCTCATTTCGAACTAGATCGAGACTAAGCAGGCGGGTGTACAGAGGAGCTATACGGCAGAGTGGATTGTCACGTTGGACGTAACAAATTCGCTAGCAGCGAATTATGCAGTGTGCATAAGATGCGCATCCAAGTTTCTTGGACGAACTGAATTTAACAACGAATTCAGTAAGTTGTTGGGAATGGTGTGAATCACTTAGGACACATTGTCCTAATTTGCAGATCGCAAACTCGGTGATCGCGCTGAAAAGCAAGAAGGGCCAACCGGCTGGCACCGATTGACCCCTCACGACCCTTCTAAAGGTCCCCGTTTGGACCGGGTGCAACACGCAGTGGACGCAAGCCCTTATGGAAGGGGCTTGGAATGATCAGATGGATTGCGGCGGTGAGCACAAATCTCTTCCGGTCCACCTGACCTCTTGAACCTACGCGCACATTTTGGGATTCGACAAGCTACACTGACACTTCTTGTTCACAGTGGAGCGCCGCCGCCTGACGACGGATCGAAAACCAATCAATCCCGTGGACGAAGTTCTCACGCGACTGCTCAGAATCCGGCCAAAACCGCGCACTTCTGAGCGGTCGGACGATTACCGAACTGGTAACAACTCGCGAGGGAAAAATTCCACGAAGCTGTTGAAACGTAAGGACAAAATGTCTTACGACGACCGCTGAAAATTCACTCTTTGTGAAGGCGGTTTAAGTGACTGATCCTGCATCGAGAATCAGTGCGCGCGCGACACTGTCAACGCCATTTGAGCATCATCCGCAGTAGTTTTCGTGCGATCTGCCAAGCGCGATGTCTGCGCGCGTCGCATCATCTACGCTCACGAATTCGGCGGTTCGCCTTTCGGCGCGCCACAGAATGACAGTTTGCGAGTGCCCGCGTGATCGCCGGAACTCAAAGCTAAGCGGCCGCGTTTTCCTGCGCGCAGCAGGAGGTTTTCCCATGTCAGACCAAGGGCCGGGTATGCCTCGGGCCAATCCCCCGTTTTGGATCGGACTCTCGCTCGGATGCGCGCTTTTTCTCGCCGTCTTCATCGCCTGGGCAGCCATCTTCGGCATTGGCGGCGGCCCGTCGCCGAACCAGCAGGAAGCGTCCGGCGCGCCTGCGAATAAAACGCGCGGCGGACAGACGCCGCGAACGACGGGGCAAGGGCCGGCGACACAGCCTGCACAGCAGCAACAGCAGAAATAGCGGCTCTTGTCATTCCGGGGCGCCGCACAGCGGCGAGCCCGGAATCCATAACCACCACTCTGGAATATGGATTCCGGCCCTCGCTTCGCTCGGCCGGAATGACAGTTACGCCTGCGAGATGAACTTCTTGTTGGTGTAAGCCTCGAGCCCTTCCAGCCCGCCTTCGTGGCCGTAGCCGGAATCCTTGATGCCGCCGAACGGCGTCTCCGGCGTCGAGATCATCACCGAATTCACGCCGACCATGCCCGACTGGATGGCGTCACCGATCATGGTCGCGGTCTGCGTCGATGACGTGAACGCATAGGCCGCAAGCCCGAACGGCAGCGAGTTCGCGCGCTCGACCACCTCGTCGAAGGTCTTGAAGGCGACGATCGGCGCGATCGGACCGAACGGCTCCTCGGTCATCAGCTTGGAGTCATCCGGCAGATCGGTGATCACCGTCGGCTCGAAGAAGAAGCCCTGATTGCCGTGGCGCTTGCCACCGGTCTGGATCTTGCCGCCACGCGCCTTGGAATCGTTGACGATCGCTTCCATGGCGTCGAGCCGGCGCGGATTGGCGAGCGGGCCCATGGTCGTGTCCTTGTCGAGAC
>CAYJNT010000351.1:0-3125 GCA_964370945.1 uncultured Hyphomicrobiales bacterium | reverse complement strand
AAAGCCGCAGGATCAGGTTGAGGATCGTGGATTTGCCGCCGCCGGATGCGCCGACCAGCGCGGTGGCTTTGCCGGGTTCGGCGACGAATGACATGTCGCGCAACACCGGCTCGCCCGGCCGATAAGCAAAACTGACATTCGCAAAGGCCACGCGGCCGTCGCTGATTTTCAACGCCGGCTTGCTCGCATCGTCCGGCTCAGTCTGCGGCGCGTCGATGATGTCGAACAGGATGCGCACGCCGACGAGGCCGGCATTGAGCTCGATATTAAGGCGCGCCAGCCGCTTCGCCGGTTCGTAGGCGAGGATGAAGGCCGTGATGAACGAGAAAAATTCGCCCGGCGTCGCGCCGGTCTCGATCGTGCGATAGCCGCCATAGGTCACGCCGAGCGCGATCGCGATGCCGCCGAGCGTTTCCATCAGCGGGCTCGAACGGTTGGCGACGCGCGCCATCTTGTTGGCTTCGTTCTCGACCGTCGCGATGTTCTTCTTCATCCGCTCGTGCATCTGGTCTTCGAGCGTGAAGGTTTTCACGATCCGGATTCCCTGGATCGTCTCCTGCATGGTTTCGAACAGCCGCGTGCCGCCGGTGAACTGGCTTTTGGCGATGTTGCGAACGCGACGGATCAATTTGCGCAGCACGAACAGAGCCGGCGGCGCGATCACGAGCGCGAACAGCGACATCAACGGATCCTGGATCACCATGACGAAAACGAGAGCGACAAGCGACAGGAAGTCGCGGCCGATCGCGGTGACCAGAAGATTGAGAACCTGTGTCGCGGAATTCGCGCCGGTCGAAAGCCGTGCCAGGAATTCAGACGAATGCCGCGCAGCGAAGAAGCCGAGGCTCTGCCGCATCAGGCGGTCGAACATGCGCTGCTGGTTTTCGGCGATGATGCGGTTGCCGATGCGCGACAGCATCACCGCATGGCCGTAAGTCGCGGCGCCCTTGATGGCGAAAATCGCCATCGTCAGAAGTCCGAGCGACACAATGCCGGGAAAGCTGCGATTGACGTAAGCTTCGTTTACCACCGTGCCCATCAGGTAGGCGCACAAAGCGGTGCAGGCCGCGCCGATTCCCATCAGGACGAAGGCGATGGCGTATTTATGCCAATGCGTCAGACCGTATTCGGTGACGAGCCGCCGGATCAGTTGAATGGCAGTCTGTTCGCCCGCCGGATTGGATTGATCGGCTGCACCCGACATCTTGGTCCTAAGGTTGTGCGTCGAACGACGTGTTTTTGGGCCTTGCGGCCGGATGGTTCGGGAAGCCGGAAATCAGCCTCCGTCAAGGCATTATGAACTCTTTCCATGCCCGTCCGGGCCGGATTATTCAAGCCTTAAAAGACTGCTGGAACTTGGCGGCCTAAGCGGGCTCGGCGCGCTTGAGATCGCGCTTCTGTGCCCATTCGCGTTCGAACGCGAGCGCGTGCGCGACGATCGTATCGAGTTCGTCGAATCGCGGCGCCCAGCCGAGCGCGGATTTGATCTTCGCCGAATCGGCGACGATCGCGGCCGGATCGCCGGGCCGCCGATCGGCGGTGATGACCGCGAAGTTGCGCCCGCTCACGCGCTTGACCGCGTCGATCACTTCGAGCACCGAGTAACCGTGCCCGTATCCGCAATTGAAGGTGACGCTGCGGCCGCCACGGCGCAAGTGTGAGAGGGCCATCGAGTGCGCGCGCGCGAGATCGCTGACATGGATGTAATCGCGGACGCAGGTGCCGTCCGGCGTCGGATAATTCGTGCCGTAGACATCGATCTTGGCACGCAGACCGAGCGCGGTTTCGATTGCGACCTTGACGAGATGCGTGGCGCCCGCGGTCATCTGGCCGGTGCGCTTGAGCGGATCGGCGCCGGCGACGTTGAAATAGCGCAGGATCGCGTAGCGCATGCCGTGCGCGGCGGCGACGTCATGCAGCATGATCTCGCTCATCAGCTTGGACGAGCCGTAGGGCGACATCGGAATCGTCGGCGCCTGTTCGGTGACCGGCGTGACGTCCGGATTGCCGTAGACCGCCGCGGTCGACGAGAAGATGAAATGCGCGATGCCGCCATTCACGGCCGTCTCGAGCAGCGCGCGGGTATTGACCGTGTTGTTGCGGTAATAGTCGAGCGGCGCCCGCACCGAATCCGGCACCACAATGGACGCCGCGAAATGGATGATCGATTTGATGCGATGCGTTCCGATCAGCGCGGCGACCAGCGCGCTGTCGCTGACATCGCCGACATAAAGCGGAACGCCTTCCGGCAAGGCAGAGCGGAAGCCGGTCGACAGATTGTCGAGCACGATGACCTGCTCGCCGGCATCGGCGAGTTCATGCACCATATGGCTGCCGATATAGCCGCAGCCGCCGGTCACCAGGACGGTCATGTCGGGCCCCGTTGCATCCCGATTTGCAGCTATAGGAGTAATGTGAAGGTATTGTTTCAGGCGAGCGCGGCTTCTCCCAATCGTTAACGCAACGTAAACGAATTCATTAAAATTCGAATCGTCATGGACGCGTCCGCAAGCAAAAGCATCACGCCCGACCTGCAAGCCATCGTGCCGAACCTGCACTGGCGCTATTCCGGCGTGACCGCGACCAACCGCATGATCGCGCCGCTGCTGGCGAAGCGACTGAACGTCGCATGGCTCGGACCGGACGCGCCGGACGGCATCGCGCGGATGACCTTAAGCGATCTGTTCGCGCTGCGCGTCCGCCGTCCGCGCGCCGGCGTGATCTGGCACGCGCGCCGCAACAACGAGATGTTGGCCGGACTCTTGCTGAAGGCGCTCGGCTGGCCGCTCCTTCCGATCTTCACTTCCGCCGGCCAGCGGCATCACACCTGGATCACGCGCTTTCTGATCTCGCGCATGCATGCGGTGATCGCGGCGAGCGAGGCGGCCGCGTCTTATCTCAAGCGCCCCTCCACCGTGATCCTCCACGGCATCGACACCGCGCGATACGCGCCGCCACCCGACCGCACCGCTGCGTTCCGCGCAACAGGCCTTCCGGGAAAATATGCCATCGGTTGCTTCGGGCGCGTACGGTACCAGAAAGGCACCGACATTTTCGTCGACGCGATGTGCCGCCTGCTGCCGAAATATCCGGACTTCACCGCGGTGATCGTCGGCGGCGTCACG
>CAYJNT010000350.1:0-3144 GCA_964370945.1 uncultured Hyphomicrobiales bacterium | reverse complement strand
AGCCGAAATGCACCGTCGCATCCATGCGGTCGAACAGTCCGGTTTCGGCCAGCAGGAAAATGCCCGAGCAGGCCGAGCACAGAAGGGCGCCGCGGCGATGCATCGCGGAGAGCCATTCGACCAGCTCCGGATGCCGGCCTTTCTGCCAGCCTTCCGGCGGAAGCAGAACGGAGGGCACGATGATGATATCGGTCGCAGCGAGCGCGGAGATGCCGCGCTGAACCTTGATCGGTACACGGCTCGCGAGCTCCAGCGAGCCGGGCTTCAAGCCCACGATCTCGACCCGAAAGGGCGATGGTGCCGCGCCGGGTGGCGGCATGATCGCGAGCGCATTCATGACGTCGAAGATGCCGGTCAGCGTCGACACCACCGCCTCGGGGATGGCGACGATGCTCACATGAAGCGGTTCTGATCCGGCCGGGGTGTGACGCGGCATTTCTCAAATCCTTGAACGCAAGACAAAGATTAGCGTCGCCGGCCCCGTTCACAAACATCGAATGGCACAAACGGCCCTATTCTGGACGATCCGGCTCTGCCGCTTAGCGACCGCGCCTGCCATTTGTCCGCAGACTTCAAACGGACAGGAGATGCGGATATGGACGCAAAGACGAATGCAATCGATCCCGTGAAGCTCGACGCAATGCTTGCGCGCGCGGTTGCCGACCTTTCGGCCGGTTACGGCGGCGTGATGGTGAGTATCGGCAACCGGCTCGGCCTCTACAAGGTGATGGCCGGGGCCGGCCCGCTCACCGCACGCGAACTGGCAAGCCGGTCGAAATGCGCCGAGCGCTATGTGCGCGAATGGCTCAATTCGCAGGTCGCCGGCGGCTACGTCGCCTATCACGCGGTCAGCGGCACCTATGAGCTGACACCGGAGCAAGCCTTCGTTCTTGCCGACGAGGACAGCCCCGTCTTCATGCCGATCGCCTGGAGCACGCCCGCTTCGATGTGGGCGGACGAGGATAAGGCGGTGGAGGCATTCCGCACCGGCAAGGGCATTCCGTGGGGCGATCATGACGGACGGCTGGTTTGCGGCGTGGCCGGCTTCTACCGCAATGCCTATCGCGCGAGCCTCGTCTCCGAATGGCTGCCGACGCTCGATCGGGTTGTCGACAAGCTTAAAGCCGGCGCGCGCGTCGCCGATATCGGCTGCGGTCACGCGCATTCGACCGTGCTGATGGCGCAGGCGTTCCCGGCCTCGCAATTCCACGGCTTCGACACGCATGCGGAATCCGTCATCGAAGCGCAAAAGATCGCGGCCGATGCCGGCGTCGCCAAGCGCGTGACGTTCGCGACCGCACGCGCGGAGAATTATCCGGGCAAGGACTACGACCTGATCTGCTTCTTCGATTGCCTGCACGACATGGGCGATCCCGTCGCCGCAGCAACGCACGCCGCCAAGGCGATCGCGAAAGACGGAACGGTGATGCTGGTCGAGCCCTTCGCCAACAATCAGGTCGAAGACAACATCTCGCCGGTCGGGCGGCTGTACTACGCGGCGTCGACGACGATCTGTTGCGCGCATGCGATCTCGGAAGGCGGCCGCATGGTGCTCGGCGCGCAGGCCGGCGAAGCGCGGCTGGCGGACGTCTTCCGCAAGGCCGGCTTCACGCGCTTCCGCCGCGCCATGGCGACGCCGTTCAATTTGATTTTGGAGGCGAAGCTTTAACCACCACGGTTGTCATGCCCCATCCGATCTCGGGTCTACCCGAGATCGGTAATCAAAATGCCCAAGTCGGCTAAAGCCGACTTGGGATGGCGGGGCATCCAGCTGTTAGGGACGACCGTTGCAGCCCGAAAGCGCTGGATCGCCCGCCACACGCAAGTCGGCCGTGGCCGACTTGCGCAGTTAAAATTGCCAATCTCGGGTGAACCCGAGATTGGTGGGCGATGACAGCGAGGGTTAAGAACGGTCCAGCGCCTTGTACCTGCGGAAGATGCCCTGTTCGTTGAAGGGAATCCGCCGCGCGCTTGCAAGATACGCCTTGATGTTCGGCCGCTCGGCGATGCGGTCGCGCAGTTCGACGAGGCGTGGAATGTCGCGCTCGAACGCGTGCATGCGCTTTGGAAAAGCGTAGCGAAGCCCCTCCACGATCTGGAACAGCGAGAGATCGGCATAGGTCGCGCGCCGGCCGGTGACGAAGGCGCCGCCATTCGCCTCCACCAAATCTTCGAAATAGCCGAGATATTTCGGCACGCGTTCCTTCCAGAATTCAGTGGTGCGTTTCTTTGCCGGCGCTTTCTGGTCCTCGTAGTAGAGCGACGGCCCGAGCGGATGATGGGTGTCGTGGATCTCCAGCACGAGATCGGCGATCGTGAGCTGCAGCTGGTGCACCCACAACCGTCCCGGCTCGGTCCTGGGCGCAAGGGAGTGGCGCCCGCCGAGATAGAGCAGGATGTTGGCGGTCTGCCCGATCACGAGCTTGCCGGCTTTCAGGAACGGCGGCGCAAAGGGCGGCGTTTCCTTGCCCGGCTCCATTATCCGCATCATCGCATCCGTGCCGCCCTTGCCGCGCGCGACATCGTCGTAATCGGTGCCGGCGTCCTCCAGCGCGAGACGCACATATTCGCCACGGCCCTGGATGAAGGGCCAGTAATTGAGCTGGTAGCGCATGGATGATGCCTCCTTGCGTCATTCCGGAAAGGTCCGAAGGACCATATCACGTAAGACTAAAGGCGATGTTCCGGCGCATAAGCGAGGAACCCCATTGCATATCGTCGGCGCGCATAAACACCGCCGCGCCTTGAAGGAGAAGCGATCCAGCTCTGCGGAGAATGCAACGGCGCAAGGATGGCATCGCTGCCGTTTGCGACTAGGTGCGCGGCAAGGGCGCGAATCTTGGGAGAACGAAAATGAAGAAACTCATCACCGCCGGCGCGCTGCTTGCCGTGCTGGCTTCGCCCGCCTTCGCACAGAAGTATCGCGGAGCTTATGCGCAGGCGAACCAGCCCACCCAGGCGACCACCGATAATGGCTTCACCGGCGACGCGCAGGGCCAGATCATCTGGGGCGGCAAGGTGAGGGGGCAGGATCCGGATTGGTTCATCCGGTCGCAGATTTCCCGCGGTCTCGGCAATTACGGCGCGGACTAGAGCCTGATCCATCCGCATTGAAACGCGCGGACTCTCCATTCGGCCTCACCC
>CAYJNT010000349.1:0-3148 GCA_964370945.1 uncultured Hyphomicrobiales bacterium | reverse complement strand
TGGCCATCGAAAATCGTGGCATTGACGTTGACCGAGAAACCCTTGGCCTTCGCCGCCTTGATCGCCGACACGGCTTTGTCGAACACGCCTTCCTGCGACACCGATTTGTCGTGATGGTCTTTCAGGCCATCGAGATGCACCGAGAAGAACAGATACGGCGACGGCTTGAACAGATGCAGCTTCTTTTCCAGGAGCAGCGCGTTGGTGCAGAGCGAAACGAATTTCTTGCGCTTGACGATGCCCGCGACGATCTCGCCGATCTCGCGATGGATCAGCGGCTCGCCGCCCGGGATCGCGACCATCGGCGCGCCGCATTCATCGACCGCGTCGAGGCATTCCTGCACCGACATGCGGCGGTTGAGGATCGCGTCCGGATAGTCGATCTTGCCGCAGCCGATGCAGGCGAGATTGCACCGGAACAGCGGCTCCAGCATCAGCACCAGCGGATAGCGTTTGCGGCCCAGCACCTTCTGCTTGAGAAGGTAGGCGCCAAGGCGCATCTCTTTGAAAAACGGTATCGCCACGTCTTTTCGCTCTCTTGTTTTTAAGCCGACTGCGCACTGGCCGGCGCGGCCATCAACTCGGCCGGCAAGCGGAATTCGATATTCTCCTGCCGGCCGTCGAGGGTCGAGACATCGACATTGCGCAACCGCCGCAACGCCGCGATCACGTCGTCGACCAGCACGTCCGGGGCGGACGCGCCCGCCGTGATGCCGACCACCTGTGCATCCTTGACCCAGTTCGCGTCAAGCTCGCTGCCATCGGCGATCAGATAGCTCGGAATGCCCGATTCCGATCCGATTTCGCGCAGCCGATTGGAATTGGAAGAATTCTGAGCTCCGACCACCAGAATCACGTCGACGATCTTGGAGAGGTCGCGCACCGCGCTCTGGCGGTTCTGCGTCGCATAGCAGATGTCGCGCGTTTCCGGGCCGGTGATGTCGCTGAAGCGGCGCTGCAGGGCCTCGATGATGCTGCGCGTGTCGTCGACGCTGAGCGTCGTCTGCGTGACATAGGCGACCGGCGTGTTGACCGGGATATCGAGCATTTCGACGTCCTTTTCGGTCTGCACGAGATGCACCGGCCCGTCGATCTGGCCCATCGTGCCTTCGACCTCGGGATGGCCGGCATGGCCGACCAGGATGATGGTGCGGCCTTGCGCGAGGTAGCGCTTGCCCTGGTTGTGCACCTTGGTCACCAGCGGACAAGTCGCGTCCAGCACCGGCAGGTTGCGTTCGGCCGCCTCGTCGACGACGCTTTTCGCGACGCCATGCGCTGAGAAGATGGTGACGGCGTCGGCGGGGATCTCGGAGAGATTCTCCACAAAGCGCGCGCCCTTGGCCTTCAGCGTCTCAACGACATGCTTGTTGTGCACGATCTCGTGGCGCACATAGACTGGCGGGCCGTATTTCTCGAGCGCCCGCTCGACGATTTCGATCGCGCGCACGACGCCCGCGCAGAAGCCGCGCGGCTGCGCGAGAATCACTTTCATCGGCTTCTTGGTGTCATCCTTCATTCAGGCCACCTTGCCGCCGCTCGCCCGTGCAACCGGTTTTCCGAGCGCGGTCATGACCTGCGCGGTGATGCCCGCGGAATCGAGCCCGGCCTTGGCATACATCTTGTCGGGCTTGTCCTGATCCATGAAGACATCCGGCAGCACCATGGTGCGGACCTTCAGGCCGTTGCCGAGCAGGTCGCGTTCGGCGAGCGCTTGCAGCACATAGGACCCGAAGCCGCCGATCGAGCCTTCCTCGATCGTGACCAGCAATTCGTGCTCGCGCGCGAGGCGCAGCACGAGATCGACGTCGAGCGGCTTTGCGAAACGCGCATCGGCGACGGTGGTCGAGAGCCCGTGCGCGGCGAGATGGTCGGCGGCCTTGAGACATTCGCCGAGCCGCGTGCCGAACGAGAGCAGCGCGACGGCGTTGCCTTCGCGCAAGACGCGGCCTTTGCCGATCTCGAGCGGAACACCTTCGGTCGGCATCTCGACGCCCAGGCCTTCGCCGCGCGGATAGCGCAGCGCGCTTGGGCGATCGTCGATCGCGGCCGCGGTCGCGACCATGTGCACGAGCTCGGCTTCGTCGCCGGCCGCCATGACGACGAAGTTCGGCAGGCAACCGAGATAGGCGATGTCGAAGGAGCCGGCATGGGTCGGGCCGGCGGCGCCGACGAGCCCGGCGCGGTCGATCGCGAAGCGTACGGGAAGATTCTGGATCGCGACGTCGTGCACGACCTGATCGTAGGCGCGCTGCAGGAAGGTCGAATAGATCGCCGCGAAGGGCTTCCTCCCCTCGGCGGCAAGACCGGCGGCGAACGTCACCGCGTGCTGCTCGGCGATGCCGACATCGAAGGTGCGATCCGGAAACGCCTTGCCGAAAATATCGACCCCGGTGCCGGACGGCATGGCCGCGGTGATCGCGCAGATGCGCTCGTCCTTCGCCGCCTCCTTGACCAGGCTCTCGCCGAAGACTTTCGTGTAGGATGGCGCATTCGACTTGGATTTCGCCTGCGTGCCGGTCGCGACGTCGAACGGCACGACGCCGTGATATTTGTCAGCGGAGGCTTCCGCGGGGCCGTAGCCCTTGCCCTTCTGCGTCACGACATGAACGAGGATCGGACCATTCCTGGCATCGCGCACATTTTTCAGGACGGGCAACAGATGATCGAGGCTGTGGCCGTCGATCGGGCCGACATAATAGAATCCGAGCTCCTCGAACAGTGTGCCGCCCGTGACCATGCCGCGCGCATATTCCTCCGCGCGCCCCGCACGCTCCTTGAAGAACTTCGGCAGATGCGCGGCGAGCTGTTTGCCGATGTGGCGGATCGAACGGTAGGTGCGGCCGGAAATCAGCCGCGAGAAATAGGCCGACATGGCGCCGACCGGCGGCGCGATCGACATGTCGTTGTCGTTCAGGATCACGATCAGCCGCGAATTCATCGCGCCGGCATTGTTCATGGCCTCGTAAGCCATGCCGGCGGACATCGCGCCGTCGCCGATCACGCAGATGACATTGTTGTCCTTGCCCTCGAAATCGCGCGCGACGGCCATGCCGAGGCCGGCCGAGATCGAGGTCGAGGAATGCGCGGTGCCGAACGGGTCGTATTCGCTCTCGGCGCGCTTGGTGAAGCCGGACAGGCCGCCGCCCTG
>CAYJNT010000348.1:0-3148 GCA_964370945.1 uncultured Hyphomicrobiales bacterium | reverse complement strand
GCGGCGAAAGCCGGCAGCCCCGCTGTGTGCAGACCGACAAGCGTCAGGGCCGCGAACACGACCATGATACCCTGGGCGAAATTGAAAACGCCTGACGCCTTGAAAATCAGCACGAAGCCGAGCGCGATCAGCGCGTACAGCATTCCGCCGACCAAACCCTCCCAGAGCGTCTGCACCAGGAGATCGGGCGCGGTGCCCATCTGCACGAACGGATCGATCAAGACGTTGTAGAGAATGTCCATCGGCCCTCAATGCGCCACGCCGAGATAAGCATCGATCACGGCCTGGTCCTGTTTGACTTCCTCGGGAGTGCCGTCGGCGATTTTCTTGCCGTAGTCGAGCACAACCACGCGATCGGAGAGATCCATCACCACGCCCATGTCGTGCTCGATCAGCGCGATGGTGGTCCCGAAATGCTGGTTCACGTCGAGCACGAAGCGCGACATGTCTTCCTTCTCTTCCAGATTCATGCCGGCCATCGGCTCGTCGAGCAGCAGGAGGTCCGGCTCCATCGCGAGCGCGCGCGCGAGCTCGACGCGCTTTTGCAGGCCGTAGGGCAGCCGTCCAACCTGGACTTTGCGGATATGCTCGATGTGGAGGAAATCGATGATCTCCTCGGCGCGCAGGCGGTGCTCGACTTCTTCCTTCATCGCCGGGCCGAAGCGCAGCATCTGCCAGAACAAACCGCGCTTCATGCGCAAGGTGCGGCCGGCCATGATGTTGTCGAGCGCGGTCATGCCGCGGAACAGCGCCACGTTCTGGAACGTGCGCGCAATGCCGCCGGCGGCGGCGTCATGCGGGCGCATTTTCGACCGGGTCTGGCCGCGGAAGGTGATCTTGCCCTTCTGCGGCGTATAGAAACCGTTGATAACATTGAGCATCGAGGTCTTGCCGGCGCCGTTCGGTCCGATGATGGCGCGGATTTCACCTTTGCGGATATCAAACGACACATCGCGGATGGCATGCACGCCGCCGAACGACAGCGAGACATTCTCCACCGCGAGCAGAACTTCCCCGGCCGCGATATCGGACGTGCTCGGCGCCCTCATGCGGCCTTCCCCATCGCGCTCGGCACCGGCTGCGTTTTCATGTCGACGATTTTCACGCGCGCGGCGATCACGCCCTTGCGGCCGTCCTCGAAGGTAACTTCGGTGCGGATGTCGGCTTCCTTCGAGCCGTCATACAGCCCGGTCACCAGCGAATTGTAGCGCTCGGCGATGAAGCCGCGGCGCACTTTCTGGGTCCGGGTCAGTTCGCCGTCATCGGCGTCGAGCTCCTTGGGCAGGATCAGGAAGCGCTTGATCTGCGCGCCCGCCATCGGGCCTTCCTCGACCAGCGAACGGTTCACCTCGTCGACATGCTTCTCGATCATCTCGCAGACGCGCGGATGATTGGCCAGTTCCTGATACGAGCCGTAAACCACATTGTTTCGCTCGGCCCAGCTGCCGACGGCGACCAGATCGATATTGAGCATGACCGCGACAAAATCGCGCTTGTCGCCGTAGGCCACCGCTTCCTTGATGTTCGGATAGAACTTCAACTTGTTCTCGATGTATTTCGGCGCCAGCAGCGTGCCATCCTTGAGGCGCCCGACGTCCTTGGCGCGGTCGATGATTTTCAGATGCCCGGTCTTGGGGTCGAAGAAGCCGGCGTCGCCGCTATGCACCCAGCCGTCGGGCGTTTTCGTTTCCGCGGTCTTCTCGGGATCCTTGTAATAGCCGAGGAAGACGCCGGGCGATCTGAACATCACCTCGCCGTTGTCGGCGACCTTCACCTCGACATCGATATTCGGCTTGCCGACGGTGTCTGCATAGATCTCGCCGTCCGGCTGCGCGGTGATGTAGACCGACGCCTCGGTCGAACCGTAAAGCTGCTTCAGGTTGATGCCGAGCGAACGGTAGAAGCGGAAAATCTCCGGACCGATCGCTTCGCCGGCGGTGTAACCGACGCGGATGCGCGAGAGGCCGTAACGGTTCTTCAGCGGCGAATAGACCAGAATATCGCCAAGCCAGTACAGAAGGCGCGCGCCCAGCGGCACCTTTTCCTTGTTGAGGATTTTCTCACCCCATTTGCGGGCATGGCGGATGAAGAAATTGAACATGCCGCGCATCAACGGGCCGGCATCTTCCATCCGCACCATCGTGAGCGTCAGCAGGTTTTCGTAAACGCGCGGCGGCGCGAACGCGTACGTGGTGCCGATCTCGCGCCGGTCTTCCACCACGGTCTCGCCCGATTCCGGGCAATTGACGCAGAAGCCCGCGACATAGGATTGCGCGAACGAAAAGATGTGGTCGCCAACCCAGGCCATCGGCAAATAGGCGATCACTTCCTCGCCTTCACCAAGGTTGTCGAACAGATTGCCGTTGCGCGCGGAGATCAAGACATTGTCCTGCGTCAGCATCACGCCCTTGGGCCGGCCGGTTGTTCCCGAGGTGTAAAGCATGATCGCAAGATCGCTGCCTTTTCCCGCGGCGACGAACTTCTCGAAACGCTCGATCGCGGCCGGATCTTTCAGCTTTTCGTGCCCGGCCTTGATGACCTCGCTGATCCAGGTCAGCCGCGAATGATCATAATCCAGAAGGCCGCGCGGCTCGTCATAGACGACATGCGTGAGCTTCGGCACGCGGTCGGCGATGGAGATGATCTTGTCGACCTGCTCCTGATTTTCCGCGATCGCGACACTGACCTCGGCATGTTCGAGCACATAGGCCATTTCGTCGGCGACGGAATCCGCATAAAGCGGCACCGGCACCGCGCCGATCGCCTGCGCCGCGCAGATCGCCCAGTAAAGGCGCGGCTTGTTGGCGCCGATGATCGCGATCTTGTCGCCACGCTTGACGCCGAGCCCCTCCAGGCCGACGGCGAAAGCGCGCACCTCGTCCAGCACCTGCGACCAGGTCCAGATCTGCCAGATGCCCAGATCCTTGTGGCGCAACGCCGGTTTGTCGCCGCGCACGCGCGCGTTATGGATCAAAAGCTTCGGAAATGTATTCGCCTCGGCGGGGGCTTGCATCGCCACGTCGCCGTTCCTCCCTGTTTTTCCGCGCGTTGATCGCGCAAGTCGTTACGGCCGCTCTTTTAGGCGGCCATTGCCCTGGAATTCTCTTTATACATCAGATCGCAACAAAATGATCCTCCGGCAAGTTCC
>CAYJNT010000347.1:0-3162 GCA_964370945.1 uncultured Hyphomicrobiales bacterium | reverse complement strand
GCATGCCGATCTCGCGCGAGCCGATCAATGTGCCGCGGCGAAGCAAGGTTTCGCCGCGCGCGATATCGGAGCCGGCATAGGACACGAACTGTCCGGCCGCGGCCGGGCGCCGCAATTCGACGAACAGGCCATCCTTGTCCTCGATCAATTCGGTCTGCTCGATCATCACGACGGCATCGGCGCCGCGCGGCAGCATGCCGCCGGTCGCGATCGTGCTCGCCGTGCCCGGCAGCACTTCGATTGTCGGCGCGTGTCCGCAGGCGATCACTTCGGCATTGAGCCGAAGTTTCTGCGGCGCGGCGTCGCTCACCTTGGCAAGATCCTCCGCGCGCAAGGCGAAGCCGTCGACGCCGGAGCGGTCGAAGGGCGGAACGTCAAGCGGGGCGGCAATGTCATGCGCCAGCGCGCGGCCGAGCGCGCCGTCGAGCGAAACGGAGTCCGGCGGGAAGGGCGGCAGATCAAGATGCGCGGCAAAGCGCTTCTGCGCTTCTTCCGGCGACACGACTTCGAGGAATTGCTCCTGCCGCGCAGCGCTGCGGATGGCGGCGAGCAATTCGGATTCGGAACGCTTGTCCTTCGCGCTCATGGCAGCGGACTCGCATTGACAACTGCGCCGGCGGGAAAGCCTTCGCTCTCCGGCGGCACCACATAATAAGAGTCGGCTTGCGCGAGCGCCTGCATCGGCCAGGTGCCGGATGCGAGCGGATCGGCGTCGCCGCCGCTTCGTTTGAGCAGCACGACATCGGCGATGCCGATGGTGGACGTGACCTTGCGCGACAGCTTCAGCGGCGTCGTGACATCATCTATGGTGCCGCCCGCGAGCCGCGTGAGCATTCGGCGTCCCAGCACGAGCCAGCAGGCCAGCGCGGCATCGACGCGTCCGGGCAAGAGCAATACTGCCTTTCCATTCGCGATGCCGATCGCTGCGGTCTCGCCCGGCATCAAGCCGATGCCATGGAAGGCGACCGTACCGGCGTGAGCCAACGTCGCGACCGCGTTGTCATGCCGTCCTGTTCCGGTCCCGCCGATCGCGATGATCGCGTCCGGCCCTTTTTCCTGAAGCGCGGACTCGAAGGTTTCCTCGTTGTCCATCGCTATTGCGCCAACCGATTCGAGTTCCGTCATGATCATCATCGCGGTGGTAATGATGGCCGCATCTTCCACGTGACTGGCTGGAATCACACCGACGCGCGGTATTCGAATCCTCACGTCGCACAAGTTCGCGGCATTAAGGATCGGATCATGATGCGCGCGCAGCATTTCGCCGGCGTGGAGAAACGGATCATTCGCTGCGATATCGCTCCCAGCCGGAAGGATGCCTTCACCCGGCGCAACAATGGAAAGCGCTTCGGCGCGTTTGCCTTTGATCGCGATATGATCGAGTGCGGCGACGCAATCCGTGCCGGGCGGCAAAGGATCGCCGGCATCGACACGCTTCGGCATATGCGGCAACGGCGCTGGTGCGTAGGAGCTCGCGTCGCTTGTCCAGTCCGATTGCAGTGCGTATCCGTCGCGCAGTGAAATTGGATGCGGCGGTATCGCATGCGGGGCTTTGACATCGCTCGCGAGCACGCGCCCGATCGCGGCCCCGGCAATCATTTTGCGGGATCTGACCGGCCGAACATTCGCATCGATCCACGTCAGCACGTCGGCAAGCGGCGTGAGGCGCGCGATGCGTTGCGGCGATGGATGATCCGACACCATGGTGTGGTTCTGACGAAGCGCAAAACGCGGGTCAAGCATGCATGCGCTTGACGACCCCGTTAACGCGCGGGCAGTGTCGGTCCATAGTCAGTGGCTATGGATATGACCGAAAAAACCATCAACCTGCGCGGCCTCAAATGTCCGCTTCCGGCTCTGCGCGTTCGCAAGGCGCTCGGCGGCCTCGCCGCAGGCGACGTTATTGTCGCCGAATGCACCGACCCGCTGACCACGATCGATATCCCGAACCTCCTGCGCGAGACCGGCGATACGCTGGAATCGAGCGCACGGAATGGGGAATTGCTGATATTCCGGATCCGCAAGGTGTAATCCCGCGCGCGGCGTGCAACGTTGCGGGCCGAAAATTGCAGGCGGATCGACATCCGAATAACATGCCGGGCCAAATCCCGGCCCAAGAAGACAGCAACAAGAAGACAGCAACAAGAAAACAGCAACAAGAAAACAGCAAGACAACAGGACGAAAACGCCGGATATGCCGGACAAGGTTTCTGATCGCGCCTCACAGGCGCTCGCCCGTTTCACCGTTCTCGATCTTTCCCGCGTGCGTGCGGGGCCGACTTGCGTTCGCCAGCTCGCGGATTGGGGCGCCAACGTGATCAAGGTCGAGGCCCCGGAGCGGCTCGAGCCCGGCGACCCGATCGGCGGCGCGCGCCATGCCGGCGACTTCCAGAACCTGCATCGCAACAAGCGCAGCATCACACTCGACCTGAAATCGGAAGCTGGCCGCAACGCGCTTCTGCGCATGGCGAAGACGGCCGATGTGGTGGTCGAGAATTTCCGGCCCGACGTGAAGCATCGCCTGAAAGTCGGCTACGAGGAACTGCGCGCGGTCAATCCGCGCATCGTCTATGCCAGCATCTCGGCTTACGGGCAGGACGGGCCGTATCGCGAGCGCCCGGGCTTCGATCAGATCGCGCAGGGCATGGGCGGGTTGATGTCGATCACCGGCCTGCCGGGACAGGGGCCCATTCGCGCCGGCGCCGCGGTCGCCGATGTGTCGGCGGGTCTCTTCGCCGCGCTTGGCGTTCTGGTCGCGCTCCTCGAGCGTGAAGTCTCCGGCGAAGGTCAATATGTCGAGACCTCGCTTCTGGAAGCGCAGATCTTCACGCTCGATTTTCAGGCCGCGCGCTGGCTGATCGACAAGGTGGTGCCGCGGCAGGCCGGCAACAATCATCCGACCAGCATTCCGACCGGCGTCTACAAGACCAAGGACGGCCATATCAATATCGCGACCACCGGCCAGCCGACATGGCTGCGCTTCTGCAAGGCGCTCGGCGCCGAGCGTTTCACCAAACAGCCGGATTATGAAACCGCGGCGCTACGCTCGAAAAACCGCGACGCGCTCAATGCCGAAATCAATGCGATCATGGCAAGGCACACGAGCACCGAGTGGATCGATCTTCTCAACGCGCAGGGCGTCGCCTGCGGTCCGATCTATGC
>CAYJNT010000346.1:0-3163 GCA_964370945.1 uncultured Hyphomicrobiales bacterium | reverse complement strand
TCGGATTCCAAGGGACACTAGCAACGTACGATTCTAGTGTGGTTTTGGTTCAGAAATCCCCTAAGGGACTCGCGGCATGAACAAGGGGACTTCTGAACCACCACACTAGTGGGAAAGAGCATAGGCACGCGATGGCGCACGGGTAAAGTAAACGAGCCGGAAAACCTCGCGACATGGTTTCGGCGGATACGGCAATAATATTGCCCCAAAATGGGACAAAAAAAGGAGCCGCCGTTTCCGGCGGCTCAAGTCAATAACAGGGAGGCGTCAAACAGAGTGGACAGGAGCCACTCAATGTCCAGAAGATGGACGTTCACAGTAATAAGGAGGAAAGCTTAACTTTGAGTTAAATGAAAAATAATGTGTAACTTCGCGCAGTTGCGCCCGTTCGCGCCGCCTATTTCTTGAAAAATTGATCCGCGACATTGCGCGACGATTGCTTGGTTTTGATATCGGCTTCGAGCCGCGCGATTTCGGTTTTCATCAGCGCGATGCGATCGTTCAGTTCCGCGACCGACAACAGCGAAAGATCCTGCCCGATCTCATGCACAATTTTCTTCTTGGGGCGGTCGTCTTCGTCGATCGCGGCCATCGCGGCACCTCTTCAAAAACGGGCCGAATTTAGCGGCGGAGGTGCGGGTTGTCACACCGGAATACGGCGATTAAACAAGGCTGACCTCCCCATCTCCGAAACGATTGTCCGCAAGGTGATTGCCCATGTCTTCGCTGCCTTCCCGTATGACCGCCATCGGCATCAAGACGCCGGGCGGACCCGAAACGCTGGTGCCGGAGGAGCGTGAAGTTCCCTCTCCCGGCGCGGGAGAAATTCTGGTCAAGGTCGCGGCCGCGGGCGTCAATCGCCCGGACGTGATGCAGCGCCAGGGTCTTTATCCGCCGCCGAAGGGCGCGCCGGATATTCCAGGGCTTGAGATCGCAGGCGAAGTCGCCGCGCTCGGCGGCGGCGTGAAGCGCTGGAAGATCGGCGACAAGGTGATGGCGCTCGTGATCGGCGGCGGCTATGCGCAATATTGCCTTGCGCATGAAAGCCACGCGCTGCCGGTGCCGAACGGTTACGCGATGACGGAAGCGGCCGCGATCCCGGAAACCTTCTTCACCGTCTGGCACAACGTGTTCGAGCGTGGCGCGCTCAAATCCGGGGAAACGTTCCTCGTGCATGGCGGGTCGTCCGGCATCGGCACGACCGCGATCCAGCTTGCGAAAGCGTTCGGCGCGCGCGTGATCACCACCGCAGGCTCGGACGACAAATGCGAGGCCTGCCGCAAGCTCGGCGCCGACATCGCCATTAACTATAAGAGCGAAGACTTCGTCGCCGTGATCAAGGACAAGACCGCGGGCGCGGGCGCCGATGTTATTCTCGACATGGTGGGCGGCGACTATATCGAGCGCAATTACGAAGCCGCCGCCGTCGAAGGGCGGATCGTGCAAATCGCCTTCCAGGGAAGCCCGAAAGCGACTGTCGATTTCCGCCGCATCATGCTCAAGCGCTTGCACCATACCGGCTCGACGCTGCGGTCCCGCTCGGTTCCCGACAAGGGCGCGATCGCGGCCGCGATCGAGCAGAAAGTGCTGCCGCTGATTGCGTCCGGCAAGGTCAAGCCGATCATGGATTCGACCTTTCCGCTCGCGCAAGCCGCGGCCGCCCATGCCCGCATGGAATCGAGCGCATATATCGGCAAAATCGTCCTGACCGTGTGAGGCGCCGAAACTTGCCCTGCCGCCCTCTCCCGTCTACTCATCCCAAAGATCGGGCTTTAAACCGCACGCCGGCCGCAAATGGCAGGCATTCGCCGTGAAATCGGCGCAAATGAAGCCCGTTTGTAGGGTCTGCGGAACCCTTAATTCCGCGAGAGCGCAATCCGGCGAAGTGGGGACCGGTTCGCCGCAAGATTGCGCGACAAACAAGGGAAACGGAGCTGGTCGCAGACCAGATCCGGACATGTTCTGAATGCGAAAGCCGGAGGGCGTCTGTTTGCGTGAGTTGCGCCTTTTGGCGGTTGGGGCGGCGTTGGCCATCGGCTTCCTTGCCGCGGGCACGTCTGCGCGCGCGGTCGATGCCGTCAATGTGCGCACCGACGCCGCCGCGATCGACCTCACCGATGTGCTCGATCGCCAGCGCACGGAGGCCGACCGCCTCCAGGTGTCCACCGCGCCGGGCCCCGACGGCATCATCCGCCGCATCGAAGTGCGCGGACGCGAGTCGAGCACCAATTGGGTGGTGTTTGCACTGTCGAATTCCGGCGACGAGCAGATCGACCGGCTGATCGTGATCCCGCACTATCGCATGGTCGGTTCGGGCCTGTTCTGGCCTGATCTCGGATTGTCGCGCGTCGTCGGCATCACGCCGAGCTCGGGCGAGCGCCCCGACCGGCAGGATTCCGCGGTCGCGGATATTTTCCGCATCACGCTCGATCCCGGCACCGTCATCACCTACGTCGTCGAATTGCGCACCGACAAGCTGCCGCAGCTCTATCTGTGGGAGCCCGACGCCTACAAGGACAAGATCAACTCCTTCACGCTCTATTACGGCATCGTCATCGGCATCGCCGGATTGCTGGCGCTGTTCCTGACCATCCTGTTCGTGGTGAAGGGCAGCGTGATGTTCCCGGCCGCCGCCGCGCTCGGCTGGGCGGTGCTCGTCTATATCGGCATCGATTTCGGATTCTGGGGCAAGGTCTTCGACATGTCGGCGGGCGCCGAGCGCATCTGGCGCGCCATCGGCGAAGCGATCCTGGCCGCGACACTGCTCGTGTTCCTGTTCGCCTATCTCAACCTGAGCCGCTGGCATGTGCGTTATGCCCACATCACCATCGCCTGGCTCGGCGGGCTCGCCACACTGATCCTGCTGGCGCTGTTCGATCCGGCGGTCGCTGCCGGCATCGCGCGCTTCTCGCTCGCGGCCGTGGCGTTCCTCGGTTTCGGTGTCGTGATCTATCTCTCCACGCACGGCTATGACCGCGCGGTGCTGCTCATCCCGACCTGGTTCCTGCTGGTGGTCTGGGCGTTCGCAGCGGCGCTGACGATTTCGGGCCTCGTCACAAACGATATTGTCGGTCCGGCTTTGCTCGGCGGCCTGGTGCTGATCGTGATGTTGATCGGTTTCACCGTCATGCAGCACGCCTTCGCCGGATCGATCACCCATGGC
>CAYJNT010000345.1:0-3184 GCA_964370945.1 uncultured Hyphomicrobiales bacterium | reverse complement strand
GGGCGGTGATGCCGTTGTCGGTGCCGGCCACCTTGAAGTCCATGTCGCCGAGGTGATCCTCGTCGCCGAGGATGTCGGACAGCACGGCGAAGCGCTTGTCCTCGAGAATAAGCCCCATGGCGATGCCGGCGGTCGGCCGTTTTAAGGGCACGCCGGCGTCCATCAGCGCCAGCGAGGAGCCGCACACCGTGGCCATCGAGGAGGAGCCGTTCGACTCGGTGATCTCGGAGACGAGGCGGATGGTGTAGGGGAATTCCTCCGCCTTCGGCAGCAGCGGATGCAGCGCGCGCCAGGCCAGCTTGCCGTGGCCGATTTCACGCCGCTTGGTGCCGCCCATGCGGCCGGTCTCGCCGACCGAGAACGGCGGGAAGTTGTAGTGCAGCAGGAACGCTTCCTTGTAGGTCCCGTGCAGCGCATCGACCCATTGCTCGTCCTCGCCGGTGCCGAGCGTGGCGATCACGATCGCCTGCGTCTCGCCGCGGGTGAACAGCGATGAACCGTGCGTGCGCGGGAGCAGGCCCACTTCGGAAACGATCGGGCGCACGGTCACGAGATCGCGGCCGTCGATGCGCTTTTGCGTATCGAGGATGTTCCAGCGGACGATCTTGCCTTCGAGTTCCTTGAACACGCCGGCGACGAGCGTCATCGGGCGTTCCGGATTGTCGGTGCCATCCGGGAAGAAATGCGCCATCGCCTTCTTCTTGACGGCGGCGACTGCATCCTGGCGTTCGGCCTTGCGCGGGATCGAATAGGCCGCGCGCAGATCTTTCTCCACGAAGCCGAGCATTTCCTTCTCGATCGCGGACACGTCCGGGGTCGCGAATTCGCGCGGCTCCTTCGCGGCTTTTTCGGCGAGGTCGATGATGGCCTTGATCACCGGCTGGAAATGCCGGTGGCCGAACATCACCGCGCCGAGCATGATGTCTTCGGAGAGTTCTTTCGCCTCCGATTCCACCATCAGCACCGCGTCCTGCGTGCCGGCGACGACGAGGTCGAGCTGGCTTTCGGCCATCTCGTCGATCGTCGGATTGAGCACATACTCGCCGTTGGAGAAGCCGACGCGCGCGCCGCCGATCGGGCCCATGAAGGGTGCGCCGGAGAGCGTGAGCGCTGCGGAAGCGGCGATCATCGCGACGATGTCGGGATCGTTCTCCTGGTCGTGCGAGAGCGTGGTGATGATCACCTGCGTGTCGCAGCGCCAGCCGTCGGCGAAGAGCGGACGGATCGGGCGGTCGATCAGGCGCGAGGTCAGCGTGTCCTTTTCGGTCGGACGGCCTTCGCGCTTGAAGAAGCCGCCGGGGATGCGGCCCGCGGCGTAATATTTTTCCTGGTAATTGACCGTCAGCGGCAGGAAGTCGATGCCGGGCTTCGGCTGCTTGGCCGCGACCACGGTCGCGATCACGGTGGTTTCGCCGTAGGTGGCGATGATGGCGCCATCGGCCTGGCGCGCGACTTTTCCGGTCTCGAGGGTGAGCTTGCGCCCGCCCCAATCGAGTTCAACACGATTGATATCGAACATTTGTTTTGTCTTTCATGGTTTCGGACAAAGGTCTGAAAGCCATGAGCAAGACGGCGAGAGGCTGCCTACACGTCAGCGTGTCGAACAGCGTCCAGCGATCCTGCCATGGCATTCATCCCTTTCGGATGCGAACGGGCAATTCATGGCGCCCGTTCCTTTTTCGGCGGCTCTTGCCGCCGCGCGAACAGCGGCGCGATACGCGTCCGCTCATAACCGCGCGGGATTGTCCCGCGCGGACGTCAACGGCGGATATTCAGCCGTTCGATCAGTTCCTTGTAACGCGCCTCATCGCTCCGCTTGATGTAGTCAAGGAGCTGGCGGCGCTGCGAGACCATCTTGAGCAAGCCCCGGCGCGAATGATTGTCCTTCACGTGGGCCTTGAAGTGCTCAGTCAGGTTATTGATCCGCTCCGACAGGAGCGCGACCTGGACTTCCGGCGAGCCCGTGTCGCCGGACTTCGTTGCATATGTCTTGATGACTTCAGCCTTGCGGCTGGCGGTAATCGACATCGTCAATGACCTTTTGTTAGTGCCGAGGTGCCATGCAGCCCGGCGAGGTTGAACACGCGCTTGGGGACGATTTCGCCACGATCCACATCGGCAAGGGCGACAAGGTCGCCCGAAGCCGTGACGTAAACCGTACCGCGGAGAATTGGTGCGTCCCGTCCGCGCAGGAGAACGGTCTGGCCCCTTTGGAGCCTCGCCGCGTCTGCCCGGCTGATGGCCAGCGCCGGGATGTCGTCCAGCGCGGTCTCGACGGGCAGAAGTGCATCGGCGAGGTTTCCCTCGCCGGCGGCGGCTCTATCGCATAAAGCCGCAAGTTGTTCCAGTGGAATCATTGCAACCTCGTCGAACAGCCCGACAGAGGTGCGGCGTAGCGCCGAAACATGGCCGAAACAGCCCAAAAGGCGGCCCATATCGCGGGCCAGCGCCCGGACATAGGTGCCTTTCCCGCACTCGGTTTCGAGCACGGAATGGTCCAAATCGGGACTTTCGACGAGTTCGAGCGAGCCGATATCGATCATCCGGCCTTGCAGGGTCACGTCCTGGCCGTCGCGGGCGAGGTCATAGGCGCGCTCGCCCTCGACCTTGATGGCGGAGTAACGCGGCGGCACCTGCTCGATCGTGCCGATGAATTGCGGAAGGATCGCCCGCACGGCATCGGGAGCCGGACGGGCCGCGCTCGTTTCGACCACACGGCCTTCGGCGTCGTCGGTGTCGCGTTCCTCGCCCCAGCGGATGGTGAAGCGGTAGCGCTTGCGGCTGTCCATGATGAAGGGAACGGTTTTCGTCGCCTCGCCGAGCGCGATCGGCAGGCACCCCGAGGCGAGCGGATCGAGCGTGCCGGCATGGCCCGCGCGCCTGGCCGAGAACAGCCGCTTCACGATCGCCACCGCATGTGTCGAGGTCATGCCGACCGGCTTGTCGAGCACGACCCAGCCGTGAACATCGCGCTTGTCTTTTTTTCGCTGCTCGCTGCCGCGTGGACGATTTTTCCCCGCCGGCGCGGTGTCCGGCTTCTCGATATCGCTCATGATTCGTCCGGATCCTGTTCGAGGTCGCGGCGGACCGCAGGCGTTCGCAGAAGTTTCTCGATCCGTTCCGCTTCGCCGAATCGCTCGTCGATCATGAAACGGATGTCAGGTGCGAATTTCAGGTTAACGTG
>CAYJNT010000344.1:0-3192 GCA_964370945.1 uncultured Hyphomicrobiales bacterium | reverse complement strand
CTAGAGTACGGTATTACGGATTTTGTGCCGCAAAATTGAACTCTGCAGCACCTCGACCACGGGTGTTGAATCGCATAAGTACACAGCTGAGCGGGAGAGATCGATGCGGGTGAAAATCCGCATCGGCGCCGAAGGAGCAACCGCCCCGGAAACTCTCAGGCAAACGAACCGCTCGACGACGTTCAATCCCTGGAAAGCGGAGCGCCTGCTCCCGCCGAACGGTGTAAGCCGCAAGTCAACGACGGACCCGGCGATACTCTCAGGCCAATGACAGAGGGGGCTCGCGCAAAAGTGTTGCGCGTAGCATCCTGGAGCATTGAGCGTGAAACCGTCTTCCACTCCTTCAAAAGCCGATTTCGATGTCCTCGTCCTTGGCGCAGGCGTCGTCGGCATCAACACCGCTTACTGGAATCTGCGCAACGGCAAGTCGGTCTGCGACCGCACGGTGATCGACGCCGACAAGGTGGTTGAGATCGAGCCGGCTTTCGCCGAACGCCGCGCCGACATTGCCCGGTGCCGACCTACACCGCGGACGACGAAAGTGGCGACGCGCTGAAATCATCCCGTATATCGGCCGCACGCGCTATCGCAACCTCTGGCTCAATACCGGCCACGGCACGCTCGGCTGGACGCTCGGTGCGGGTTCCGGTTTCCGGATCGCGAACATGATCGCGGCGAATGAGGGTCCGGTGGTTGCTTAACCATTCTTCACCTCTCCCATAGGGAGAGGTGAGCCGAGCGAAGCGAGGCCGGGTGAGGGGACCAAGTCAGACTCAACGCCCTTCACCCCAACCCTCTCCCCACAGGGGAGAGGGAGTCGACTGTCACCGACGATCGGTCTTTGCTCGATCGATCGACATCATTTTTTGATTTCGGCATCCTTGGCGCGCGCGAGCAAGGCCTGCGCGCGCACAAGGTGCGGGCGGTCATACATCACGCCGTCGATCCCGACCACGCCGCCACCCGGCGCCGCCGCAAAAGCGTCGACCACGCGCTTGGCATGCGCGATCGCCTCGGCCGTGGGCGTGAACACCTCGTTGATGATCGCGACCTGGCCGGGATGGATCGCCATCTTGGCGGTGAAGCCGTCGCGCCGCGCGTCTTCGGTTTCACGCCGCAAGCCCGCCTCGTTCCTGAAATCGACATAGACCGTGTCGATCGCCTGCACGCCGGCGGATGCCGCGCCGGCCAGGCACAGGCTGCGCGCGAGGCGATAGGGATCGAGGAAAAGGCCATCGCTGTCGCGGTTGGCCTGCGCGCCGAGATCGGCGGACAGATCCTCCGCGCCCCAGGTCAGGCCGGTGAGCCGCGCACTGGCATTGCGGAAGGTGCCGACCAGAAACATCGCGGTCGCGGTTTCCGTCGCTAACGCCACAATCGTCGTCGAATTATCCGGCAGCCCATTCTCGGCCTCGCGTACGGCGAGCTTGGCATCGAGATGCATCACCGACACGCCGCCTTCCGCTTTCGGCAGCATAATGGCGTCGGGCGCCGCGCGCATCACCGCATCGAGATCGGCGTCGGTAAGCCCGGTATCGATCGCATTCACGCGCACCAGCAGGCGAGGGCGATCCTTCGCCGCGCGCGCATCCTTGAGAAAAGCGAGCGCCGTCTCACGCGCCGCTTCCTTGTTGGCCGCGGAAATCGAATCCTCAAGGTCAATGATCAGCGCATCCGCGCCGCTCGCCATGCCCTTGTCGAGTTTCTTCGGGCTGTCGCCCGGAACGAACAGAAGGGAACGCAAGGTCTACGCCGGCCGCTTGAGCATGAAAGCCTGCCGCCGGCATTCGGCGACCAGCTTGTTGTGCTGGTTATAGGCGCGGTGCAGGAACTCGACGATGCCGGCATTCGGCCGCGAGCTCGATTCGCGCTTGGCCAGGACCTCGGTCGTGCAATGCACCGTGTCGTTCTCGAACAGCGGATGCGGAAATTTGGTGTCGGTCATGCCGAGATTGGCAATCGTCGTGCCGACGGTCAGATCATTGACCGAAATGCCGATCATCAGCCCGAGGGTGAACAGCGAATTCATCAGCGGCTGGCCCCATTCGGTCTCTTTCTCGCAGAATTGCCGGTCGATATGGAGCGGCTGCGGATTGAGCGTCATGTTGGAGAACAGCATGTTGTCCATCTGGGTGACGGTGCGGGTGAGGCGATGCTCGATCACCTCGCCGACCTTGAAGTCCTCGAAATAGATGCCGCCGCGCTTGTGCCGGATGATCGTGTCTTGAGCCATGGACGAGGCCTCCCTGACGTATCCATTAGGCGGCGGCGGGCCGCTTCGCCATCATCGTTAAGGTTCCATTTACCATAATTGACCAAGTTGTGTACGCCGGAACTGCCGCGCGCCGCGCGAGGCGTCCGCTACCAAGGCCGCCAGCCGCCATGCGGATCGAAGCCACCCAGCAGACGAGCACCGCCCAGGTCACCGGTGCGATCCAGCAAGCCGCGAAGGCCACCGGCACCAGCTTTCAATACCTGCTCGCGACCGCCAAGGTCGAATCGAATCTCAATCCGAATGCGGCGGCGAAAACCTCGTCGGCCGGCGGATTGTTTCAATTCATCGAGCAGACCTGGCTCGGCACCATGAAGGAGGCGGGCGCCTCGTTCGGTTATGGCGGCTACGCCAATGCGATTTCCCGCAACGCGTCCGGCCGCTATGTGGTGGCCGATCCGGCGATGAAGGCCGCGATCCTCGCCTTGCGCCGGGACCCGACCGCCAACTCGCTGATGGCCGGCGCGCTGACCAGGAGCAATGCCGCGGTGCTGTCGCAGAAGCTCGGCCGGGCGCCGAGCGACAGCGAGCTCTATATGGCGCATTTTCTCGGCGCCAACGGCGCCGCGAAACTGATCGGGCGGTCCGAGCAGCAGCCCGGCGCGAGCGCGATATCCGTGTTTCCCGGCGCCGCCCGCGCCAACCGGTCGGTGTTCTTCAACAAGGATGGCCGGCCGCGCAATGTCGCGGAAGTCTCCGCCGAATTGTCCGGCCGCTTTCAGGTCGCGCGAACGAAAATGCCGGCACTCGCAGCCGTCGCGCAAGCCGCGCCTGTTGCTCCGGTTGCCCAAACACGACCGATCACGGTCGCGCAAGCGGCGCCGGGCGCGCTGACGAGACCGGTCTTGCACACAAATCCGCTCGCGATTCCGCAAGCCGGTTCCGTTCCGCCCGCGGTGGCCACACGGCTCGCGGCGATC
>CAYJNT010000343.1:0-3204 GCA_964370945.1 uncultured Hyphomicrobiales bacterium | reverse complement strand
AATCCGGGGCGCTTTTAATTTATTCGCCGTCATTCCGGGGCGCGGAAGAAGTCCGCGAACCCGGAATCCAGCTAAATCCATTGTGTCTGTATTTCTGGATTCCGGATCGCCGCATCCGATCTCGGGTCTACCCGAGATCGGCAAGTAAAGCGGCGCAAGTCGGGTAAACCCGACTTGCGCATGGCATCCGGAATAACAACAAAGAGTTGCTCAGGAACTCATCAGAGCAACGGCACAACCGGCACCTCCGCCGGTTTTGTCTCGTCCTTCGTCGGCTCTTCCGCTTTGGCTTCCGGCGCCGGATCCGGTTTGCGGTTGATCTCGATCTTGCGGATCTCGCCCTGCGGCACCGGCGGCGGCTCGACCTGCTTGCTCGCCGATTGCGTCACGCCGGGCTTCGGGCGCGGCAACGGCGTTGCGCCCGGCGTCTTATCAAGAGTCTTGGACGGCGCGATCGCGGCGGAACGCGCGGATGGCGAGGTATTTACCTTCGGCGCGGTGATCCGCGGTTGCTGCGACGGCGCGGGCGGCGTGATCGAGCCGGTGCGGCCGTCGTAATACTCGTCGTCGTCTTCGTAGCCTGGCTGCTGTTGATAGCGCGGCGGCGCGTAGCCCGGCTGCTGTCCGTAATAATCCGGCTGGCTCGGGATCGGACGCGGCGGCGGAGGCGGCGCGCCATAGCGTGGATCGTACGGGTCGGGCCGCACGCCGTCGCCGCGCGGGCCGCTGTAGTAACCGACCTCAATCGGGACGACGCGGATCACCTGCCCGGAGGCGGCATCGACCACGACGCGCACCTCGCGCCCCGAACGGTCGGTCGCCGCCATCACGTAGCGCCCATGGCGCCAGCGTGGACGTTCCAGCGGGTTCAATCCCATCGACCGGACGATGGTGACGATTTCGTAGGGCGGCAGGATGTCGGCCGCGAGCACCTGAGCATTGGCCGGCGCGCAACCGAGGAATCCGGCCGCCGCCGCAATCAACAACCATCTGTGTTTCACAACGCCCCTCCACCGAGGCTTTTTGCGCGCCGAATGGCGCGCCGTCCCGGACGACAAGCTCAGGTGCGATTTGGGCGTCGCTGCGGCGGAATTTCAGCGCTTTTGTATCAGACTTGCGAAGTTTTCGATTTCCTCTTCACGCGTCGCGAACGAGGTCACCATCCGCACCAGCACTTCGTCCTCAGGCAGCCCTTCGCTGCGCCGGACATAATAGGCGGCGCCGGCCGCCTTCAATTTGGCATCGAGCGTTTTCGGCATGGCAACGAAGACGAGGTTCGCCTCCACCGGCCATAACACTCGAATTCCAGCAGCTTTGAGCCGCGCCGCCAGGAGGTCGGCCATCGCGTTGGCGTGACGCGCCAGCGTCAATCCGTAATCCTCATTCAGGAAAGCCTCGAACTGAGCGGCGAGGAACCGGTGCTTGGAGAACAGATGCCCGGCCCGCTTGCGCCGTTCCGGCATCATCGCGGCCACCTTCGGATCGAAGAACACCACCGCTTCCGCCGCCAGCGCGCCGCCCTTGGTCGCACCGAAAGAGAGGACGTCGACGCCCGCTTTCCAGGTCGCTTCCGCCGGTCCGACATTCAGCCGCGCCAACGCGTTGAGGAACCGCGCCCCGTCCATATGGACTTTCAGTCCGCCGGCATGCGCGGCTTGCGCGATCGCTTCGATCTCCTCCACGCGATAGATGGTGCCGGCTTCGGTCGCCTGGGTGATCGACACCGACGCGGCGTTGACCTGATGCGGGGAATGTCCGGAATAGCGCTTGATCGCCGCCGCGATGGTTTCGGCCTGCAGCTTGCCATGGTCGCCGGGAAGCCCGATCAGCTTGATGCCATGGCCGAAAAATTCCGGCGCCCCGCATTCGTCGGTCATGATGTGTGCATTGGCGTGGCAGAGGACGCCGTTCCAGGGTGGCGTGATATGCGCAAGCCCGAGCGAATTGGCGGCGGTGCCGGTTGGAACCAGAAAAGCTGCGACCTCGCGCCCGAAGAAAGCCGAGAGCCGTTTTTCGACGTCGCGCGTTATAGGGTCATTGCCATAACCAAGAACAAAGCCTTCGTTGACTGCGGCAATGGCCTTGAGAATGCCGGGGGCAATGGCGGCGGTATTATCGCTGGCAAAGTTCATGCTGGTTCCAGAAAACTGACGGCGGCTCTTTTGGGGCCGCCGGGGTCCTCAAGACAAGCCTTGAGGCCAGCGGGAAATAAAGTTGCGTCCTCTGGACGATTCACAACTCTCAATTCCGTTCACTCCCGCCTTGTGCGAACTTTAGAAAGCTGGCATGGTGATATAGGACAGTAATGCTGTCCTACCCAACATAGTCCCGGTTGAACGGGCATTGGCGAAACAACATCGCGGCATGAGGCCGCGGGGGACAAGATGAGCGCGCGGTTCGAAGACCGACATGCTCGGAAGACCTTAACGGGGCTCACCGCCGCGGACTTTCCGGATTCGGCGGACCCTGGCGTTCGCGCACGCGAGGGACTCTACGATCCCGCGCTCGACAAGGATTCCTGCGGCGTCGGTTTCATCGCCAACATCAAAGGCCAGAAATCGCATCAGATCGTTTCCGATGCGCTGCGGATTCTCTGCAACCTCGAACATCGCGGCGCGGTCGGCGCCGACCCGCGCATGGGCGACGGCGCCGGCATCCTCGTGCAGATGCCGCACGCGTTCTTTGCGCGCAAGGCGAAGGAACTCGGATTCAAGTTGCCGCGGCAAGGGGAATACGGCGTCGGCCATCTGTTCCTGCCGCGCGACAAGGCGTGGCGCGATACGATCCGCAAGATCTACGAGGACATGGCGCAGCGGGAAGGCCTGAAGGTCATCGGCTGGCGCGACGTGCCGACCGACAATTCGACGCTTGGCGAATCCGTCATTCCGACCGAACCGGTGCATATGCAGGTCTTCATCGGACAGACGCGGCCGTCCGTCGACGAGGATCATTTCGAGCGCCGGCTTTACATCCTGCGCAAGGCGATCTCGAACGCGGTTTACCAGCAGCGCGAGCGCCGCCTCTCGGGTTATTACCCGGTGGCGATCTCCTGCCGCACCGCGATCTACAAGGGCATGTTCCTCGCCGATCAGCTCGGCGCCTATTATCCGGACCTGCACGAGAAGGATTTCGAATCCGCGCTCGCTCTCGTGCATCAGCGCTTCTCGACCAACACCTTCCCGACCTGGTCGCTGGCGCATCCGT
>CAYJNT010000342.1:0-3261 GCA_964370945.1 uncultured Hyphomicrobiales bacterium | reverse complement strand
ATCCCGACGAGCGGCTGAAGATGGAGCACGAGGATCCGACCAAGAAGGATCTCTCCGCGCGCGTCATCGACATCGTCTCGCCGATCGGCAAAGGCCAGCGCGCGCTGATCGTCTCGCCGCCGCGCACCGGCAAAACGGTGCTGTTGCAGAATATCGCGCACGCCATCACCGCCAATCATCCCGAGTGCTATCTGATCGTGCTCCTGATCGACGAGCGCCCGGAGGAAGTCACCGACATGCAGCGCTCCGTGAAGGGCGAAGTGGTGTCGTCGACCTTCGATGAGCCGGCGACGCGCCATGTCGCGGTCGCCGAAATGGTGATCGAGAAGGCCAAGCGCCTGGTCGAGCATGGCCGCGATGTCGTGATCCTGCTCGATTCGATCACGCGTCTCGGCCGCGCCTACAACACCGTGGTGCCGTCCTCCGGCAAGGTGCTGACCGGCGGTGTCGACGCCAACGCGTTGCAGCGGCCGAAGCGCTTCTTCGGCGCCGCGCGCAACATCGAGGAAGGCGGCTCGCTCACCATCATCGCGACCGCGCTGATCGATACCGGCAGCCGCATGGACGAAGTGATTTTCGAAGAGTTCAAGGGCACCGGCAACTCGGAAATCATTCTCGATCGCAAGGTCGCCGACAAGCGCACCTTCCCGGCGATCGACATCACGCGCTCGGGCACCCGCAAGGAAGAGCTGCTCGCCGACGCGCAGCAGCTCAAGAAGATGTATGTGCTCCGCCGCATCCTCAATCCGATGGGCACGATGGACGCCATCGACTTCCTGCTGGACAAATTGCGCAACACCAAGAACAACGCCGAATTCTTCGAATCGATGAATACCTGATCGACGCGCTCAGTTGTGAAAAGAAATGGCCGGTCTTGCGACCGGCCATTTTTTGTATTCACTTTTGATCTGGGATCGTAGGGTGGGCAAAGGCGCGAAGCGCCGTGCCCACGCAATGCCGCGTGGGCTTCGCTTCGCTCAGCCCATCCTACATTCTTGAGTGAACTAAGCCGCGCGCACGCGCTCCAGGAATTTCTCGACCTCACCGCGCAGCATGTTGGAGCGCTGCGACAGATCGTTGCCCGCGCGCAAGACGTCGTCGGCGACCTCTTCGGTCTTGGTCGCCGCCTGCGACACGTCCTCGATATTCGAGGACACGTTCTGCGTGCCTTCAGCGGCGGCGCTGGCGCTGCGCGCGATGTGCTGGGTCGCAGTCCCTTGCTCGACGATCGCATGCGCGACTTCATTGGCGTTCTGGTCAAGCCGCGCGATCGTTTCCGAGATCGTTTTCATCGCCTCGATCGCGCGCGTCGCGGTGGCGCCGATCGAAGAAATCTGCTGCGTGATGCTCTCGGTCGCCTTCTCGGTCTGCGCCGCGAGGCTTTTGACCTCCTGCGCCACGACCGCGAAACCGCGCCCGGCTTCGCCCGCGCGCGCGGCTTCGATGGTCGCGTTGAGCGCGAGGAGGTTTGTCTGCGCCGCGATGTCGCGAATGAGCGCGGACACCTCGCCGATCTGGTCCATGGACGATGCAAGGCCCTCGACAGCGGCGGTGACGTTCTGCGTCTCACCCGTCGCCTGCCGCGCCATCGCCGCCGATTCGCTCATCTGCACGCCGATTTTCTCGACCGTCTGCGCCATCTCTTCAGCCGCGGACGCGACCGCGGACACATTGCGCGTTGCTTCTTCGGACGCCGAAGCGGTCGCGGTGGCCTGGTTTTGGTTGTGCTTGGCGGTGTCGGCCATGCTGCGCGCGGAGGCATCCATCGCCTGCGACGAACGGTCGAGTGCCTCCACGATTTCGGACACCGCACGCTCGAACGTGTTGGTCGCGTCCTGCACCTGATCGCGCCGTGTTTCCGCTTCGCGCGCTCGCTCGGCCTCCCTTTGTCGCGCGGTCGTCACATCGGCCGTGGCCTGACGGAAAACGCGCAAGGTGCGCGCCATGGTCGCGATCTCGTCCTGGCCGCCGTCGGGAATGGCCGCATCCAGATCGCCGTCGGCGATTTTCTGCATCGCCCCGCTCAGGAGCCCGAGACGGCGGGCGATATTGCGCCCGACATAAAGCCACGCGATCAGGATCGCGGCGATCAGCGCGGCAGCGGACAGCGCGATCAGGATGAAGCGGCCGGATTCGATCTGGCCGGCGGCGCGGTCGGCGACCGCGTGCGTATTGTCCGATTGCGACGAAACGAGATTGTCGACCGCCAACTTCAGAACGAACGCTTCCTTCTGCGTCGCCTGGAACGCGGCCTGCGCGAGCTCGAGCGCTTTCAGTTCGCGCTCGCGGATCGCGATGATGCCATCGTCGCCGATCAATTCGGCGAGCGGCGCAAAGAATTTCTTCAGGCCCTCCCGCAGATCCACATCCGCAAGCGCCTCGAGCTGTCCCTCAATCCGCCGCTTGGATGCGTCGGTGATGACAAGGAGCGCCTGGATGCGCATCGGGTCGGTGACGATGGCGCCTTCGGTCAAGAGGCCGCCGAGAAGATTGGCCTCGGCTTTCAATTCCATCAGCCGGCGCAGCTGGTCGAGCGGTGAGCCGGGCCCGCCCTTGACGGCATCGCCACCGTGCATCAGCACCTCGCCGGCGCCGTCGGCCGCGGGCGAAACGCCGCCGGCAAAACTCTCGCGCGCCTGCCTGATCGAGGCGGCGAGCTTCTGGCGCTCCACCACCAGTTTGATGCGATCCTCGACAAGCTTTTGCAACGTGTCGAGCCGCTGGATCATCCCGGCTTGCGCGGATTTGAGCTCAGTCCCCGTACTACCGGTCAGCTTCTGCAGGATGTCGATGCGTGCCGCGAGGCTACGGACCTGCTGCGAAATCTCGCCGGATAATTTCTTTTGTGTGGCCTCGTCTTCCGCCGTCATCAGGTTCGGCACCGAGGCGAGCAACCGGCTGGCGCCCTCGGCGAGCCGCAGCGATTCCTCCATCGCCGGCATGTTGCGCGAGACGATGCTGGTGGTGGTGTCGCCGATGGTCGTGAAGGCGTAGAGCGCGACCAGCGAACACACGACGGTCAGCGCCGCGACAAAACCGAAGGCGGCATAGAGCCGCGCGCGAATGGATGTGAGCAAGGAGGATACGGCCAGCGGGCCGGTCCCGAGGAATCGGAGGACAGGAGCCATGGTCACGGCAGGTACTCATTTCGAAGGAGGGACGGAAAGCGCGCGCCACCATCGCTAAGGATGGTTAAGGAACGGTTGAGTCGTCATATGACTTCGCCATTCGGCGCAGGCGGAATCCGCGGCAAACACGCTA
>CAYJNT010000341.1:0-3268 GCA_964370945.1 uncultured Hyphomicrobiales bacterium | reverse complement strand
TGCAGCGGCACGCGGCCTTCGCGATACCATTCCAGGCGCGCGATTTCGGCGCCGCCCAAACGGCCCGAGCAATTGATGCGGATGCCCTGTGCGCCGAGGCGCATCGAGGTCTGCACCGCGCGCTTCATGGCGCGGCGGAAAGCGACGCGGCGCTCGAGCTGCTGCGCGATCGATTCGGCGACCAGCGTGGCGTCGAGCTCGGGCTTCCGGATTTCGACGATGTTGATGACGACATCGCTGTCGGTCATCTTGGCGACGGCCTTGCGGAGCTTCTCGATATCGGAGCCCTTCTTGCCGATCACGACGCCCGGGCGCGCGGAATGGATCGTCACCCGGCACTTCTTGTGCGGGCGCTCAATCACGATCTTCGACACCGCCGCCTGCTTCAGGAGCTTCATCAACTCGGCGCGGATCTTCATGTCTTCCTGCAACAGCGCACCGTACTCGGTCTTGCCGGCATACCAGCGCGAGTCCCAAGTCCGGTTGATACCGAGCCGCAGGCCGATCGGATTGATCTTCTGACCCATACTTCTCTCCTTAAGCCGCTGCCTCGACCTGACGCACAACGATGGTCAGGTGAGAGAACGGCTTGAAAATACGTCCCGAACGGCCACGGCCGCGCGGAGTGAAGCGCTTGATCACGAGCGCCTTGCCGACATGCGCCTCGGCGACGATCAGATCGTCGACGTCGAGGTCATGATTGTTTTCGGCATTCGCGATCGCGGACTCGAGGCATTTCTGCACGTCCTTGGCGATGCGCTTGCGCGAGAATTGCAGGTCGGCAAGCGCCGCCGCCACCTTCTTGCCGCGGATCAACTGTGCGACAAGATTGAGCTTCTGCGGAGAAATCCGCAGCATCCGGGCGATAGCTTTCGCCTCGTTATCGGGGAGCGTTCTTTCGCGCGCGCGCTTGCCCATGACGATCCTCTTTCCTTAGCTCGCGGCCGGAGTTGCGGCCGCAGGCGCTGCCGCGCCCGGCGTACCGGTGCGCTTCGCCTTGCGATCGGACGAATGGCCGAAGAAGGTGCGGGTCGGCGCGAACTCGCCGAACTTGTGACCGACCATTTCCTCGGTCACCTGCACCGGAACATGCTTCTGGCCGTTATAGACGCCGAACAGCAAGCCGACGAATTGCGGCAGGACGGTCGAACGGCGGCTCCAGATCTTGATCATCTCGTGGCGTCCTGACGAACGGGCCTTATCCGCCTTCTTGAGCAGATAGCCGTCGACAAAAGGACCTTTCCAAACCGAGCGCGACATTGCGGTCGTTCCTTACTTTTTCTTCTTCCGAGCGTGACGGCTCGAAATGATGAACTTGTTGGTGGCTTTGTTCTTGCGGGTCTTCATGCCCTTGGTGTTCTTGCCCCAGGGCGTGACCGGATGGCGGCCGCCCGAGGTGCGGCCTTCGCCGCCGCCATGCGGATGGTCGACCGGGTTCATGGTCACGCCGCGATTGTGCGGACGGCGACCGAGCCAGCGCGAACGGCCGGCCTTGCCGATCGAAGTATTCATTTTGTCCGGATTGGACACCGCGCCGATCGAACCGACGCAACGGCCGTGAACCAGACGCTGCTCACCCGAATTCAGGCGCACGATGACATATTCGCCGTCGCGGCCGACGATCTGCGCATAAGTGCCGGCGGAACGCGCGATCTGTCCGCCCTTGCCGATCTTCATCTCGACATTGTGAACGATGGTGCCGACCGGAATATTGGCAAGCGGCATCGCATTGCCCGGCTTCACGTCGACATGCTCGCCCGACACGATGGTGTCACCGACGGCGAGACGCTGCGGCGCCAGGATGTAGGACAACTCGCCGTCGTCATACTTCAGGAGCGCGATGAACGCGGTGCGGTTCGGATCGTATTCGATCCGCTCGACCTTGGCCGGCTGCTCGAATTTGCGGCGCTTGAAGTCGATGACGCGATAAGCCTTCTTGTGGCCGCCGCCGCGGAAACGCGAGGTGACCCGGCCGTTATTGTTGCGGCCGCCGGTATTGCTCTTGCCCTCGGTCAGCACCTTGATCGGCGCGCCCTTGTGCAGGCCGGTGCGGTCAATCAGCACCAGTTGGCGCTGGCTCGGGGTCGTCGGATTATATTTTTTCAGTGCCATGACCTGCCCCTTACAGACCCGTCGTCACGTCGATGCGGTGACCTTCTTCGAGGGTCACGACCGCGCGCTTCACCGGCGACTGAGTGCCGACAGTGCCTTTGAATGCCTTCACCTTGCCCTTGCGGATCACGGTGTTGACGCTCTTCACCTTGACGTCGAACAGCTTCTCGACCGCGGTCTTGATCTGCGGCTTGGTCGCGGTGGACGCGACCTTGAACACGACCTTGTTGTGCTCGGACGCGGTCGTCGCCTTTTCGGTGATCACCGGAGACAGGATCACGTCGTAAAGGCGCGGATCGCTGATCGTTTTCGCTGCCTTGCTCATTTGAAGCGCGCCTCCAGCGCATCGAGGGCGGCCTTGGTCAAAACGAGCTTGCCGCGGCGCATGATGTCGTAAACGTTGATGCCCTGGATCGGCAGCACGTCGATATTCGGAATGTTGCGCGCCGCGTTCTTGAAGCCGGCCTCGATCTCCGCGCCGTCGATGATCAGCGCGTTGACGATGTCGAGCTTCTCGAAATGCTTCGAGAGCGCCTTGGTCTTGGCATCCTTGATGCTCGCCTTGTCGATGAGCAGGATGCCGCCGTCCTTCGCCTTGGCCGAGAGCGCGTGGCGGAGCGCGAGCGCCCGCACCTTCTTCGGCAGATCATGCGCGTGGCTGCGCACATGCGGACCGAACACGCGGCCACCGCCGCGGAATTGGGTCACGCGCGCCGAACCGTGACGGGCCGAACCGGTGCCCTTCTGGCGGTACATCTTCTTGCCGGTGCGGTTGATCTCGTCCTTGAACTTGATCTTGTGCGTGCCGCGGCGGCGCTTGGCGAGCTGCCAGCGCACGCAGCGCGCGATGATGTCGCTGCGCGGCTCGAGCGCAAAAATCGCATCCGGCAACTGCACCGAACCCGATTCCTTGCCGTCGAGCGAGAGGAGCTTCACTTCCATGACCGTCAAGCTCCCTTCTCGGTTTCAGCCGGCGCGGGCGCATCGGCCTTGGCCGCCACTTTCGTCTCGGCCGCCTCGACTTCCGCCGCCGGCTCGCGGAACCTGCCGGGCTTGGGCGCGTCCTTGGGAAGCTCTTTCTTCACCGCGTCGCGCACGGTGATCCAGCCGCCCTTGGCGCCGGGAACGGCGCCCTCGACCAGGATCAGGCCGCGCG
>CAYJNT010000340.1:0-3271 GCA_964370945.1 uncultured Hyphomicrobiales bacterium | reverse complement strand
CGAGGGAGCGCGAAAGAAAACCGCTCCGTTGAGGAGCGGAAACCGAAAAACAGGACGGAGCTCGCGCGGGAGGACCCGCAGCGAGAATGATCACGTATGTCCGGCGTGTCGCCGGACCCCCACGGAGAAAGAGAATGTCAAAGCGAAAACGGAATCGAGGCGCACGCCGCATCACCGGCATTGCCGCGATCGAGGAGGCCGAGCCAGCGAACGCGCCCGATCCGGTCCCTTCAGCCGACGAAGACCCGCTCGCCTTCGCGCTGCGCATCATGCGCGACGAGCGCAAGCCCATGGCTTTGCGCGCCGGCATGGCGAAGGCGGCGATGACGGCTTTGCAGAAGCGCGACGGCGATGCCGCCTTCGCGCCGGCCGAGGCCGAACCCCCGCGGCCGGAGCTGTCCAACATGGAACGCGCGCGCCGCATCGCCCATATTCTGGGCCGGGCGCATGATGAATTGCGGGCCCGGGAACTGGCTGCGCAGGGCTGGGACGTGGAGACCCGCGGAATGCCCGTGGACAACACCGACTGGCCCCTCATCCTGCGCCGCATTATGAATATCCTCGATTCATGCGAAACCCCGCCCCAGAATCTCGACAGAGCCGGAATCAGGGTCTAGAACCCGCCATGGCGCAACACCCTCAACACGACAAGATCCTGATCGTCGATTTCGGCTCGCAGGTGACGCAGCTCATTGCGCGGCGCGTGCGCGAGGAGGGCGTCTATTCCGAAATCGTGCCGTTCCAGAAGGCGGGCGACGCCTTCGCGGCGATGGCGCCGAAAGCCGTGATCCTCTCCGGCGGGCCGGAATCGGTACACGAGGAAGGCTCGCCGCGCGCGCCGGAGGCGATCTTCAAGTCCGGCGTGCCGGTGCTCGGCATCTGCTACGGCCAGATGACGCTCGCCGCGCAGCTCGGCGGCGTCGTCGAGGGCGGCCACCATCGCGAATATGGCCGCGCCGATGTCGAGGTCAAAGCAAAGAGCAACCTGTTCGAGAACGACTGGAAAATCGGCGAGCGCCATCAAGTCTGGATGAGCCATGGCGACCGCATCACCAAAATGCCGCCGGGCTTCGAGGTCGCCGGCGTCTCGGCGAACGCGCCGTTCGCGATCATCCAGGACGAGAAGCGGAAATATTACGGCCTGATGTTCCATCCGGAGGTGGTGCACACGCCGGATGGCGCCAAGCTCATCCGCAATTTCGTGCGCAAGGTCGCGGGCCTGAAAGGCGACTGGACCATGCGCGCCTTCAAGGACGAGGCGATCGAGAAGATCCGCGCGCAGGTGGGCAAGGGCCGGGTGATCTGCGGATTGTCCGGCGGTGTCGATTCATCCGTCGCCGCGGTGCTCTTGCACGAAGCGATCGGCGCGCAGCTCACCTGCGTGTTCGTCGATCACGGCCTTCTCCGGCTCGACGAAGGCAAGACGGTGCAGGAGCTGTTCCGCGGGCATTACAATATTCCGCTGGTTTATGTCGACGCGGCCGATTTGTTCCTGAAGGAACTCGACGGCGTCGAGGACCCGGAAGCGAAACGCAAGATCATCGGCAAATTGTTCATCGATGTGTTCGAGGCGGAAGCCAAGAAAGTCGGCGGCGCGGAATTCCTCGCGCAAGGTACATTATACCCCGACGTGATCGAGAGCGTGTCCTTCACCGGCGGGCCGTCGGTAACCATCAAGTCGCATCACAATGTCGGCGGCTTGCCCGCGCGCATGAACATGAAGCTGGTCGAGCCCTTGCGCGAATTGTTCAAGGACGAAGTGCGAAAGCTCGGCCGCGAGCTCGGCTTGCCGGACGTGTTCGTCGGCCGCCATCCGTTCCCGGGGCCGGGGCTTGCGATCCGCTGCCCGGGGCGCGTCACGCGCGAGAAGCTCGACATCCTGCGCCGCGCCGACGCCATCTATATCGACGAAATCAGAAAGGCCGGCCTGTACGACACGATCTGGCAGGCCTTCGCGGTGATCCTGCCGGTGAAGACGGTCGGCGTGATGGGCGACGGGCGCACCTACGATCATGTGCTGGGCCTGCGCGCCGTGACCTCGACCGACGGCATGACCGCGGATTTCTATCCCTTCGACATGAATTTCCTCGGCCGCACCGCGACCCGCATCATCAACGAGGTGAAGGGCGTCAACCGCGTGGTGTATGATGTGACGAGCAAGCCACCCGGCACCATCGAGTGGGAATGACGGCGGCGTCTCCTGCGCGCGGATAAAAAGCAAAACCGGACACAGAATGTACATTGACGCTTTCACCGTCCTGTTGTCCGGGCTGCTCGTCAAGGTGGTGCTCGGCACGCTGTTTCTCGTGCTGTGGCTGCGGGCGAGGCGCGCCAGGTGGTTCGCGTGGTGGAGCGTCACGTTTTACCTGAGCGCGCTCGCATCGATGTGTTTTCTGGCCGCGCGCTCCGCCGCCGTCTTTTTTCCGCTCGCAGTCGCGTTGCTGATCGCGGGGCTCGCCTGCGGCTGGCAGGGCGCGCGGGCATTCGAGAAGCGCAAGCCGCTCTGGCTCGCGTTGCTCGCGGCGCCGGCGATCTGGCTCGGCGCCTGCGCGATACCCGGCTTTGTCGAGACCGTGGCCTGGCGCGTGCTTGTGTCCTCGACCGTGATCGCTTCGCTGTTCGGTTTGTCGGCGTTCGAGCTCTGGCGTGGCCGCGCCGAGCGGCTGCCGTCGCGCTGGACGGTAATCGCGTTGTTCGCGAGCCTCACGGCGATCTTCGCCATCCGCATCCCGCTCATCGGCGTCGCGCCGTTTCCGTTCGGCGCGCAGCCGGCGGAGCCGGCCTATATCGCGGCGTTCAACCTGCTCCTGTTCTTCCACACGCTTGTGCTCGCGGTTCTGCTCGTCGCGATGTCGAAGGAGCGGGAGGAACTCACGCAGCGCACCAAGGCGCAGACGGATTCGCTCACCGGCGCGCTCAACCGCCGCGCGTTCATGAGCCGCGGTCGCCGCCTAGTGCTGCGCCATCAGAAGAAGCGCGAGCCGCTGTGTCTCTTGTTTCTCGACCTCGATCACTTCAAGTCGCTCAATGACCGGCACGGGCATTCCGGCGGCGACGACGTGCTCACGAGCTTCGTCGCCATCGTGCACGACAATATCCGGCCGACCGATTTCCTGTTCCGCCTCGGCGGCGAGGAATTCTGCTGCCTGTTGCCGTTCACCGATGCGGACGCGGCGTACCAGGTCGCCCAGCGCATCCGCTGCGCGCTGGAAGCCATGGGCGTGCAGGTGGCCGGCGTGCCGGTCAACGTGACGGTCAGCATCGGCATCGC
>CAYJNT010000339.1:0-3281 GCA_964370945.1 uncultured Hyphomicrobiales bacterium | reverse complement strand
ACCTCGTCGGCGTTATAGGCGTCGTAAAGATCGATATCGGCTTCGTGCAGCGCAATGCCTTCGGCCTTAGCGAGATCGATCACGGTCTGGCGGCTCACACCCGGCAGCACGAATTTCTCCCGCGGCGTGAACACTTCGCCGCCGCGCACGGTGAAGATGTTCGAGCCCATGCCCTCGCACAGATTGCCGTTGATATCGAGCAGCACCGCCCATGCTTCCGGATCGATGCTCTGCACTTCCTGGTTGGCGACGACCATGTTCAGGTAATTGTGCGTCTTGGCGCGCGGGGTCAGCGATTCCGGCGGCACGCGCCGGTGCGACGGGATCACGACGCGGATGCCGTCCTTGAACAGTTTGGCGCGCTGCACGAAGGGCAGCGGCATGCATTCGAGCACGATGTTCGGTCCGTGATGGTCGAGATTGTCGCCCTCCACTTCCTTCACGCCGCGGCTGATGCGCTGGCCGACCCAGTAATCGTCGTCGCGCCCGAGCAGATGCCTGTTGCGCTCGAACAATTCCTCGGTGAGATCGCACATCTTCTGCGGGCCGAAGCCGGGATCGATGCGCAGATATTTGAGCGAGCGGTAAAGCCGCTCGACATGCTCCTTCACCTTGAACAGGCGGTGGCCGAATGAGCGAGTCATGTCAAAGCAGCCGTCGCCGTAGACCCAGCTCCAGTCGCGGAACGGGATCCGCACCTCGTTTTCGGGCATGAAATTGCCGTTGAACCACGCCACCCGCTCGTTCGTACGCGTCGTCATTTCGCCCTCTGTGCCGACACCGATTGCTCGAATAGTATCGGGGAGCCTGAGGTTCCACCAGCGCGGCCCATGCAGGGCTGATGACGAATCCGGCGCGCGTTTCGCATAGCGGCCGCGCGCATGTCCCGGTCAGGGATCGGCCGACATTGTGGAGGAGACACGCGATGAAACGCAGGGACTTCCTGAAAGCCGCCGCCGCTTTTCCGTTGGTCGCGCAGCCTTCCTTTCATTTTGCGGCGCACGCGCAAACGAACTGGCCGGAACGCAATATCACGGTGATCGTGCCGTTCCCGCCCGGCGGACAGGCCGATCTCGCGGCGCGGCCGACCGCGGCGGCGCTTGAAAAAATTCTCGGCCGCCCTGTCGTCGTGGAAAACCGCGCCGGCGGCGGCGGCGGATCGGTCGGCAATGCCGCGGCGGCGCGCGCGGCGCCCGACGGCTATACGCTGCTGGTGACGTTGTCCTCGCTTGCGGTCTTGCCGGAAGCCGATCGCCTGTTCGGCCGCACGCCGAGCTACGAAGTCGCGCAATTCACGCCGGTGGCGCGCATTCTCGCCGACCCGACGCTGCTGGCAGTCCCCGCTTCCGCACCCTGGAAGAAGACGCTGAATGATTTCGTCGATGACGCGAAGGCGCGTCCGGGCGCAATCCCCTACGGCTCATCCGGCCCCTACGGCACGCTGCATGTCGCGATGGAGATGTTCGCGGCCTCGGCGGGCATCAAACTCCTGCATGTACCGTTCCGTGGCGCGGGGCCGGCGCTCACCGCGCTGTTGTCCGGCACCGTGCAGGCGCTGGCATCGGCGCCGGGTGTGCTCAAGCCGCAGGTCGACGACGGCAAGATCCGCGTGCTCGCCAATTGGGGCGCCGAGCGCGTTCCTGCCTTCCCCAACCTGCCGACCTTCAAGGAGCTCGGCTACGCGGATGTCGAATTCTATATCTGGGGTGGATTGTTCGCGCCGGCCGGCGTGCCGGAGCCGGTGATGGCCAAGCTGCGCAACGCCATGCGCGACGCCATGCGCAGCCCCGAGGTGATCAAGACCTTCGAAACAGCCGGTAGCCCTCCGGCCTATCTCGATCAGGCGGAATTCGCCCGCTTCGTGGAGACCGATAGCGCCCGCCTGATCGCCGCGGTCAAGAAGATCGGGAAGGTCGGGTAAGGCTCGCCCGCCGGAAGGGCCGGGAGCGCACCCGGGCCCGTGTTCCTGCCCATGGTAAAAAAACCGTACGAATCATGGTTTTACCGGTGCCCTGACACCGCTTCGAAACCCAAAGTTAAGGCCTCATTTGCAAGAGTTGCATGTGGAATTGGGGACTTTGCCGGCCGCGCATCGCAATTCGCATGTCACTGCAAAATCAAACGGATGAACCGATGGTCACCGGCGCTTCGCCCGAGGTCCGGCCAGTCGTGCAGATTCCGGTCTGCTTCGTCACCGACCACGATTCCAGCATCCGGCATTTTATCTCCCTGATCATGCAGGGCTCCGGCGTCGACACGCAGGAATTCGCCGACGGCCCCTCCTTCCGCAAAGCGCTCGGATCGCAGACGCCGGACCTCGTGTTCATCGATGTGCCGAACAATTCCGACGACGCGCAGAAATCGTTGGTGGCGCTTGGCAAGAGCGGATTTGGCGGCGCGGTTCAGTTGATCAGCACCCTGCCGCCACAGATGATCGATCCGGTCAAAACCGTGGGCACGCAGCAGAAGCTGCGCATGCTGCCCTGCCTCAGAAAGCCGTTCGACAGCGCGGCGGTCCACAAGATCATCAAGGATCTGAAGCTCGGCATGCCGGCGCCGGTCGCCGCCCGCATCGTGCTCGACGACGCGCTCGCCAATAACTGGATCGAGTTCTGGTATCAGCCGAAAATCGATATCAACCGCAAGAAGCTGATCGGCGTGGAATGCCTCGCCCGCGCGCGCCATCCGCAGCATGGCGTGCTGCCGCCGCACGCTTTCATGCCGGGCGCACGCGACGCGAGCCTCAGCGGCCTCGCACAGAAAGCCGTGGAAGACGCCGCGCGCATCAGTGTGATCCTCGCGGGACTCGGTGTGAACGTGCCGATTTCCATCAACATGCCGCTCGACATTCTGACCGGGCTCAAACTCGGCGAGCTTCTGGCACAGTACAAGCCCGATCCGATGCGTTGGCCGGGCCTGATCGTCGACCTGCACGAGAAATCCGTCATCCATGACATCCCGATCGCGAACGAACTTTCCCGTGCGCTCGAACCGCACAATGTGAAGCTTGCGCTCGACGATTTTGGCAATGGCTACAATGCCGTCGCCAAGACCACCGTGCTGCCATTCGCGGAGATCAAGATCGGCCGCGAATTCGTCACCAATTGTTCAATCGACAAGGCCAAGGCCGCGATCTGCAAGAACGCGATCGAACTCGCGCGCAAATTCGGCGTGGCCACGATTGCCGTCGGGATCGAACGCGGCGCCGAAGTGCTGACGCTTGCGGGCATGGGCTGCAACGGCGGCCAGGGTTTCCTGCTCGGCCAGCCGATGCCGGAGAC
>CAYJNT010000338.1:0-3317 GCA_964370945.1 uncultured Hyphomicrobiales bacterium | reverse complement strand
TTCCCCGACCCGCTCGCCAATCCGTATCTCGGCTTTGCCGCGATGCTGATGGCCGGCCTCGACGGCATCAAGAACAAGCTCAATCCGGGCGACGCGATGGACAAGGATCTCTACGATCTGCCGCCGCAGGAGCTCAAGCAGATCCCGACCGTGTGCGGAAGCCTGCGCGAGGCACTCGAAAGCCTCGACAAGGATCGCGACTTCCTCAAGGCCGGCGGCGTGTTCGATGACGATTTCATCGACAGCTATATCGATCTGAAGATGCAGGAAGTGATCAAGTTCGAGCACACCCCGCATCCGGTCGAATTCGAAATGTATTATTCGGCGTAAGCGTTCCTCCCTCGGAGCATGACAACATCATGCTCTGACAAAGCGAGACAATTCAAAGGGCGTCCTGCAGGGCGCCCTTTTTCTTTCCGGAATGGGTGAAGCGCTTAGAGCGCAATCCGGCGAAGTGGAAACCGGTTCGCCGCAAGATTGCGCGACAAATAAAAGGAATCTAGAGTCTGATCCGATTCAATTGAATCGGATCAGACTCTAGAGAACGACGAAGCCGAGAACGATCAGGAGCCCGATCGCGATACCGAAGGCGCCACGGATGGTATTTTGGCGGTACCGCGGCGATCGGCCGTAATGGCCGGCCTCGCGGCGCGTCTTGATCAGCGCGGCTTCGAATTCCTCCGACGAGGAAAAGGCGCACGCAAAGGACAGCCGCGCTTCCTCGACGCTCGTTTCAAGCGATGCATACGGACTGATCGAACCGACTCGTGCCATGTCGAAACGATAACGGCCGCATGGTAAACAAGTCGTTTCCGGGAACTGTTAGAACGCAATCCGGCGAAGTGGCAACCGGTTCGCAGCAAGATTGCGCGACAAACGCCAAATCAGGCCGGCGCGCACTCTTCCTGGACCGCTTGCGCCGCCGGGACAAGCGGCGGCGCCGGTTCCGGCGGCGCCTCCGCGGACGGATTCCAGTCCGCGACCACGCGATTGCGGCCGCCGCTTTTCGCCTTGTAAAGGGCCGTGTCTGCGCGCGCGATCAGCGCCTCAAGATGCGCATATTTTGCGGGCGCGGCGGCGGCGCCAATACTGACGGTGGCGCGCATCGTAATGTTGGCAATCTCCTCCCCCGCGATGTCGAACGCGGCGCGGATACGCTCGGCGACGCTGTAGGCGACTTCGACGTCGCCAGGCAGGATCGCGGAAAATTCCTCGCCGCCGAGACGCCCGAGAATATCCGCCGCGCGCATATTGCTCGCCGCTGTTCTTGCGAACACTTTCAAGGCCTCGTCGCCGACCGCGTGACCGAAGCGATCGTTGATCGACTTGAAATGATCGAGGTCGAACATCAGCACCGTGACCGGTTCGCCTTTTCGCGCCTGCTGCTCGATCATGCGCTGCGCGGCTTCCTGATAGCCGCGCCGATTGAACAAGCCGGTCAGCGGATCGGTCACGGCGGCGGTCTTGTGCAGCAAAACCGCATGTTCCTTGGCCAGCACTACCACGATGAAGGCCGTGCCGACGACATAAAGCAGCGTCAGCAGCGCGAACAACGCGAACGATCCTTTGCTCAGACCCACCCCGTCGTCCACGCCTTCGGGCAGGAAATTCATCGCCATGATCGGCGACAGAAAGATCGCGCCATGCAGGATCGGGATCACGATCGCCCGCACGCGGGCGATCTCAGCGTTGCGCCGTTCGCGCTTGAGTTCGACTGCCGTGAGCACGGCATAGGTCGCGATGATGATCGAACTCAAAACAACGCGCGCCGAATGGCCGACCGTCACGGCCGGCAAATAGCTTGCGAGCAACCAGACGACCGCGCCGGTGAAAACGGCGAGCGGCAGCGCGTCGCGGTTATGGAATTTGCGCGCGCCGCTCCAGATCATTCCGCAGCAGACGAACAGCAGCGCGGGCGCGACGTCCTCCGGCCACGCCTTCGACAGCATCGGGCCGACCATCCAGAGCGCGACGGCAAAGCCGCCGATCAGATAAGCGGCGGCCCACCAGCCGAGCGCACGGACCGACCGGTCCTGAATCCACAGATACAGGAGGAACAATCCGAGCAAGGCCGTGATGCAGGTGGAAACGACGAACAGCGTCGGGATGTCGAGCGGCATTCTGCCTCACACACGTTCCCCCCATCCCTTCATCCCGCTTAACAACAATACGGAAAGCCTCTTTTCGAGAGGTTTCGCCGGGAATCGGCATTTTCACTAAAAACGCCTGCAAAATAGAAAAAGGCCCAAAACAACAGAAAAAGGGCCCCAAATGCGGGGCCCTTTTGCACTTCGTAAAGTATGTTTTTTCTTAGCGCTTCGAGAACTGGAACGAACGGCGCGCTTTCATGCGCCCATATTTCTTGCGCTCGACCACGCGCGGGTCGCGCGTGAGGAAGCCGCCGCGCTTGAGCGGCGTGCGCAAATCCGGCTCGAAATAGGTCAGCGCCTTGGAAATGCCGTGGCGCACCGCGCCGGCCTGCCCCGACAATCCGCCGCCCGACACCGTGCAGACCACATCGTATTGGCCCTGACGGTTGGCGGTCACGAGCGGCTGCTGGATCAGCATGCGCAGCACCGGGCGCGCGAAGAATACTTCGACCGGACGCGTGTTGACGATGATCTTGCCGGAGCCCGGCTTGATCCAGACGCGGGCGACGGCGTTCTTGCGCTTGCCGGTCGCGTAGGAGCGGCCCTGCTTGTCGAGCTTCTGGACGCGCGGCTGCGCCTCGGGTTCGGCCGTCTTGAGCGCGGCCAGGCCTTCCATGGATTGAACGGTCTCGGCCATCAGGCGCTCCTGTTCTTGCGGTTCATTGCGCCGACATCGACGACTTCCGGATTCTGCGCGGCGTGCGGATGATCCGGGCCGGGATAGACGCGAAGATTGCTGAGCTGCCGGCGCGCGAGCGGTCCGCGCGGCAGCATGCGCTCGATCGCCTTCTCGACCACGCGCTCCGGAAAGCGGCCTTCCAGGATCGACTTGGCAGTTCGCTCCTTGATGCCGCCGATATGGCCGGTGTGGTGGTAATAGACCTTCTTCTCGCGCTTCTTGCCGGTCAGCACGGCCTGCGCGGCGTTGATCACGATGACATTGTCGCCGTCATCGACATGCGGCGTGTAGGTCGGCTTGTGCTTGCCGCGCAAACGCATGGCGACCAGCGAGGCGAGACGGCCGACCACGAGGCCCTTGGCGTCGATGATCAGCCATTTCTTCTGGATGTCGGCGGCTTTGGCCGAGTATGTGCCCATAACGGAATGTCCGGAGGTGTTGAGGTTGCGGGCTTCTACACTGTGCCGAGCAATACCGTCAACGCACTT
>CAYJNT010000337.1:0-3330 GCA_964370945.1 uncultured Hyphomicrobiales bacterium | reverse complement strand
TGCAGGGCATGGGCGGCGCCATGATGACCCCGGTCGGCCGCCTGGTGCTGGTGCGCTCGATCGACAAGCGCGAGCTCGTCAACGCCATGGCCTGGGTGACGGTGCCGGCTTTGGTCGGTCCGGTGATCGGCCCGCCGGTCGGCGGCTTCATCACCACTTACGCGTCGTGGCACTGGATTTTCCTGATCAACATCCCGATCGGGATTGCCGGCATCGCCTTTGCACTCAGATTCATCGATCCGGTGCGCGCGGACGATCTCGAACCGTTCGACGGCCGCGGTATGCTGCTCGCGAGCCTCGGTGTCGCCGGCCTCGCCTTTGGGCTCTCGGTCGCGGGCCTCGACCTCTTGCCCTGGAGCATCGTCGCCGCGCTGATCGGCGGCGGGGCGGTCGCGATGACGCTTTACGTTTTCCATGCGCGCACGGTCAAAGCCCCGCCGCTCGATTTTCGGCTGACGCGCTATCCGACCTTCCATGCCGCGCTGATCGGCGGCTTTCTCTTTCGCCTCGGCATCGGCGCGCTACCGTTCCTTCTGCCGCTGATGCTGCAGGTCGGTTTCGGCATGACGCCGTTCCAGTCCGGGCTTGTCACTTTCGCGACCGCCGTCGGCGCGCTCGGCATGAAGACCGTCGCCGCGCGCATCATCGGCACCTTCGGCTTCCGGCCGGTGCTGGTCGTCGTCGGCATGGTCAGCGCCGTGTTCCTCGGCGCCTGTGCCGCGTTCACGCCGGGGACGCCGCTCGTGATCATCTTCCTCATTCTTCTGGTCGGCGGCTTCTTCCGTTCGCTGACCTTCACCTCGATCAACACCATCGCCTACGCCGACGTGCATGCGCGCGAACTTTCGCGCGCCACCGCGCTGATGGCAGTGTCGCAGCAGCTGTCGATCTCCTCGGGTGTCGCGATCGGCGCGCTGGTGGTAGAGACGACATTGCGCTTCAAAGGCGCGACCGAGATCTCGGCCGGCGATTTCTGGCCGGCGTTTCTGGTGGTCGCGCTGATTTCAGGATCGTCGGCGTTGTTCTTCGCGCGGCTGCCGCGCGATGCCGGCGCGGAAATGTCCGGGCATGCGTCCGCCAAGGCCGTGGAGCCGATCGCAGCCGGAGAGACGTCGGATCAGAAGCTGGGGTGAAAGAAGGCAAGCATTATCGACTCGTCATGGCCGGGCTCGCGATCGCAAGTCGGGTATACCCGACTTGCGACACTCAATTATGCGGAAGTCGGGCAAGCCCGACTTCCGGTGCCATCCACGTCTTTCTTCGTAGCAACAAAAAGAAAGACGTGGATGCCCCGGCAACGCAGACAAGTTTACGCAGTCTGCGCAAGCTAGACTGCGCGCCGGGCATGACGACGGATAAATCAGTGCCGCGGCGAACAGTTAGATCGCCATCTTCAGATCTTTGGACGCGCGGAAGGCGACCTTCTTGCTCGCCTTGATCTTGATCGCTTCGCCGGTCGCCGGATTGCGGCCCATGCGGGCGGCGCGCTTGCGCACCTGAAGGATGCCAAGGCCGACGAGACGGATGCGCTCGCCGCGCTTCAGGTGCTTGGTGATCAGCGCCACCAGATCGTTGAGCATCGCCTCGCCCTGCTTCTTGGTCATCTGATGCTCTTCGGCGAGGCCATGCGCCAGATTCTTGAGCGTGATCTTGGCCGGGGTGCCGTTCGCGCCCTTTTTCGGCGCGCTCTTGACTGCCATCGGCTTCGTGGCCGCCGGCTTCGACTTCGGCTTCGACTTGGATTTCGGTTTTGCCGCCAATTTGGAGCTCATTGGGAAATGCCCTCATTACTGCGCGACGTGCGCAGCTCCCGGCATAAGAGATTCGCAAGCAAACACGAAGCGTTTGCGCGTTCCGTCCAACGCTTTTCAAGACGACTTGTTGCAGCGCATGACCTGATCCGACCTTCCTTCGCCCGCCGAAGCGGCCTTCGCGAAGACGGGAAACCGGCCCATCCCGGATCGAGTCCGGGACAGGCTTTTTCGGGGGTCATGCGCGGGGCCGGTATCCGGTGGCGACGACGTATAATTCGGAGGAATCGGAGCGGCTGGCGGCCGGCTTTATGTGCTTTACGGCCGCGAAATCGCGCTTGAGCGCGGCAAGGAGCGCATTCTCGGTACCGCCCTGCAATACCTTCGCAACGAACGTGCCGCCGGGCGCGAGCACGTCCGTGGCGAAGTCGGCGGCCGCCTCCACAAGGGCCATGATCCTTAAATGATCGGTCGGGCGGTGGCCGGTGGCGTTCGCCGCCATGTCGGAGAGCACCACATCGGCGCCGCCGCCGAGCTTCTCCTTCAGGAGATCGGGCGCCTTCGGATCGAGGAAATCGAGCACCATGAAGTCGACGCCCGGGATCGCGCCCATCTCGAGAATGTCGATGGCGACCACCCGGCCCAGGTTACTTCCCTTCCCTTCCGTTCCGCCGACGCGTTTCGCCGCGACCTGGCTCCAGCCGCCGGGCGCGGCGCCGAGATCGATCACTCGTGCGCCGGGTTTGAGGAAGCGCAGCTTGTCGTCGATCTCGATCAGCTTGTAAGCGGCGCGCGAGCGATAGCCCTCGCGCTTGGCGCGCGCGACATACGGATCGTTGAGCTGGCGCTCGAGCCACAGCGTCGAGGAATGCGAGCGCTTTTTCGCGGTCTTCACGCGAGTCTTCAACCGGGTATCGCGGCCACTCTTCTTCATGCGCGATCTATCGTTTGCTTTTCGCCCCCCTTCAAGGGGGCGCTCAGTCCCACCTCCGTATATTTACGGAGGTGACGGGTTGATCAGCATCAAACGCGGTCCGCGCGCCCGTGCGATTCTCAACGCTGGATTATGATTGCCGTTCATTTCGGTGCCACCGCGAGCCATTTGCTTTGAGGGTTTGCCATGAACGACTCGACGACACATCCGGGCCAGCCGATGCATTTGACGATCGTGGCCTTTACCCTGATCGTCGCCATCACCACCGCCTGGATCGGGATCGCATTAAGCTGAGCGTGCTTGTGCATATGGGGCGCGCTTGCGCGGCAATGTTGCTGTTGTTCCTCGCAGCTGAGCCGGCGCAAAGCCGGCAGCTTTCGCCTGAGAGCCGGGGACGCGCTCTTGTCTCGCGGATATGCGGACAGTGCCATGCCATCGGCGCGACCGGGGCGAGCCCCCATCCGGCGGCGCCCGCCTTTCGCCGGCTCGACCGCAGGCTCGATCTGGATTCGTTCAACGAGCGATTGCGGGAGGGACTGTTTTCCGGGCATCCCGACATGCCACAATTCCGGTTCAGCCGGGACGAAGCGCGCGCGGTTCGAGCCTATCTGAGAACAATACAGGGCCGTTAACTGTTTGAACTAG
>CAYJNT010000336.1:0-3331 GCA_964370945.1 uncultured Hyphomicrobiales bacterium | reverse complement strand
GGCGAGGCCGATCCGGCAGGATCGGTCCCGTGCTCCTTGCAAGGGCACGGTCTCTTTGCGCCGTACGGCGCTCCGCTCTCTCTCATGGGAGTGAAGACGCGCTCCGCGCTTTTGCGGGGCGCAAATCGAAACACAAAGCGAAACTCGCGCGGGGCACCCCGCCGCGAGAACGAGAACGCGTGTCGATTCAAGACTGGGCTGTTTGACAAATTAATCGGGGTAACGCCGCCGTAGGGTGGGCAAAGGTGCACCCGATCTCGGGTTTACCCGAGATCGGCAATTATAGTGACGCAAGTCGGGTAAACCCGACTTGCGTGCGCGCCGTGCCCACCCAGTACGGTGCTCGAAGCTTGGTGCGCACGCTGAGTTTATCATCGGGCCGCGCTTCCGCCTTCGCTGTCGCTTCGGCGCGACTGGTGTTGCCGAGCCGAAGCTCCGCAGGAGCGGAGGCTGGTCGCGCGGACCCGTTGGCTTTGCGCACCCTACGAAGCTCCCCCTCCAGGGAGGGTAAAGAGAAGCCATGAAACAAAAACACCGCAGTTTTCCGATATGAAACAGATGTTGCGGCGCCGGTACCCCTTTGCTAGCGTTGACGTCATGAAGAGCGTGGCGTTGAGCGACCGCCTGAAGTCTGATTTCGACACCCTGTCGGTGCGATTCCAGGAGGCCGCGCGCTGGGTGATCGACAATCCCGCCGACGTCGCGCTGCTCTCCACCCGCGAACAGGCCCGCCGCGCCGGTGTCTCACCCGCCACCATGACGCGCCTGGCGCAGCATTTCGGGCTCAAGGGCTACGACGAGGTGCGCAAGCTCTACGCCGAGGCGGTGCGCCGCCGGCCGGAAAGTTTCCGCGGCCGCGCGCAGGAACTGGTGCAGCGGCGTGAAGCCGAGGGCGACGCGGCCTTGGTGCAGGACATCTTTTCATCGTTGACGCTCCATCTGCAGGCGCTGTCGTCGCCCGCCGCGAGCAAGCGTTTCAGTGCGGCCGCGGAGAAGATTGCGCGCGCCGAGCGCGTGTTCTGCCTCGGGTTGCGCTCCACATTCTCCGTCGCTTACATCTTCCACTATGTGCGCTCGTTGTTCGGCGCGGCGTCCGTGCTGGTCGATGGCTCCGGCGGCACCGGGATCGATGCTCTGCGCGCGATCGGAAGGCGCGATGTGCTGCTCGCCGTGACGGTGAAGCCCTACACGCGCGAGACGCTGAAAGCCGTGCGCTATGCACGCAGCCGCGGCGCGAAAGTGATCGCCGTCACCGACAGCGAGATTTCGCCGCTGGCGCCGATGGCGGATGAAACGCTGGTGGTCGGCACCGAGACACCATCCTTCTTTCACTCGATGGCGCCGGCTTTCGCCGCCGTCGAATGTCTCGCGGCACTCGTCGCGGCGCGCCGCGGATCGGACACGCTCAAGGCGCTGGCGCAGAGCGAGGCGCAATTGGCGGCGTTCGACACTTATGTTCTGCCGTCGAAGACATCATCGGTGAAATCATGACGCATATCCTGCATCGCACGATCGGTCACGATTACCCGGTTGCCGTCAGCGGGAAGGGGCTTTTCATCCGTGACGCCAATGGCAAGGACTATCTCGATGCCTCCGGCGGCGCCGCCGTGTCGTGCCTTGGCCATTCGCATCCCGACGTGCTCGCCGCCTTGCGCGGCCAGCTCGACCATCTCGAATACGCGCATACCAGTTTCTTCACGACCCGCGTCGCGGAAGAGCTGGCGGACGATCTCGTCGCGCACGCACCGGACGGCATCGATCATGTGATGTTCGTCTCGGGCGGTTCCGAGGCAACCGAAGCGGCGCTGAAACTCGCGCGGCAATATTTTGTCGAGCGGGGCGAGCCGCAGCGGCGCTATCTGATTGCCCGGCAGCAGAGCTATCACGGCATCACGCTCGGCGCGCTCGCGATTGGCGGACGCGAATGGCAGCGCAAGCAATTCGGGCCGCTGCTGATCGACACGCATCACGTGTCGCCGGTCTACGAATATCGTTTCCGCCGTGCCGACGAGACGCCGGACGCCTATGGCGCGCGGCTCGCGGCCGAACTGGAAGCCAGGATCGCCGAACTCGGCGGCGAGAACGTCATCGCTTTCGTTGCCGAGCCGGTGGTCGGCGCCACCATGGGGGCGGTGCCGGCGGTGCCCGGCTATTTCAAGCGCGTGCGCGAAATCTGCGACCGTCACGGCATCCTGCTCATTCTCGACGAGGTGATGTGCGGCATGGGCCGCACCGGCACCCTGCATGCCTGCGAGCAGGAGGGCGTCAGCCCCGATCTCATGACGATCGCCAAGGGGCTCGGCGGTGGCTACGCCTCGATCGGCGCGCTCCTGGTCGGCGGTAAAATCTTCAGGGCGGTCGCCGAAGGCTCGGGCGCGTTCCAGCATGGCCATACCTACATGGGTCATCCGCTCGCCTGCGCGGCCGCGCTCAGCGTGCAGAAAGTGATCCGGCGCGACAATCTTCTTGCCAATGTGCGCAAGCAGGGCGCGCATCTGTCGCGCCGGCTCAATGAGCGCTTCGGCAATCATCCCTTTGTCGGCGACGTGCGCGGGCGCGGGCTATTCCAGGGCATCGAGCTGGTCGCCGATCGCGGCACCAAGGAGCCGTTCGACCCCAAGGTGAAATTGCATGCGCGCATCAAGCGCGAAGCCATGGCGCGTGGCCTGATGGTCTATCCGATGGGCGGCACGGTCGATGGCGCGCGCGGAGATCATGTGTTGCTTGCGCCACCTTTCATTATTGATGCCGCTGCGGCCGACATGATCGTCGACCGTCTCGGCGAGGCCGTCGATGCCGCAATCGGCGGTTTGGAGTAAGAGCGGGACTACGTTAGGCTTTAGGTCAATGAAAAGAACGGGCAGAATTGCCCAAATCACACGAACGGAGAGGACAATGTTGCCATACCATTTCAAACGCGAAAGCCTGCTCGGCGCGGTCGCCGCACTGGCTCTGATTGCCAGCGCCGGCCCCAGTGCAGCGCAGCAGAAATTCGTCACGATCGGAACCGGCGGCGTCACCGGCGTCTATTACGCGGTCGGCGGCGCGGTTTGCCGTCTGCTGAACAAGGATCGCGCCAAGCACGGCATCCGCTGCTCGGTGGAATCCACCGGCGGCTCGGCCTTCAACATCAATACCATTAAGGCAGGGGAACTCGACTTCGGCATGGCGCAGTCGGACGTGCAGTTCAACGCGATCAAGGGCGAAGGCCAGTACAAGGACAAGGCTTACGGCGACCTGCGCGCGGTTTATTCCGTGCATCCGGAGCCGTTCACCGTGCTCGCGCGCAAGGAAGCCGGCATCACGAAGTTCGAGGACTTCAAGGGCAAGC
>CAYJNT010000335.1:0-3336 GCA_964370945.1 uncultured Hyphomicrobiales bacterium | reverse complement strand
ACCAAAATCACCTTGTTCACGCTGCCCGCCATCGCACTCTCCTGTTCGAAAATCGCACCGCCTCGATGTCTGGCGGCACCCTAGACCCAACGCGCAGCTCCGGCCCGAAATCCACGTCGCTACGGGCCTTTTTCCACAGTTGCGTACCCGCGCGGAAGTTACCGCCGGGCCATGTTCTCTTTTTGTTCTAGCATGCCGAGAGCACGGGCGCAACCGGGCCCCGGCGCGTACCTATGGTCTCTCCCGTGTGAAGGGAGCGCCCTCCCGCAACAAAGCTCGGCGTCTGCAAACCTCTGCTAGAACGTTTGCCCGACAACGGAGGCGCCGATGTTTCTCCACACCATCTCCGAGGACGAAGCGACCAGCCGCGTCGCTGAAATCTATCGCGAGCAGAAGTCCCAGAACGGCTTTGTCATGGCCGCGACCCGATGCTGGACCGCGCGTCCCGATCTCCTCCCCGCCTACACGGAATTTTTCAACACGATCAAAGCCGGCTTTTCGCTCAGCCAGCGCGACTGGCGTCTCATTACTTTCGTCGCTGCAAAGAAGGTTCCGTCGACCTATTGCTCGTTCGTCTATGGCAAGCAGCTGATCGCCGACCTCGGCTCCAAGGAGCTGGTGCTTGCCGTGCAGCGCGACTTCCGCAACGCTGGTTTGAGCGAGCGTGACGTCGAGATGCTGGCCTATGCCGAGATGGTCAGCGGCAACGCCGCCAGCATCACGCCGGCGCACATCGAGCGGCTGCGAGCACTCGGCTTCAGTGATGTGCAAATCTGCGACATTGCGCTTTGCGCGGCATTTCGTTGCTTCGTCGCCCGGTTTTTCGACGCCGTCGGCGCCGGCCCCGAGCCCGTCTTCATCGATCAGGACGAGAATTTCCGGTGCGCGATGACCGTCGGCAAGCCGGTTGAGGTTTTGTGAGCGAGAGCGCGGTTGCGCGCCCTCACCCCTTGAACTTCGGCAGCGTCTGCCTGACCTTGAAATAGCCGGGCCAAGGATCGCGACCTGCATCGCGCGACCCCATGAAGCGCTTGACCTCGCCGACCGCGACCGGATGCGCGTCCTTCATTTTCACGAGTTGCGGCCAGGACACCGGCACCGACACGAACGCGCCCTTGCGCGCGCGCGTCGAAAACGGCGCGATCGCGGTGGCGCCACGCTGGTTGCGCAGATAATCGACGAAGATTTTCCCCTGCCGCTTCTTCTTCGACATTTTGGCGACGAAACGGTCGGGACTGTCGGCCGCCATCACGCGCGCCAGCGCTTCCGAGAAATCGCGATGCGCGTCCCAGTCGTGCCCGCGCTTGAACGGCACCACCACATGGATGCCCTTGCCGCCGGTCAGCATCAGAAATGATTCCAGTCCGAGGTCTTTCAAGCGGTCGCGCATCTCGGCCGCGCCCGCGAGAACCGCGGCGAAGGGCAGGCCTTCGTCAGGATCGAAATCGAACACCATGCGGTCCGGCTGCTCGACCGCGTCGACGCGGCAGCCCCAGATATGTAATTCGAGCACGCCCATCTGCACCGCGGCGACAAGCCCGCGATCGTCGCGGATGAACAGATAATCGTCCTTGCCGGATTTCTCCCGGATGGGAATTTTCTCGAACTGCGCCGGAAAGCCTTGCGAGGCGTGTTTCTGGAAGAAGTGCTGCCCGGTGATGCCGTCCGGGCAGCGCACGAGGCTCAAGGGCCGCTCCGCGACATGCGGCAGGATCCTGTCGGCGATGGAGAGATAGTGCGCGATCAGGTCGCGCTTGGTGATCTTCTCATTCGGATAGAACACGCGATCCGGATGCGTGACGCGCACGCCGGCGATTTCTTCCGAGCCGTCATGTGCCGTTCTGGCGTGAGAAACGCTTCGCGCGGATTTTGTCGTTTGGCTTTTGCCCTTCTTCGCCTCGGCCTTGATGCTGTCCTTGGCCCCCTTCACAGCTTTCGCCCTCGGCATCTCGACCTCCTTGACGACTTCCGCCGCCGGTTTGTCGCCACGCAATCCCTTGAACGCGCCCTGCCGCACCAGATTGTCGCGCGTCCAGCCGCGAAATTCGATTTCGGCCACCAGCTCCGGCTCGACGAACTTGGCGCGGCGCGCGATGTCCGGCGGCACATCGCCGACCGGCGGCGTTTCGCGCGCCAGCGCTTTGAATTTCCGCCCGAGCTCTTCGAGCCGGTCGTCGGAATAGCCGGTGCCGACGCGGCCGGCGTAACGCAGCTTTCCCTTCTCGCGCACGCCGAGCAGGATCGAGGAGAACGGGCGCCTTGGTTTATCGGAAGGCCGCCAGCCGATGATCACGAATTCCTGCTCCATGCCGCATTTGATCTTCAGCCAGCTCTTGGCGCGGCCGGAGCGGTACGGCGCGTCGGCAAGTTTCGAGATGATGCCTTCGAGCTTGATCTTGCAGGCATGGGCGAAGACTTTCTCGCCTGAGCCTTCGACGTGATCGGAATAGAAGAGCGGCCCGCCTTTTGGCTGACCGGCGAGCAGCTTTTGCAGTTTCGCCTTGCGCTCGATCAGCGGACGGCTGCGCAAATTCTCGCCGTCGAGCGACAGAAGATCGAACAGATAACAGCCGATCCGCCCTTTGCCGCCCGAAAGCGCGTCCTGCAGCGCGCCGAAATCGGTGTGGCCTTGCGCATCGGCGACCGCAATCTCGCCGTCGAGCAAGGCGCTATCACACGGCAATTCGGAAAATGGCTTGATCAGCGGGGCGAAACGCTGCGTCCAGTCGAGGCCGTTGCGGGTGTACATCTTCACCTGGGCGTTCCCTTGGCCGCCCGCGATTGCGGCGATCACCCGGTAGCCGTCATATTTGATCTCGTGCAGCCACTCATCGCCGGGCGGCGGGCCTTCGACGAGGGTCGCGAGCTGCGGCGCGACGAAGGCGGGAAGCGGCGCGAGCTTTTTTTTTGAGCCTTTTGTTTTGGCGCTCGTGCTGGGGGCCTTCGCTTTCGTTTCCGGCGCGCCGGGCTTTGCCAGAATGACCGGATCGCCGCCGCGGCCGTTGCCGCCGCCCTTGCGGTTCGAATGCCAGACCTTTTTGCTGCCGGCCGCGATCTCCTTCATCGCGCGGCCGGACTTCACGCTCGTTACTTCGCGCTCGGTGATCAGCTTACCCTCGCGGCGCACATAGTCGTCGAGCTCCTTGATCAGGAGCCAATTGTCCTTGTCGCCTTTCTTGCGCGCGCGCAGGCGAACCAGCGCCCATTTCCCTTTGAGCCGCTTGCCGTGCAGCAGGAACGCGAGCTTGCCTTTGGCGAGACCCTCGTCGACTTCGACGCCTTCCTGCGGCTCCCAGGTGCCGGTGTCCCACAGCATGACGGTGCCGCCGCCATATT
>CAYJNT010000334.1:0-3338 GCA_964370945.1 uncultured Hyphomicrobiales bacterium | reverse complement strand
CCGCGCGGCCCGCAGATTTTCCTCTCGCGCACGCATCCGCAATTCACCGCCAAGCTGTTTGCGCAGGAAGTGCCGGAAATCTATGACGGCATCGTCGAGGTCAAGGCGGTCGCCCGCGACCCCGGCTCGCGCGCCAAGATCGCGGTGATCTCGCGCGATTCCAGCGTCGATCCGGTCGGCGCCTGCGTCGGCATGCGCGGCTCGCGCGTGCAGGCGGTGGTGAACGAATTGCAGGGCGAGAAGATCGACATCATTCCCTGGTCGATGGACATCGCGACCTTCGTCGTCAACGCGCTCGCGCCCGCCGAAGTTGCCAAGGTGGTGCTCGACGAAGACCGCGAGCGTATTGAAGTCGTGGTGCCGGATGCCCAGTTGTCGCTTGCGATCGGACGCCGCGGCCAGAATGTCCGCCTCGCCTCGCAGCTCACCGGCTGGGACATCGACATTCTCACGGAGCAGGAAGAATCCGAGCGCCGCCAGGCCGAGTTCCAGAACCGCACCAAGATCTTCATCGAGGCGCTCGATGTCGACGAGGTCGTCGGTCAGCTGCTCGCTTCGGAAGGATTCAACTCGGTCGAGGAATTGTCGCTGATCGATCCGAAGGAAATCGCGGCGATCGAAGGGTTCGACGAGGAAACCGCGACCGAACTGCAAAGCCGCGCACAGGATTATCTGGCGCGGATCGAAGCTGAACATGACGCCAAACGCAAGGAGCTGGGTGTGGCTGACGAATTGAAGGATATTCCGGGCGTGACCACGCCGATGCTGGTGAAATTCGGCGAGAACGACATCAAGACGGTCGACGATCTCGCCGGCGCCGCCACCGACGATCTCGTCGGCTGGACCGAGCGCAAGGACGGCGAGACCAAGCGCTTCCCCGGCATTCTCGACGGCTTCGAGGTGTCGCGCGAGGAAGCCGAGGCGATCATCATGCAGGCGCGCCTGAAGGCCGGCTGGATCACCGAGGCCGATCTCGCGCCGAAGCCCGCCGCCGTGGAAGAAACCGCCGAAGAAGCGGCCGGAGCGTAAGGCTTAAGGCATGCTCGCGCGGATCGACGACAGCTTGACCGACAGCGGCCCGAGGAAATCGGGACCGGAGCGGCTTTGCGTCGTCACCCGCGAGGTGAAGCCGGTGGATGCGCTTCTGCGTTTCGTGGTGACGCCGGACGGATCGGTGGTTCCCGATCTCAAGCGCAATCTTCCCGGCCGCGGCCTGTGGATTACCGCAACGCGCGATGCTCTCGCCGAAGCGGTGAAGCGAAAATCCTTCGCCAAGGGTTTCAAGCAGGACGTCCGTACCAGCGCCGATCTGATCGGACAGACCGATCATCTGCTCGAACGCTCCGCGCTCGATGCGTTAGCCATCGCCAGCAAGGCCGGGGAAGTGGTCGCCGGTTTCATGAAAGTCGAGGCCGCGCTCAGCCGTTCCTCGATTCTCGCACTCCTGCACGCCAGGGAGGCCGCGGAGGATGGCGTTCGCAAGCTTAATGCTGCGTTGCATCGGCGCTTCGCCGAAGAAGCCGGCACGATTCCGACGATTTCCGACTTTACGTCCCAGCAATTGGATTTGGCATTGGGCCGGGCAAATGTGGTACATGCAGCCCTGCTCGCCGGTCCCGCAGGGAACAGTTTCATCGCCCGATATCTGCGCATGATGCGTTTTCGGACCGGCAGCAAAGACGAGTCGGGCCGCGATCACGCACGGCGCGAGCCCCAAGGACTGGAAGCCGAATGAGCGAAACGAAGAATCCTGGCGACAAGAAATTGGGTGTCGGCTCAAAGACGCTGACGCTCAAGCGCGGCGTCGAGCAGGGAACCGTGCGCCAGAGCTTCAGCCACGGCCGCAGCAAGCAGGTCGTGGTCGAAAAGGTGAAGCGCCGCGTCATCGGCGCACCAACCGAGACAAAGCCTGAGGCCGCGCCGGCTCCGGAAGCCGCGACCAAGCGCGCCAAGGCCGAAGCGCCGAAAGCCGCGCCCGCCGAAAGGCCTGCGGCCGCGCCGAAATCCGGCGTCGTTCTGCGCACCCTGACCGACGATGAACGCAGCGCGCGCGCCAGCGCGCTCGCCGACGCGCGCGTGCGCGAAGCCGAAGAGCGCAAGATCGCCGAAGAGGAAGCGCGCCGCCGCGCCAGCCGCGAAGTCGTGGATCAGGCAGATCGCGCGGCCGCCGAGGCACGCAAACGCGAAGAAGACGAACGCCACAAGCGCGAGGAAGACGCCAAGCGCAAGGCCGAGCAGGAAGCCAAGAAGCGTTTCGGCGAAGATGCCGCGCTGCGAGGTCCCGGCGCCCGTCCGGCGCTCGAAGCCGACGAGGACGAAGGACCGCGCACGCCTCGCCGCGGCGTCGGTGGTGTTGCCCGCCCGGCGCCGGCTCCGCGACCAGCGCGGCCCGGCGTCCAGAAGCAGCGCGGCCGCCTGACCCTCGTCACCGCACTCTCAGGCGACGACGAGCGCGAGCGTTCCGTCGCCGCGTTCCGTCGCCGCACCCAACGGCTCAAAGGCCATGCCAGCGATGAGCCGAAGGAAAAGCTTGTGCGCGAAGTGACGATTCCGGAAACCATCACCATTCAGGAACTCGCGAACCGCATGTCGGAGCGCGGCGTGGACGTCATCCGCCTGCTGATGAAGCAAGGCCACATGGCGACCATCAACGACGTGATCGATGCCGATACCGCGCAATTGATCGCGGAGGAGCTCGGCCACACCGTCAAGCGCGTCGCCGAATCCGACGTCGAGGAAGGTCTGTTCAGCGGCGACAGCGCCGAAGATCCGGCGACCCTGCAGCCGCGCGCGCCGGTCGTCACCATCATGGGCCATGTCGACCACGGCAAGACCTCGCTGCTCGATGCCATCCGCCAAACCGAAGTGGCGGCCGGAGAAGCCGGCGGCATCACCCAGCATATCGGCGCCTATCAGGTGACCTCGCCCTCGCACGGCAAGATCACATTCATCGACACGCCGGGCCATGCCGCGTTCACCGCCATGCGCGCCCGCGGCGCGCAGGTGACCGACATCGTCGTGCTCGTGGTCGCGGCCGATGACGGCGTGATGCCGCAGACGGTCGAGGCCATCAATCACGCCAAGGCCGCGAAAGCGCCGATGATCATTGCGATCAACAAGATCGACAAGCCGGACGCCAAGCCCGAGCGCGTGCGGACCGAATTGCTGCAGCACGAGATCCAGGTGGAATCGCTCGGCGGCGAAATCCTCGATGTCGAGGTTTCGGCGACCAAGAAGATGAATCTCGACAAGCTGCTCGAAACCATCGGGCTGCAGGCTGAAATTCTCGATCTCAAGGCCAATCCGAGCCGTCCGGCCGAAGGCACCGTGATCGAAGC
>CAYJNT010000333.1:0-3344 GCA_964370945.1 uncultured Hyphomicrobiales bacterium | reverse complement strand
GAAAGCGGGCGATCCAGTTTTGATACGTCTCGATATGGACTGCAGTTTCTGGATGCCCCGCCTGCGCGGGGCATGACAATGTGAGACAGCTTCATCTCAGCGCGATCATGCTCTAGGGTGACGCCCACCCGCAGAGCATGATGCCGAAAAGTGCGAAGCGGTTTTCGGACGACATCATGCTCTCCTCTAATCGAATCGATCACGTTTATGATTTTGGTTCGAATCGATCCAAAATCATCGTGATCTAATGCCCAAACCCCGCGATTTCGTTTTCGGTCCAATGCTTTTCGGACCCTGGCGCGCCGTGCTCGTTCTCGGCGTCACGCAGATTCTCGCCTGGGGTGCGCTGTTTTATCCGCCCGTCCTGATGATGCCGCTGATCGCGGCGGAGCGCGGCTGGTCGCTCACCTTCGCGATGTCAGGCTTTTCGCTCGCCTTGCTGGTCGCCGGATTTTGCGCGCCGACGGTCGGCGGATTGATCGATCGTCATGGCGGCCACGTGGTGATGTCGGCGGGCGCGCTCGTGGGCGCATTCGGATTGGTCGGCCTGACGCTCGCGTCGCATCCGGTCGCGTATCTTGCGACCTGGATCGTTCTCGGCGTCGCCATTTCGGCCACGCTCTACGATCCGGCTTTTGCGACACTCGGCCGGATTTTCGCGCATAACGCGCGCCGCCCGATCACCGCGCTCACGCTCGCCGGCGGCTTTGCCTCGACCGTCAGTTGGCCGGCGACGCAGTTTTTCCTGTCGTGGACCGACTGGCAGACGACCTATCTGATCTTCGCCGGCTTGCTGGCGCTGGTCGCTGCGCCTTTGCACGCGTTCCTGCTGCCGCGCACCCGCGCCGCCGCGGCCGAAAAGCCGTTCGACGCCAATATCGCGCTGCCGTCCGCGCCGTTGCCGTCGCGCGGATTTGCCTTCGTGCTGGTCGCCACCGCCTTCGCGGTCTACGCCTTCGTGCCGTCCGGGCTCGCCGCGCATCTTCTGGCGATGTTCGGACGAGCAGGGATCGATCCCTCGACCGTCGTCCTGATCGGCGCGTTGTTCGGGCCCTCGCAGGTTGCCGCGCGGCTTTGCGAATTCGTATTCGCAAGCAACGTGCATCCGCTCAACATCGCGCGCTTTGCGCTGGCGATGCTGATCGCCGGCTTCGGGTTGCTGGTGGCATTCGGTTTTTCGGTGCCGGTCGCGATGGTCTTCGCGATTATGTTCGGCGCGGCCAATGGCCTGATCACCATCACGCGCGGGGCGGTGCCGCTCGCCTTGTTCGGAGCCGCCGGTTACGGGCGTCTGCTGGGCCGCATCGCCAAGCCGTTCCAGATCATGCAGGCCGTGGCGCCGTTCGTGCTCGCGATTGTGGTCGAGCGTTTCTCGGACCCGGCCGGCTTGGCGCTCGCGGCCGGATTCACCGTGCTCGCGCTCGGCTGCATGGCCGCGATCAGGCGGCCGCGCAGCTAGACTAGCGCGCAATCAGTGGAACATCGCGTCGATGTCGTTCTGCGAGGCGTGACCTTCGTCGCCGTCGAGCTTCGGCCCGTTGAGCATTGCTTCCTCGCCGGTCGGAGGCGCGAGCCGCCCGACATAATTGGTGAAGCGTTCGATCGCGCTCCAGATCTCGACCATCTGGGCGATGTGATCCTCGACCGTTTTCAGCGTCGACACCACCTTGCTGATGCGCTGGCTGGTGAGGTCGTGGAAATTGCAGGCCTCGAAAATCTGCGTCACCTGGTCCTGGATGTCCTGCGCCATGCCCTGTTCATGCCCGCCCTTGAGCGCAGCGATGAGGGTGGAGGAGGTCTGCTCGATCGTCTCGGCGGCTTTCAGGATGCGGTCGGTCGCGTCCGTCGTGCCTTCCTTGACGGCCGCGAGCTCCTGCGTGACGCGCGCCATCTGGCCGCCGTCGAGGCCGGTATCCTGCAGCGAGACCATCTCGCCCTTGGTTTTCTTGATCGCCTGATCGATGACGTCCATTTCGATCTTCAGCTTGCGCGCTTCCTTCGCAACTTCGACGACCTTCGTGTCTGGCTGCGGCGCGGCTTCGCCCGTAGCGGGCTTGACGTTACTCATCATGGCGCGAAGCGCGCGCAACTCCGCCATCATTTCGGCGTGGCGCGCGGCATTCTCGGAATTGCCTTCGGCGAAGGCCTCCATCGGCATGTCGCCGTGGACCATTTCCTCAACGCGAAACTTTCTACGCTGTCTTGGCATCAACGCCCCCACAGGATTTTCCTTCTTGTAGGCGATGCCACTTAACACAGGGTTCATGTACGTGATGCGAAATCCGTTAACCAAGATCGCGCGCTGTTTAGACAAAATAAACGCTAATCGAAAGTAAAGCGTCAAAGCGTGCGTGTTCGTGACGTGCGCCGCCGCGCGTTTAATAATCAGTCGAATCTTCACCATGATAATCGCGCGCATCCGGAGAGCGTTGTTAAGCGCTCTTCATCGAACGACGATCAAGTAACGGGTACGTCGATGCAGCGAGTGTTCGTGTTGGCGCTCTCAGCGAGCGCATGCGGAATGGCCCTGATCGGGCAGGCTTCCGCGCAGTCCATCCAATCAAACCCCAATGCCTATGGCGCGCAGGCGATGCCGGTCTCGACGCCATACCGGGCCGGCGACCTCGGCGGGGGCTTTGTCGAATTTCTGTTCCGCGGCGCGCAGCAGCCGCGAGGTCCGCGCCACCCGGATGGCGGCGGGCCAAACGCGGCGCCGCCGGTGATGCAGCCGCATGTGCTGCTGCAGCAGCCAGACGTGCAGATGCCGCCGCCGCCCGCGCCGATGTATGTGCGCAACGATCCCGCGCATATGGTCGGCCCCGGCTATGGAGCGGAGCCCGCGCAGCCCGCGGTCGATCCGCGCTACATGAAGCAGGTCGTCGGTTACATGGGCAAGGAGCCGGCCGGCACCGTCATCATCGACACGCCGCAGCGCTTTCTGTTCCTGGTGCAGGGCAACGGCAAGGCGATCCGTTACGGCATCGGCGTCGGCAAGCCGGGTTTCACCTGGGCCGGGGTGAAGCAGATTTCGCGCAAATCGGAATGGCCGGATTGGCGTCCGCCGGCGGAGATGCTCAAGCGCCGCCCGGACCTGCCGCATTTCATGGCGGGCGGGCCGAATAATCCCCTTGGCGCGCGTGCGATGTATCTCGGCTCGACGCTCTATCGCATTCACGGGTCCAATGAGCCGTGGACGATCGGGCATGCGGTGTCGTCGGGCTGCATCCGGATGCGCAACGAGGACGTGGTCGACCTCTACGAACGCGTGAAGGTCGGCACCAAAGTCGTCGTTATCTGAAATCTGACAACGAAAAAGGCCGCCGCGATCAGCGGCGGCCTTTTTG
>CAYJNT010000332.1:2284-3349 GCA_964370945.1 uncultured Hyphomicrobiales bacterium | reverse complement strand
GACGATCTCGACCTGGCCTTCGTCCGGCTCGAAGGTCGTGACCGCGGCCTGCGCGATCTGCGGCAATTCCAGCAGCACCGCCTCGATCTCGTTCAATTCGATGCGATAGCCGCGGATCTTCACCTGGGTATCGATGCGGCCGCGATATTCGATCTCGCCCTCGTCATTGATGCGGCCGAGGTCGCCGGTGCGGTAGATGCGGCCGGAGACGTTGCCGGGAATGCCGACGAAGTCGTGGATGAATTTCTTGGCGGTCAGTTCGTCGCGGTTGATATAGCCGCGCGCCAGGCCGATGCCGGCAATGCCGATCTCGCCGAGTTCGCCAGGAGCTACGGTCTCGTCCTTCTCGGCATCGAGAATGACGATCGAATAGGTCGGCAGCGGCACGCCGATGGTCACCGGCTTGTCCGGGGTCAATTCGGTCAGTGTCGCGGTGACGGTGGCTTCAGTCGGGCCGTAGGAATTGAGGATCGTGCGGCCGGCGCGGTGCCAGCGCACGACGAGATTGTGCGGGCAGGCTTCGCCGCCGACGAGCAGGATGCGCAGCAGCGACAGATCGCGCTCGATGGTCGCGAGCAGGGTCGGGCAGCAGGCCATGACCGTGACGGCGCGCTCGCTCAGGAAATCCGCGAGCTCGTCGCCGACGAGGCTCGCGCCCGGGCGGGCCGGCACCAGCGTCGCGCCGGCCATCAGCGGCACCCAGATTTCCTCGACCGAGAAGTCGAAGGCGATGGTCATGCCCTGATAGACGCGGTCGCCGGCGCGATAGCCGTAAAGTTCGGAAGCGACGCGGACGAAATTGCAGATCGACGGATGCTCGATCGCAACGCCCTTCGGATTGCCGGTGGTCCCGGAGGTGTAGATGACGTAGCAGAGCGCATCGACCGGCGCAGCGACCTCGCCGGCGGACAGGTGCGTGCCGGGCCGCGCATCGATCTTGTATTTCGCGCCGTCGAGAAAAATCTTGCGCACGTCGAAGGTGTCGAGCCGCTCCGCGAAGGCGGACATCGACACGATGGTCTTGATATTGGCGTCGCCCAGAATGAAGCGGATGCGCTCGGCCGG
>CAYJNT010000332.1:0-2184 GCA_964370945.1 uncultured Hyphomicrobiales bacterium | reverse complement strand
CGCGGAACACGCGGGCTACCACCACCGCGAGCTTGAGCAAATCCGATGTCTTTCAACACCTTCGGCCACATGTTCCGCGTCACGACCTTTGGCGAGAGCCACGGGCCGGCGATCGGCTGCGTGGTTGATGGCTGCCCGCCGCGGATTCCGCTCACCGCGGCCGAGATCCAGCGCGATCTCGATCGCCGCCGGCCGGGTCAGTCGAAATTCACCACGCAACGGCAGGAGCCGGACACCGTCCGCATCCTCTCCGGCGTGTTCACCGATGAGGTGAGCGGCAACGACGTCACGACCGGCACGCCGATCGCGCTTGTCATCGACAATGTCGACCAGCGCTCGAAGGATTATTCGAAGATCAAGGACAAATACCGGCCCGGCCATGCCGGCTACACCTACGACGTCAAATACGGCGTCCACGATTATCGCGGCGGCGGGCGCGCCTCCGCGCGCGAAACGGCGGCGCGGGTCGCCGCCGGTGCCATCGCGCGCAAGATCGTGCCGGGCATGATCGTGCGCGGCGCGCTGGTGCAGATGGGCCCGCACAAGGTCAACCGCGACAAATGGGACTGGAACGAGATTCCCAACAATCCGTTCTTCTGCCCCGACGCGGCCACCGCCGAGAAATGGGCGGACTATCTCGGCGGCGTGCGCACATCCGGCTCGTCCATCGGCGCGGTGATCGAGGTGGTGGCGGAGAATGTGCCGCCCGGCCTGGGCGCGCCGGTTTACGGCAAGCTCGATGCCGAGATCGCGTCGGCCATGATGGGCATCAATGCGGTGAAGGGCGTCGAGATCGGCGACGGTTTCGCGACCGCGATGCTGTCGGGCGAGGAGAATGCCGACGAGATGCGCATGGGCAATGACGGCAAGCCGCGCTTTCTGTCCAATCACGCCGGCGGGATTCTCGGCGGGGTTTCCACCGGCCAGCCGATCGTCGCGCGCTTTGCAGTGAAGCCCACTTCGTCGATTTTGAAGCCGCGCCAGACCGTCGACAAATATGGCACCGAGACCGATATCGCGACCACCGGCCGCCACGACCCCTGCGTCGGCATCCGCGCCGTGCCGGTCGGCGAAGCCATGCTGGCATGTGTGCTCGCGGATCATTATCTGCGTCATCGTGGACAGATGGGAGACGGGCCGGGATGGCCGTTCCCGCCGCGCGCCTAGTGTCATCGGCCGCGCAGGCGGGCGATCCAGAGGTAGGGTGGGCAAAGGCGCGAAGCGCCGTGCCCACGGGGGACAGCGTGGGCTTCGCTTCGCTCAGCCCACCCTACGAACTCTGCGCCAGCCATAGGATAGAACCAGAGTGAACGAACATCACCGGAAGATCGAAGCGGCGATCGCGGCCTTTGCCCGCGGTGAGATCGTAGTCGTGGTCGACGACGACGACCGCGAGAACGAGGGCGACCTCGTGATGGCGGCGGTGCATGCCACGCCGGAGAAAATGGCATTCATCGTCCGCAATACGTCGGGCATCGTCTGCACGCCGCTGCCGCTCGATCATGCGCGGCGGCTCCGCCTCGATCCGATGGTGTCGCAGAACGATTCACCGCATCACACCGCGTTCACGGTCAGCGTCGATTACGCGCATGGCACCACCACCGGGATTTCGGCAGAAGATCGCACCGCGACGGTGCGGGGTCTCGCCAATGGCAATGCCGGCGCCAACGATTTCGTCCGGCCCGGGCATGTCTTTCCGCTGATCGCGAGAGAGGGCGGGGTGCTGATGCGCTCCGGCCATACCGAAGCCGCGGTCGATCTCTGCAAGCTCGCGCGGCTCGAGCCGGTCGGCGTCATTTGCGAACTGGTCAATGACGACGGCTCGGTGATGCGCGGCCCGCAGATCGCGGATTTCGCGCAGAAGCACAAGCTGCATCGTGTATCGGTCGCCGATCTCATTTCCTATCGCGAGGCGCGCGAGAAGCTCGTCGAGCGCGTCGGCGAATTTCCGGTCGCCTCGCCGATCGGGACGCTGCAAGGCTTCGCCTTCGTGACGCCATTCGATCCACAGCACCACATGGCGTTCGTGCACGGCGAGATCGGCGATGGCCGCGATATCCCCGCGCGGCTGCACCGCGCCGACGTGATCGGCGATGTGTTCGGCGGCGCCAAGACCATCAATGCGGCGCTCGCGCGGTTCAAGGCGGAAGGCCGTGGCGTGCTCGTTTATCTGCGCGACGGCAC
>CAYJNT010000331.1:0-3354 GCA_964370945.1 uncultured Hyphomicrobiales bacterium | reverse complement strand
TGCCGATGCAGTTTCCGAATTTGAAGGTCATGTTCAATCTCGGCGCGGGCGCGGATCACGTGCTCGCCGATCCGGATTTACCCAACGTGTCGCTCGTGCGCGCGGCCAATCCGAACCTGAGCATGCGCGTGACCGAATATTGCGTGCTGCACGCGCTGATGTTCCATCGCCGCCAGCGGCTTTACGATGCGCAGCAGCGTGAGCGCGTCTGGAAAGGTCATGAGCAGCCGGCGGCGAGCGACGTCACCGTCGGTGTCATGGGTCTCGGCGTCATCGGTGCACACGCGGCCGACACTCTTTCCCGCGTTGGCTTCAAGGTCGTCGGCTGGAGCGCGTCGCCGAAAACGATTCCCGGCGTCGAGACTTTCGCAGGTCCGCAACTGGATGCATTTCTTGCAAAGACCGAAATCCTGATCGTGCTTTTGCCGTCAACGGCGGCAACCAACGGCATCCTCAATCTGACGCTGTTGCGCAAGCTCAAGCGCGACGGCGCCGCTGGCGGCGCGTTCCTGATCAATGCCGGCCGCGGCCAGCTTCAGGTCGATGCCGATATCTTGAAGGCGCTCGATGAAGGCACGCTCGCGGGCGCGGCACTCGATGTGTTTCCAGAAGAGCCGCTGCCGGTTGAGAGCCCGCTCTGGACGCATCCTAAAGTGACCGTCACGCCACACAACGCGGGCGATATCTCGCCGGAAGCGATCATCGCCGATATCGCGCGCCAGATCGGCCGCTTCGAAAGCGGCGAGCCGCTCGAGCATCTCGTCGATCGCAAGCGGGGATATTGATGCTTCACGCTTTATTGATTCCTCATTCATCGCAAGGTCTCGCATGAATACCCGCATGGTGAATCGGGCGATTATTCTCCTCGCATGTCTTGTGTTGTTTCCGGCAGCCGCACTCGCGCAGGGAACGCCCGCGCCCGCGATTCCGATCATGGCGGATGACGGCCGCCCGGTCGCCAATCATCGGATCGCGGCCGAACTGAGAGGCGCGGCGGAGAAACTGCCGGGCGCCGTGGTCGCCGGCAATCCGAAGGGCGACGTCACGCTGGTCGAATTCTACGATCTCAATTGCCCCTATTGCCGCAGCGCCTCCGCCGAACTCGACGCCATGATCGCGGCGGACAAGAAGCTGGCGCTCGTGCTGGTGCCGTTCCCGGTGCTCGGTATCCCGTCGATCCTGGCGGGTCGCGTCGAGCTCGCGGTCGCAAAAACCGCAACGCCTGCGCAATTCTATGCATTCCACCGCAAGATCTACGAAGGCCGCGGGGTAATCGACGGCCAGCGCGCCCTTTCAGTCGTGCGCGCTCTCAAGCTCGACGAGCAGAAAATCCTCGGCCTCGCCGACGACGACACCATCACCGAAACGATGAAGGCGCATGTGCGGCTTGGCAATCAGCTTGGCCTGCAGGCGACGCCGGCCTATGTGATCGGCGACATCGCGATTATCGGCCATCCCGGTCGCAACAGCCTCAAATACATGATCGATTCGATGCGCCGCTGCGGGAAGGCGTCATGTTGAGGCGGCCATGCGGCGCACGCTGGTGATCTCCGAGCCGGTCGCGCCGATGCGCGCGACAGCCTCCGTCACCGGTTCGATCGTCACCGCCATGTGAAACGCATTGGCATGGACGATGGTGGCGTTGTCGCGCGCGATAGCGACATGCCGTTTCCAGAAGATCAGGTCGCCGCGCCGAAGATCTTTCAGTGATACATGGATTGGCGCGCCGGCATTGCGCTCCTGCATGTCGCTGTCGCGCAGACATGGAATGCCGCAGGCATTCAACGACATCTGCACAAGGCCGGAGCAATCGATGCCGAAACCGGTCTTTCCGCCCCAAAGATACGGAACGCCGAGGAATTTCTCTGCGACCGACACAAAATCACTTTCGTATGTCTCGATCGGTGAGACGTGCGGCGTCGGAATGAATCCGCCGGCTGTTGTCACCGCAAAGCGCTCGTCCATGCGGGCGATCGCAAGCCGCGCGCCGAGTGAGAGCGATTCCATCGGCGGCTGCTTGATGTCGGCAGCGGGGAAGACCAGCGTGCGCAGCGCCGAGACCTTGTGCGTCGGCCGCGCGCCGGGCTTGGCCAGCGCATTGGCCGGCAGCCATCCGACATAGCCGTCGGATTCCAGTTGCCCCCAGCACCAGCCTTCGCCAGTCGTCTCGTAGACGGTGACGCGCTCGCCCTTGAGCGCCTCGGTGTCGAGCGGGGCTTCGTGCGACGGGGCGCGGCGCAACGGCGCCTGCGGGTCGATCACTTCGCGCGCCACACCTTCGACGAAGCGGTCAGCCGTCACGCGGCCTTGCAGCGATTTCGCCGCGAGATCGGGCCGCGCCGGCGTGAGCCTTGGATCGAATCTTGGGTCGAGAGACGTCACAACGTCAACCGTAACGCGTTTTCAGGAGTGCGTAGAGCGCCCGCGCGGCCTGGCAATCGCCGCCTTCGGGGCGGGCGGGCTTTGCCGATGGCGTCCAGGCGTAGATATCGAAATGCGCGAACGCCTTGGCCTTGCTCACGAAGCGCTTGAGAAACAGCGCGCAGGTGATCGAGCCGGCAAAGCCGCCGGACGAGACGTTGTTCACGTCGGCGGTTTTTGAATCGAGCATGGAATCGTAAGGCTGCCAGAACGGCATGCGCCAGAGCGGATCGCGCTCCGCCGCAGCATGCTTTGCGATGTCGGCGGCGAGCGTTTCGTCGTCGGTGTAGTAAGGCGGCAATTCCGGACCGAGCGCGACGCGCGCGGCGCCGGTCAGCGTCCCCATATCGATCAGCAGGTCGGGCGTCTCTTCATCGGCGAACGCGAGCGCATCCGCGAGCACCAGCCGGCCTTCGGCGTCGGTATTGCCGATCTCGACCGTGATGCCCTTGTGTGAAGGATAAATGTCGAGCGGTCGAAAGGCCGAACCGGAAATCGAGTTCTCCACCGCCGGGATCAGCACACGCAATGCGACCTTCAGCTTGCGATCCATGACCATATGCGCGAGCGCCAGCACATTCGCCGCGCCGCCCATGTCTTTCTTCATGATCAGCATGGCGCTGTCGGGCTTGATGTCGAGCCCGCCGGTATCGAAGCACACGCCCTTTCCGACCAGCGTCACTTTCGGATGCTTGGCATCGCCCCAGCGCAGATCGATCAGGCGCGGCGCGCGCGACGACGCACGGCCGACGGCGTGAATGAGCGGAAAATTGTTTTTGAGGAGATCGTCGCCGGCGATGCAACTCGCCGTTGCGCCGTGCTTCTTCGCGAGCGCGCGGGCGGCATCTTCCAGTTCCTGTGGGCCCATGTCGTTCGAAGGCGTATTGATGAGATCGCGTGCGAGCGTCACGCCGTCGATGATGCGCGTGAGGT
>CAYJNT010000330.1:0-3392 GCA_964370945.1 uncultured Hyphomicrobiales bacterium | reverse complement strand
AAACCGGTAGCCACCCCGGATCAAGTCCGGGGCAGGCCTTTTCGGATCATGCTCACTGCGCCGCTTCTGGCAGATCGAGCCGCGATGAGCGCTGCCGCCGCGGCTTGCCGGCGAGGTTGGCCGCAAGATTCATCCGCTCCGGGCGGAACAGCCGCGCGTCCATGGTCTTGACGGTTTTCGCGATTTTCGGCCGGAAACCCATGCGGCCGAGCACATCGCGCTCGATGTCAATGCCGGGCGCGATCTCGATCAGTTCGACGCCGCCGGCACCGAGCTGGAACACGGCACGCTCCGTGATGTAGAGCGCGCGCTGGCCGCGCTGCGCGCCAAAACTTCCGCTATACGTGATCTGCTCGACGGCTCTCACGAGCTTCTGGCCTTTGCCGTCCGTCGCGATCTTCATTTTCCCACCGGGCCAGGACAATTCGCTTTTGCCCGCAGTGAAGGTGCCGCCGAAAATCACGGTCTTGGCGTTCTGGCTGATATTGATGAAGCCGCCCGGGCCGACAATGCGATTGCCGAAGCGGCTGACATTCACGTTGCCCGCTTCGTCGAATTCCGCAAACGACAGGAAGGCGAGATCGAGCCCGCCGCCGTCATAGAAATCGAACTGATAGGGCTGATCGATCATGGCGGCATGATTGCGCGAGGCGCCGGCTTCGCCGCCGGACGCGGGCGCGCCGCCGATCATGCCCTGCTCGTTGGTGAGGCAAATGTCGTCGAGCACGTCTTCCTCGGCCGCGACATTGGCGATGCCGGTGAAAATTCCGGAGCCGAGATTGCAGATCGCGCCCGGAAACAATTCCATCGCCGCGCGGCGCGCCACGATCTTGCGCGCATCAAACGGCAACACGGGAATGTCGGTGAGCGGGATTTTCAATTCGCCGGAATAAGCCGGACTGTAATATGTCTCGAAGGTCTGCCACTGCTCCGGCTCGACCACGACATAGTCGACGAGGATGCCGGGGATTTTCACGTGCTTGCAGTGCAGCGTGCCGCGCTTCGCCATACGCTTGACCTGCACGATGACAATGCCACCGCAGCGCCGCGTCGCCTGCGCTTCCGACAGCATCTCGCCGAAAAACGCTTCCTCCTCCATCGACACGTTGCCGTCTTCGTCGGCGGTGGTGCCGCGGATGAAGCAGACGTCGATGTGGTACGGCTTGTAGAACAGATACTCCTCGCCGCGGAATTGCACGAGCTCGACCAGATCCTCCTTGGCGGATTTGCTTTGCCGGCCGCCGCCATGACGCGGATCGACGAAAGTGTGCAGGCCGGTCTTGGTCAGCAGGCCGGCGCGTCCCGCCGCCATCTCGCGCATCAGCTGCGAGAGCGCGCCTTGCGGCAGCGTATAGCCTTCGATCTTGTCGGCGATCGCGAGGTCGGAGATTTTCGGCGAGTTGACGAAGGTGCCGCCGACGTCGCGCTTGAGCAGGCCTTCATGCGCGAAATGCTGCGCGCCCTGCGTCTTGCTGTCGCCGAGGCCCACCGGATGCAGCGCCGTGATGTTGCGCGGCTCGCCTTCGGCGAGAAACCGCCGCTCGACCGCCGCCATCAAGGCTTCCGGCACGGCGTGGCCGCCGCCCGATCCGCCGATGAGGATGGTGTCGCCGGAGCGGATGAGCGCTACGGCCTCGTCAGCAGTGACCCGTCGCAAGGAGACCTCCTGTCGGTCCGGCGTCCTCCCGCGAGACGCTATTTTTGGCTTTATCGCCTTATTAGATCGTTCTAAATTTCGAGTGACGCGCTGTCAAATTCTAACTAAGCTCGCGCGCGCGACAAGCCGCCGACGGCGCAACCAACATCAATCGCATCGCAACATGAATCAGATCGACAACGCGCGCGACCTCGACCGCCACGCCATGATCCGCGGCACCGCGCGGCAATTCGCCGACAAGGAAATCCGCCCGATCGCGGCCGAACTCGACGAAAGCGAGCGGTTTCCGGCGGAGCTTTATGCGGCGATGGCGAAGCTCGGCATGTTCGGCATCACCGTGCCGGACGAACTCGGCGGCGCCGGCGCCGATGCAGTGTCCTACGCCTATGTCATGGAGGAGTTGTCGCGCGGGTATGCCTCGATCGCCGATCAATGCGGCCTGGTCGAGCTCGTCGGCACGCTGCTCGCAACGCACGGCACGCCCGAGCAGCAGCAGCTTTATCTGCGCCCGCTGCTCGCTGCGAAGCGCCGCTGCGCTTATGCGATCACTGAAGCGGAAGCGGGCTCGGATGTCTCCGGCATCAAGACCACGGCGATGCAAACGCCGGACGGCTGGACGCTGTCGGGCGGCAAGCTCTGGATCCACAACGCGCCGGTCGCCGATTTCGCGGTCGTGCTGGCGCGCACCGCGCCCGAACTCGGCAAGCGCGGCATGAGCATTTTCATTGTCGACAAGGATCAGCCCGGCTACCGGATCGGCCGGCACGAGCACAAGATGGGCCAGCGCGCCTCACAGGTCGGCGCGCTGCATTTCGATGACATCAAACTGCCGAAGACCGCCTTGCTCGGTCCGCTCAATCGCGGCTTTCACATGATGATGAGCGTGCTCGACAAGGGCCGCGTCGGCATCGCCGCGCTCGCGGTCGGCATTTTGCAGGGCGCGCTCGAGGCGTCCGTCGCGCAGGCCAAGAAGCGCAAGCAATTCGGCCAGGCGATTGCGGAGTTTCAGGCGGTGCAATGGATGCTCGCCGACATGGCGAAGGACCTCCACGCGGCACGCTTGATGACGCACGATGCCGCCGCCAAGCTCGATCGCGGCGAGCGCGCGACCACGGAATGCTCGATGGCGAAATGCTTCGCTGCCGACGCGGCGGTGGCGCATACCGCCAACGCGGTGCAGATTCACGGCGGCATGGGCTATATCCGCGGCATGGAAGTCGAACGGCTATATCGCGACGCCAAGATCACGCAGATCTATGAAGGGACCAACCAGATCCAGCGTATGCTGATTGCAAGGCAGCTGCTGGCGTAGCGTGCGGTGCTATCTCCTTCAGGGAGGGAATTCGTAGGGTGGGCAAAGGCGCACCCGGTTCGGCGCTTGCGCCGACCGGGCATAAACTCCGCGCCGTGCCCACGCGGCGGAAACGTGCGCACGGCGCGAGTATGCATGCGGAACGCACTCTGCCATCCGGGCGCGCCTTTGCGCACCCTACGGCGGTATCTCGATTCAAATTTCAAACAGCCCGGCGCTAAACGCACGCCAATATTCTCGTCGCGGAGTCCCGCGCGAGTTCAGTCCTGATTTTCCTTGGCCCGCTCTCTCCGGAGCGGTTCTTCCTTCGCGCTCCCTCAAATGAGAGGGAGCAGAGCGCCGTATGGCGCACCCGGGATGCCTGCTCTCTCGAAGCAGGCGACCAGCCTTGCGATCGGCCGGCCTCGCCTTACGGCGCTCCAC
>CAYJNT010000329.1:0-3393 GCA_964370945.1 uncultured Hyphomicrobiales bacterium | reverse complement strand
TCTCGACGCCGTTGATCTGCTGCTCGATCGGCGCGACCACGGTCTCGGCCACCGTTTCGGCGCTGGCCCCGGGAAACTGGCCGGTCACGGTGATGATCGGCGGGGCGATTTCCGGATATTGCGCGACCGGCAGGCGCAGGAAGGCGACGCCGCCAAGAATCACGAACACGATGGAGACCACTGCTGCGAAAATCGGCCGGTCGATGAAGAAGTGCGATATCTTCATACGCGCGCCGTCATCTCTGAGCGGAGGTGGCCGGCGCAGCGGCCGAGGGCGCCGTGGCAGTCGGCGCACCCTCCTGCGGCGTCACCTTCGCGCCGGGCTTCGCCCGCACCATGCCATTTACGATCACGCGGTCGGTCGGAAGCAAGCCTTCCTTCACCACCCGCAGATGATCGCTTAGTTGCCCGAGCACCAGGAATTTCTGCGAAACCGTATTGTCCGGGCCGACCACGTAGACGAACTTGCGGACCTGCTCGCTGCCGATTGCGACATCCGGCACCAGCAACGACTCGTAAGGGGGAGAAGCCGGCACCTGCACGCGCGCAAACATGCCGGGCGTGAAGACCGAATCGAGATTGCGGAACACCGCGCGGCCGCGGATGGTGCCGGTCGAGCGGTCGATCACGTTGTCGATGAAATCCATGCGGCCGCGATGGCTGAATTCGGTCTCGTCGATCAACTTCAGCGCCACCGGAACACCGGCGCCGCGGCTTGCGACATCGGTGCCATTTCTCGCAATGCGCTCGTAACGCAGGAACGAGCCTTCATCGAGGGTGAATTCGAACCGGATCGGATCATTCGAGACGATGGTCGCGAGGAGCGACGTGTTTCCGGACGTGCCGCCGGTGATCAGGTTCCCCGGCGAAATGCGGCGATCGCCGATGCGGCCAGCGACCGGAGCGCGCAATTCGGTGAATTGCAGATCGAGCTCGGCCTGGCGCACCATCGCCTCATTGGCCTGAACGCTGGCCTCGGCGGTGCGCTTGACCTGCAGACGTTGCTCGAAGGTCTGCTCGGTGATGGTCTTGTCGCGCACGAGTTGCTGGCCGCGGATATGATCGGATTCCGCAAAAGCGAGATTGGCCTTGGCCTGCGCGAGCTGCGCGCGCGATTGATCGAGCGCGTTCTGGAACGGCCGCTTGTCGATGGTGAAAAGTAGGTCGCCCTCCTTCACATTCTGCCCATCGGTGAAATGGACTTTCTCGAGATAGCCGGAGACGCGCGCGCGCACTTCAACCGAATCGATCGCGACGAAGCGGCCGACATATTCGTCGAAGTCGTTGATCTTTCTTTTGACCGGATTGGCGACCGTCACCGCGGGTGGCGGCGGCGCGGCCTGTTTGGGAGCCTCGCCGCAAGCGGCAAGCGCCAATGCAAGGCACAGCGCGGTGGCGCGGGACATATGGCGGGCAAACTGGACAGTCATCTGATGGTCATCAATGCAAAGCGGCGACATAGGCATGGAATCGCAACAATCAATCGCGGCCCAAACTTCTGATTGCTTTGAAGAAATGCCTTGGCGCTTCCCTTAGCGGGGCGAGCCTTGTTTGTCCACGTGGCGTTTTCGGCCGGTCAGGCTTTCGCGGCGCTTCGAAAACCGTCAAACCAGCTTTTGCCCAGTATTGCGATCGCCAAGCCGCCGTAAATAGCGGCACTCGCCATCGCCAGAACGATCAATGCAATTTCGTCACGCATCACAGCTTTCGACGACAGCCAACGCATGACTGGAGCGCTGGAATACCAGAGGAAGATCGCAAGAACGGCCCCGCATATTGCCATGATCAGCAAGGACCGTTTCAGTCTTGCATCGATCCGCAGCAAGTCCGCGCGCGATGCAAACCACAGAACCAAGGCGAGATTGATCCAGGCGCCGATCGACGTCGCCAGGGCAAGGCCAACCTGCGCCAGCGGTCCCATCAGCGCGATCTTGAATGCGATATTCACGGCCGCGGCGATCAGCGAGGCCTTGACCGGAGTCGCGGTGTCGCCGCGCGCAAAGAATGTCGCGGTCGCGCTGCGGATCAGAACAAAGGGAACGAGGCCGATCGCATAGGCCGACAAGGTTGCCCCGGCGGCTTGCGCGTCGGCCGCGGTGAACGCGCCGCGCTGGAACAGCGCGCGCATGATGAGATCGGGAACGATCAGGAACGCGACGACACAAGGGACGGAGAGGAGCAACGTCAGTTCGAAGGCGCGGTTCTGCGCATGGCTCGCGCCGGACTCGTCGCCCGCGGCAAGCTTGCGCGCCATGTCCGGAAGCAGAACCGTGCCGATCGCGATGCCGATCACACCAATCGGCAGCTGGTTGAGACGATCGGCATAGTAAAGAGCCGATATCGCGCCAGTTGCGAGAAACGTTGCGATCACGGTGTCGGCAAACAGCGCGAGCTGCACGCCGGCGGAGCCGACGGTCGCCGGACCGAGCGCGCGGAAAAACTTGCGCACGTCCTCGTCGATTTGCGGCCAACGAAAACGCGCGATCACACCCGCCCTGCATGCGTCAGCGTAGAGCAGCAACGCTTCGAGAATGCCGGCGATCAGCACGCCCCAGGCGGCGGCGTGGCCGGCGGTCGGGAAAAATGCCGCGAGCGCCAAAGTCGCCATCATCGACAGATTGAGCAGAATCGGCGCCGCGGCGGCCGCTGCAAAACGATGCAGCGTGTTGAGCATGCCGCCGTAGAGCGTGACGATCGTAATCAGCAAGAGATATGGAAAGGTGATGCGGGTCAGCTCGACCGCGAGCGGGTAGCGGCTGGCGTCGCCGCGCAATCCCGGCGCCAGCAGATCGATCACCCCGGGCGTAAAGAAAAGTGCGAGTGCGAGCAGAATGACCTGGCTCGCAAACAGCATGGTGAAAATGCGGTCGGCGAAGAGCCGCGCGGGGTCCGACCCGCTCTGCCCCCGAACCCGCGCGTAAGCCGGCACGAAAGCGGCGTTGAATGCGCCCTCGGCAAAGATCGCGCGGAAATGATTGGGCAGCCGCAATGCGACGAAAAAGGCGTCGGCCACCGGCCCCGCGCCGAGCACGGCCGCGAGCATGATGTCGCGCAGAAAGCCGGTAACGCGCGACAGAAGCGTCAAACCGCCGACAGTGAGGAAGCCCCGGATCATGGAAGGCACAATTCCCTGCCAGCAGGGATTTTTACAGGGAAATCGACATTTTCCGGCCTATTGACGCGAAAAAGCAGGGGATATCGCGTGTCTTTTCAGAAGCTTAGCGCGCGAATTCCCTGCGCGCAGGAACAGGGAACGAACACGCGGCCAGCAGGGAGAGAAAGCGAAAGATCAGGGATCGATCAGGAGCGGATAGAAAACAGCGGCGCGGGTCGGACACCTAGAGCAGATTGCGATCAAGCTGAACCATATCCGGCTGCGGCGAAGTAGTTGGT
>CAYJNT010000328.1:0-3423 GCA_964370945.1 uncultured Hyphomicrobiales bacterium | reverse complement strand
GAAGATTTCATCAACCGGCTGCAAATGACTCTCTTCGGCTGGATCAAGAAAAATCCCTCGAAGTCCGGCTTCCTCTACGTGATCGATGAGGCGCAAAATTTCCTGCCGTCGGGAAAACAAACCCTGAGCCTGAGCAGCGGCGTCAGGCTCGTTGCCCAAGCACGCAAGTACGGACTCGGCATGGTTGTAGCGACACAGGCGCCACGCGGTATTCACAATCAGGTGGTATCGAACTGCACCACGCAGTTTTTCGGAAAGCAGAATGCGCCGGCAACAATCAATGCCGCGCAAGAGATCATTGCAGCAGGTGGCGGCAGGGCGGACGACCTTGGCAAACTGAAGACTGGCGAGTTTTATTTTGCGACCGAAGGGTCTGGAAAACCAGGAAAGATTCGAACGCCCATCTGTTTGAGCTATCACCCAGCCAATCCCCCGTCTCCGGGCGAGGTGGTCGCCGGCGCGAAACGTTCAAAGATTCACAAATAATAATCTTTTGAATTGCGTGGGTGGGCACCAGTAAATTTAGCGCGAGCAGCTAAGTGGCACCTAATTTCGCGGTGTTACGGAGCGTGACAGATCACCGATCTCGGAAATTTCACGGCCGCTGGCGAGGCTACGCAACTCCGACAGACAGGTTCGCAACGCGAGCCGGACACGCAGGTCCGAAAGCCTGCTGCCGCGAATCGACTGCTCAATCAGCTGAACCTCTGCGATTGTTTGCTCGAGCAAGTCTGCCCTCCTGCGCCTTCCATGGAAGACAGAGTCGGGCAGACTTGGTCAAGAGCCGGGTGACGCGCGCTTCTCTCGGAAAGTCCTTTGAGAATCGAACTACGCCACCTGCCAGGTTGGAACGTCTTGGTCCGGCCTTTTCCGTTCTTCCGGTTGTTCAAAGGCCGCCGCAGCCACTTCGCGCTCTCGATCTGGCGCTGGTTCGAATGTCGCGTGTTGAGGAGTCGCCGTGCTCGGGGCCGGTTCGTGCGTGACGCCGGAGTGGTCCCAATGAGAGATCGGTGCCGATTGTCCGATCGCGGTGGCGACTTCGGCCAATGCGACTTCCGCACGAATTTCAGGCTGGGCTTCTGGTGCTGGGACAGCAGGTGCGGCTTCTTCCAAAATACCCAACACTTCCGAAATGTCGGCGATCGACTTTTCGACCGCGAGGAGGGCCCGGTATTCGCGAACGCCGTTGAGGCGATCTTGTACTTGGTCCCTCACCGTCTCAAGCGACGTGACAATCTCGCGCACCTCGGAGATTTCGTCGATCGCCTTTTGAACGGCCAAGAAAGCTCGATATTCTTTCACGCTCAGTAATTGTTCTTTGACGCGGTCCCTGATTTGCTCAAGGGATTGAATTACTCCGATGTCACGCATGGCGTACGCTCCCCGCTGGTGTGCCAAAACAACAACCTCAGGTTACCAACCGGGCGCGCTGTGTACAGAAGATTTAACAATCGGTTACGAAACATAGCAAATTGGGGCTGAAAAAACTGAAACCGTATGACCAATCATGACGTCGGGCACCGGCTGGGGTGATCGGCCGTCGCCGGCCGGTCACCCGGTTCTGGCGCGCTAGTTTCGCTTGATCTTCCGCTCCAGGAAATCGCGCATCAGCGCGGCGATTTCGTCGCCCTTGTCCTCGAGCGCGAAATGGCCGGTGTCGAGCAGGTGCAACTCCGCCTGCGGCAGATCGCGCAGATACGGACGAGCGCCTTCGGCGGGGAAGATCTTGTCGTTCTTGCCCCACACGATCAGCGTCGGCGGCTGGCGGGTGCGGAAGAAGTCCTGGAATTTCGGATAGAGCGCGACATTGGTCGCGTAATCCTTGAACAGGTCGAGCTGGATTTCGTCATTGCCGGGGCGTTGCATTAGCGAGTGATCGATAACCCAGCTGTCGGGATCGATTCGCGACACATCGCGCACGCCGCCGACATATTGGGATTTCGTCGCTTCCAGCGTCAGGACCTTGCGCAACTTGTCGCGGTTTTTGTCCGGATCGGCCCAATAGGCTTTGATCGGCGTCCAGAAGTCCCGCAAGCCCTCTTCGTAGGCGTTGCCGTTCTGGACGATCAGCGCGTTCACCCGCTCCGGGTGTTTGAGCGCCAGCCGGAAACCGACCGGCGCGCCGTAATCCATCACATAGAGCGCGTAACGCGTCGCACCGAGCTGGGCGAGCAGGCTGTCGGTCAGGTCGGCGAATGTCGCAAAGCTGTAAGGGAAGTCCTTGCGTGCCGGCATCGCGCTGTGCCCGAACGCCGGATAGTCGGGCGCGATCACGCGGTAGCGATCCGAAAGCTGCGGGATCAGGTTGCGGAACATGCGGGACGACGTCGGAAAGCCGTGCAGCAGCACCACGACCGGCGCATCCTCCGGACCGGCCTCGCGATAGAAGATGTCGATGCCGTCGACCTTGGCGGTGCGGTGCCGGGTGACGGCATGGTCGGGCCGGGTCGAGACGGTGTCCGCAAAGGCCGGGCCGGCCGCGAGCCCGAGCGCCGCAAGGCTTGCAGCAACAAGGCTTGCAGCAATCAGCGCGCGGCGGCGGATGTGAAATCCAGTCATTGCAGTTCTCCTGAAGACGGCGGTCCGCCGTCTGTCACGAGCTAGTGCGTTGCAGATTTCGGTTGAATGGCTATACCCGGCAATCAGTCATTGCTGATTGCGGAATAATCATGGATCGCCTCGAGGCCATGCGCGTGTTTGTGGCGGCGCTCGATCAGGGGAGCCTCGCGGCCGCCGGCCGGCGGTTGCGCCGGTCGCCCGCCGCGGTGACCCGCGCGATCGCGGCGCTCGAGGCGCATGTCGGCGTGAAGCTCCTGCACCGCACCACGCGGGCGATCACGCTGACCGAAGCGGGCGAACGCTATGCCGCGTCATGCCGGCGCGTGCTCACCGATCTCGACGAAGCCGACATGCAGGCGGCGGGCGAGCGCACGGCGCCGCGTGGTTTGCTCACGGTGACCGCGCCGCTGATCGCGGGCGCGCGCATCCTGCGACCGATCCTCGACGCGTTTTTGGACGGGCAGCCCGCGGTGCAGGCGCGCCTCCTTCTGCTCGACCGCGTGGTCAATCTCGTCGACGAGGGCGTCGACGCAGCATTGCGGATCGCGCATCTGCCGGATTCAAGCCAGATCGCGATCAAGGTCGGCGCGGTCCGCTGGGTGGTTTGCGCCGCGCCGGATTATCTTGCGCGATCGAAACCGATCACGCAGCCGACGGACATCGCGGGTCACAACGCGATCGCCCTTGGCCAGCTGTTGCCGGGCGATGTGTGGATGTTTCATGGCAAGGACGCTGCGGCGAAGCCGCGCCCGGTTCGCATCACATCGCGACTGTCGGTCAACACCATCGAGGCCGCGCTCGGCTCGGTCATCGAGGGTCACGGCATCGCGCGGGTGCTGTCGTATCAGGTGCAGCAGGAATTGC
>CAYJNT010000327.1:0-3430 GCA_964370945.1 uncultured Hyphomicrobiales bacterium | reverse complement strand
AAATCCTCCTCGCCTCTTTTCTCTCCGCTCTCATTGTTTTTCCCGCGCAGGCGCAATTGCGCGGGCATGGCGGGCCGGTGCGCGCGGTCGCGGTATCGCCCGACGGCAAGCGCGCGATCACCGGCAGCTTCGATACGTCGGCGATCCGCTGGTCGTTCGAGCGCAATGCCGCCGAGCAGGTGTTGCGCTTTCACGAAAGCGCGGTGAACGCGGTTGCGATCCTCAAAGACGGGCGGCTCGCGACCGGCGGCGAGGACGGCAAGATCGCGATCTGGAAGCCGGGCGAGCCGGCGCCGGCGCGGACTTTCGCAGGCCACACCGCCCCGATCGTCTCGCTTGCGATCTCGCCGGACGGAAACACAATTGCGTCGGCGTCGTGGGACCGCACCATCCGGCTCTGGCCGCTTTCAGGCGGCACGCCGCGGATTCTCGAAGGCCATTCGCAAAACGTGAATGGCGTTGCGTTCAGCGCCGATGGAAAGACACTCGTGAGCGCGGGCTATGACGCGACCGTGCGGATCTGGCCGCTTGCCGGCTCCGGATCGCCGGTCATTGTCACGCTGCCCGCCGCGCTCAATGCCGTGGCGCTGGCGGCCAACGGCGAGATCGCGGCGGCGGCCGCCAACGGCCGCGTCTTCTTTGTGTCCGCTAGCGGCGAGAAACGCGGCGACATCGCCGCGCAGGAATCGCCGATCATCTCGCTTGCCATCTCGCCGGACGGCGCGCTTGTCGCTGCCGCCGGCATCCGCGGGTCGGTCGCGATCATCGAGCGCAAGAGCCGCAATGTCACGCGCACATTGGTCGGCCCGGGATTGCCGGTCTGGTCGGTCGCGTTCTTTCCGGACAGCAAGACGTTATTGACCGGCGGCACCGACCGGCTGGTGCGGCGCTGGGATGCCTTGAGCGGCGAACATGTCGGCGCGGTGCCGCTCGCGGGCAATGACGATCCGCTCGCCGCCTATGCCGGCGACCACGGTGCGGAAATCTTCCGCGCCTGCGTTGCCTGCCACACGCTATCTCCCGACGAAGGCAATCGCGCCGGCCCGACGCTGGCCGGAATTTTCGGCCGCCGCATCGCCACCCTGCCCGGCTACGGTTTTTCCGAGGCGCTGAAAAAACTCGACATCGTCTGGACGCCGGAAACCGTGTCGAAATTGTTCGAAATCGGGCCCGCGGTCTATACGCCCGGCACCAAGATGCCGGAACAGCAGATCGGCTCGGCGGAAGATCGCAAGGCGCTGGTGGATTTTCTGGCGCGCGCTACCGCGAAAAAATAGCGCGACTACGAGGTCGGTTTGCTGTCGCGCTCGCGCAGGTAATCGTCGGTCGTGCGCGGATTGGGCCGCTCCGGCGCGCCGTAAGGATCGAAATCCTGCTCGGTCATGGCCGCGACGCGGCAATCCTCGCACATCTTGATGACGTCGAGCCGTTGCGCGGAGCCCTTGTACATCCAGTGCTTGCCTTCGAGCTTGGCCGACACGCGCTCAATGGTGCTTTTCACGCCAAAGGGCTTGCTGCAGCGGATGCAGCAAAACGGCTCCTCTTCCTTGAGCACGCGCGCCGGCGCGGTGGCGGCGCGGAAATCGAGCTGCGGCAGCAGCGTGATGACTTTTTCAGGACAGGTGGCCTGGCACAAGCCGCATTGCACGCAGGCATCTTCCGAGAAGCGCAATGCCGGGCGTTCCGGATCGGCAAGCAACGCACCGGTCGGACAGGCCGACACGCAGGCGAGACACAGCGTGCAGCCCTCGACATTGACTTCGACCTTGCCGAACGGCGCGCCGGCCGGCAGCGCGATCACATCGACCGGCGCCGGCGCGGCGCGCTGCAATTCGCGCAAAGCCAGCCGTTGCACGTCGCGCTTCAAGCCGACCGGCTGGAAACTCGCCGGACGCGGCGCGATGACGCCGTCATCGATCGCGCGCAAGGTCTCGCCGAGCGTATCGGGATCGTCGGTTTCGATCGTCCCGACGCGGCTTTCGCCGAAGCCGAGACCTTTCAGGATCGGATCCGCGAATGTGATGGTGCGGTTGAGCCCCGTCACATCGTGACGCGGGCGCGCGCGCAGCAGGAAACGGAGGCCGGTCGCGCCATAGGCAAAGGCCGCCGCGATCGCCTCGAGGCCGACTTGCGTGACTTCATTGACCTGGACCGGAATGACATTCTCCGGCAATCCGTCGCCGTGGCGCGCCAGTGCATCGATCATGCCGGCGCCGTGATCCTCGTCGTGGATCAGCAGCACCGCCTGCGCCCCGCCCGCCTCGCGATAGGTGGTGAGCAGCACGCGGAGTTTGCGCATGAGCGAATCCGCCGGCGGCAATGCGTAGCTCGCCGCCCCCGTCGGGCACGCCGCGGCGCATTGTCCGCAGCCCGCGCAGATGAGCGGATCGATCGCGACATGATCGCCATTCGGCGCAATCGCGCCGGCCGGACAGAGATCAAGACAGCGGCGGCAGCCGACGATCTTCGAGCGCGAATGCGCGCAGAGATCTTCGGTGAACGTGATGTAGCGCGGCTTGTCGAACGTGCCGACGAGATCGCGCGCCTTGAGCACCGCGCGCAGCATCGCCGAGGGGTCTCCCGGATCGGCGCGCAGATAGCCGTCACGCAGGTCGACCGCCGGGAACAGCGGCGCGCCGCCGGAGAGATCGAGAATGAGATCGCAGCGCGATTTCGCGCCGTCGCGCGGCATGGCGAAGACGATCTCGCCGCGCGAGGATGGCTTTGCCGCCGCGAAATCATCGACGGTGACTTCGAACGCGCCGAGATTGCCTTTGGCCGCGCTGATCGTTCCCTTCACCACCGGATAGTCCGTCACGCGGCGAGGGCTGAGCCCCGACGGCTTGGCGATCAGGACCGTGATATCGAGGTGATCCTTCAGAAGCTCGGCCGCCTCGATCGCCCTTTCGTCGCGGCCATAAATCAGGATGACGCCGTCGCTGGTCATGCTGACCAGCGGGACATCCGGCACCGGCTCGGCGGCGGCTGCGAGCAAAGCCGCGATCTTCGGCGCCGCCTTCCTGGCGTCGCGCGACCAGCCGGCATTTTCGCGGATATTGACGAAGCTTAAACACACATTGCCGTTGTCAGCGACCGCATCGGAAAAGACTGGCGCTTCCTGCGTGCAGGCGACCGTGATGTCGCCGCCGGTCGCGGTCTGGCTACGGAACTTGTCGAGCTCGGCGCGGCAGAATTCGCGCCCTGCCGTCACCTCGGCGCCCTTGCAGGCGCTGCGCAACGCATTCGCATCGAGCGGGATCGTATCCTCACACGAACAAACGACAATCTGGCGCGGACGATCCGCCATTCCTTCTCCCGGTTCCCGGCCCGACACGCCCGGGCATTTGCCGCGGGACTGGCCGCAGCGGGCCATAGGCTATAATTGTACCAATGTAAAAGTAAGGCCTCGCGACACAATGCCGTCATCGAG
>CAYJNT010000326.1:1944-3442 GCA_964370945.1 uncultured Hyphomicrobiales bacterium | reverse complement strand
CCGTGCTGGCCGGGGCCGTATTCGCGCCGGTTGACCGGGCTTTTCGGCCGCCCCCAGATATTCTGGCCCATGCGGCGGTCGATTTTGTACTTTGCAGAATTGCGCTTTGACATCGCGTCCTCTTTCAAAAGGTTTGAGGAAACGCGCCCTCCTCTGACCGGGGAATGGCCCCCGATCCGACAGGTTTCTGCACGCCGAAGCGCCGGCCGAAACCGCGGGTCGCGAAACGCCTTTTTGACGGAAAAGCCTTAAAGGCGGGCGTTTTCTAGGGGCAAAGGCCGTCCAAGTCAAATACGCCGGCAAATCAAGGAGAGCTGACGGGAACCGGGCCGAAACCGAAGCCGGACAGAGCCGATAAAAGCGGCCCCGAGGGGCGTTTTCCCGAGGTGAAATGGATATGGGCGGACCGCCCGTTCATCTTTTCGGGAGCGGGTCCGAGGAGCTCCTGCACCCGCCGGGCGATCGCGGCCGCCGGGTCGATGAAGGTGACCGGCCAGGGCGCGGCCGCTCGAAGCCGGTCGAGGAGGAGCGGATAATGGGTGCAGGCGAGCACCACGGTGTCGGTGCGTGCGCCGTTTCTCTCGACAAAGCAGGGCGCAATTTCAGCGACGATGATGTCATTATCGATCCGTTCGCCGTGCAGCATGTCTTCCGCCAGCACGGCGAGGCGACCGGACCCCACAAGGGTCACGTCACAGCCCTGCGCGAAATCCCGGATCAGCGCCCTGGTGTATTCGCGCCCGACCGTCGCCTCGGTGCCGAGCACGGACACGAGTTTGGTCCTCGAGTTGGCGCAGGCCGGCTTGATCGCGGGGACCGTGCCGACAAAGGCGAGCGAGAAGCGCCGCCGCAAGTCCTGCAGCGTCAGCGTCGAGGCGGTGTTGCAGGCGAGCACGATCAGCTGCGGCTCGTAGCGGCCGATCAGGCTGCCCATCACGCTGACCACACGATCCGACAGGTCGTGTTCCGGCCAGCCGCCATAGGGAAAGGCGGCATCGTCGGCGGCATAGACGTATCGCGCATCGGGCCGGACCGCCGCGACCTCGCGATAGACCGTGAGGCCGCCAAGGCCGGAATCGAAAACCAGAATGGTCGGTGTGTTGGTCAGGGTTCAGGTCCCGGCAGGAGTGGGGTCATGCGATGGTAACAGTTGCCTGATTCTCATCCAGGATTAAGATCGAATCATCCTGTCGATCGGGACAAGGGGCTGGAGGTTAGAAATGAAGATTCATTGGATTGCGGCGCTCGCGGTCGTCGCGGTGGCGCTGACGTCCGGAACGGCGGTCGCGCAGAAAAAGCAGTCTGCCGCGGTCGGCAAGGCGTGTCTGACCGCCAAGCAGACGTGCTCCACCGATTGCAATGCCGCCGGCTATTGTCTGCGCATGGTGTGCGAGGCCGGGAAATGGAAAAAGCGCGTGGTGGGCTGCTTCGGCAATTTGTGCCCGCCGAAATGCTGAGCACGCGGCGTTCATTCGGACACGAAAAGCCCCGCTCGCGC
>CAYJNT010000326.1:0-1844 GCA_964370945.1 uncultured Hyphomicrobiales bacterium | reverse complement strand
TTTTCTTTTCCGGCTTCGGACGCGCGCGCCGACGTCGCCGATGATCGATAGACGCCTCAAAAACGTTCGGATTTTGGCCCGCCCAGCCTCGACACGATCGCAAAACTACGCAAGATAACGCCGGAATCTGGGTGGGCTCGTTTTCTACATGTTGGGTCAGAGACTTTTCAGCGTAGCGGTAGCGGCGTCCGCAATTTTTCTGGGCACGCCGGCCCTGGCACAGACCATCGTCACACCGGCGGCAACAACGTCCACGAGCGGCATCAAGCTCTGGATCGACGGTGCCTACCACAGCTTCAACCTGCCGACATTCTCGCTCGGCTTTTTCAACCTTGGGGTCGGCACATTCGAGCCGCTCGGGCCTGCCCAGACCTACAAGCCGCGCGCGACCGGCGAGGGCGCCAGCGGCGGGATCAGCTTTCTGCTGCCGCATGGCGTGTTGCCGGGTGCGAACGCCCGGATTGCACTTGTTGGCGGGTTCGCGGACGTCACCGCCACCCAGACGGGCAGCGTGACGAGCGAATTCAACGCCGCGCAACTTCTCGGCGGTCAACTCGGGTTTCCGTGCGGGCCCTGTGTCCTGCCGTCGAGACTGGAGACCGAGCACCGGCAGTGGCGGGCGGGCGCGAACGCCTCCAGCGAGTTTTCCGCCGGCACTCTCGTTTTTATTCCGTCGCTCGAGTTTTTCGGCGGGGGTGCGCGGACCAGCCAGACCTATGCGCAGCAACGCATCGCGGGACTCGCTGTCGCGTATTATGACGCGCAGACGAGGCTGCGATCGCGGGACATCGGCGCCAAGGTCGGGCTCACGGTGGTGATGCCGATTGCGCCTATGATTGACTTCGCGGTCAGCGGCACGCTTGCCACGGCTCACCGCCACGTGACGCTCGCCGGCAACGATCAGCTCAACGATGGCGGTGTGACGACCTCAACGATCGACGTGTCGCGCTCGACGGTGGCGTTCATTCCCGGCGCGCAAGCGCAGATCACGGTGCGGCCGGCGCCAACCGTGGAACTGAGGGCCTTTGGCGGGGTCGAGCTTGATAACCGCGTTCCCGGAATCACCAGCCCGCAATTCACCGCCGCGCAATTTCTCGCGCTCATCGGCACCGCGACGCCGGCGACCCCGGCCGGCATCGGCTTCTCGTCCGAGAGCAATTACTTTTTCGGTGGCGGCCTCTCGGTAGCCTTTGCGCCTTAATCGATACGGCCTGCGGCGCCTCGATTTGCCGAGGTCACATGACGTCTTTGACGCGGATCACGGTCGCGTCGAGATGTCGTCCAACGACCTCTGCCAGCGCCTTGGCATCACGCTTCTTTAAAGCCGCGATCATCTCCTCATGCTCGGCGACCGCGCTCGCCCATTTCGAGGGTTCGCTGTTGCCGACATAGCGCAGCCGCTTGATGCGCGCCTGCAGCGTCTCGTGCATCTCGGCCAACACCGCATTGCCTGAAGCCTGCACGAAGCTCGTATGGATCGCCTGGTTGAGCTTGAAATATTCGAGGCGATTGCCGGTCCTGTAGAGCTTCATCATCCGGTCGTGCAGGTCGCAGATGCCCTTGATCGTGTCGTCGCTCGCATGCTCGCAGGTCAGCCGCGCGCCGAGTTGCTCAATCACCTTGAGCACCTGCAGGATCTGAATGAGATCCCCTTCGGTGAAGCGCCGGACGATGGCGCCCTTGGCCGGCACCATCTCGACCAGGCCTTCGCTGGTCAGGCTTTTGATCGCTTCGCGCAGAGGCGTGCGCGAGACGCCGAGGATGGTGCCGATCTGGCCTTCATTGATGCGCGCGCCCGGAGGCAGGCGCCCCTCGATGATCATGTCGCGGAGTTGATTGAGCAC
>CAYJNT010000325.1:0-3484 GCA_964370945.1 uncultured Hyphomicrobiales bacterium | reverse complement strand
ATTCTGCGGCACCCCGTAAAGCGAACTTCGGAATCGAAGGACACTAGCAATGTTACGATTCTAGTGTGGTTTTGGTTCAGAAATTCCCTTGAGGGACTCGCGGCGAGAATGAGGGGAATTTCTGAACCACCACACTAGGGAGCGTCATAGCCCTCTATAATCAGGGTATCGGCGGCAGCATGCGCCAGCCGGCGCTTCATATTCTCCTGATATTCCGGCGAACGGTAGAAGGCGAGCGCCGTTTCATAGTCAGGAAATTCAATGACCACATGACGCGAACGATGCTTGCCTTCGACCGCTTCGCAGCGTCCGCCGCGCACGATGAAACGCCCGCCGAATTTCGCAATGATCGCCGGATTCGCAGCCATGTAAGGCTTGTAGCCTTCAGCGTCGTTCACATCGACATGCGCAATCACGTAACCTTTCGCCATTTCAAGCCTCCTGATATTTTTCTATTCGCTCGCCGCGGTGATCTCTTTGACAATGGCTTCGGCCGCTGCTTTCGGTTCAGCGCTTTCGGTGATCGGACGGCCGACCACGAGATAGTCGGAACCGGCGGCGATCGCCGCCGATGGGGTCATGATGCGCTTCTGGTCGCCGCTCGCCGCACCCGCCGGACGGATGCCCGGCGTCACCAGAAGCTTTTCGGGTCCGATCAACGGGCGCAGCATCGCGGATTCCTCCGCCGAGCAGACAATGCCGTCGATGCCGAGATCGCGCGCCTGCGCGGCCTTGCGTTTCACCTGCTCCGCCACGGTGCCGTGATAACCGGCCGCCGCGACGTCGGCGTCGTTGTAGGAGGTGAGGATCGTGACCGCGAGCACTTTCAACTGCGAGCCGCGCCGCGCCGCGAGCGCAGCTTTCATCGTCTGCGGATACGCATGCACGGTGAGAAACGTCGCATCGAGCTTGACGACGCTTTCGACGCCCTTGCCGACCGTGTTGCCGATGTCGTGCAGTTTCAAATCGAGAAACACCTTTTTTCCCGACGCCACGAGATCTTCCGCGAAATCAAGCCCGCCGGCATAACCGAGCTGATAGCCGATCTTGTAGAACGACACCGCGTCGCCGAGCTGCAAGGCGAGCTTCTCGGCTTCCCCAACCGAGGGAAGGTCGAGCGCCACAATCAGTCTGTCGCGCGGCTCAATCGTCACGTCGCTCTCCGGTCATGCGAATTGTCTTGCCATATCGATCAGACGGCGCACAACATTTCGCAACCGCTGCGCCGTCTGCTCGTCCTTGAATTGATCCATCTCGTCATAAGCGTCGGCGGCGCGGTTGACCGCGATCTGGTCCGGGCTCACCAGCGCCCCGCAGCCGATTTCCAGCACCTGCCGCAGGGCGAGCAGCGAGCGCATGGCGCCATATTGCCCGTTCGAGGCGCCGCCGAGCGCGAACACGCGGTTCTTGTAGGCCGCGAGCGGCGGCTCCTTGCCCTCGCGAACGCGCGAAATCCAGTCGAGCGTATTCTTCAGGAGCGGCGTGACGGAGGCATTGTATTCCGGGCTCGCGATGAACACGCCGTGATGCACCATCATCATCCGCTTGAGCTTGACCGCATTGTCCGGCGCGCCCGATGCGGCTTCAAGGTCGCCGTCATAGATCGGCAGCGGATAGTCCTGCAACGAGATATGCGTCACCCCGGCGCCGGCGAGCGCGAGCTCTTTCGCGGCGATGGCGGCGAGCCGCGCATTGAACGAGCCGGTGCGGATCGAGCCGGCGAAGACGAGAATGCGGGGATTGGACATCGGGCGGTTCCGGGAAGGCGCCCGGCATTATCGCGCGACGTTCACGCCTTGCGATAGACCCAGACGCGGGCCGGCGGGAAATTCAGCCAGATGCGATCCGACGCTTCGGTCTCCACACGCGCGAGACCCTTCGGGATCGGCGGCGTGGTCATCGAATAGGTGAACTGGATGAAGGATGCATCCGGCCGGGTCAGATGGAAGACGTCGTTGATCAGACGCACGCGTGTCCTCACCGGCTTGGTGAGAAGGGGCAGACCCGACACCACCGCCGCGGCCGGCTCATGCAGCACATTTTCGAGCAGGCGTCGCAGATTATAGGCATCGCCCTGCACCACGGTCGCCTGCGGATAGCGCGAGCGAAGGAGGCGGCAGAACACCGGATTGAATTCGACGAGCACAAGCCGCGCCGGATCGACGCCATGATCGACTAAAGCTTCGGTCACCGGACCGGTGCCCGGCCCAAGCTCGATCACAGGGCCCGGAATATCGAGGTCGACATTGCGCGCCATGGCGCGCGCCAGAAAGCGCCCCGACGGCGTGACCGCCCCGGTCGCCAGCGGCTTCTCCAGCCAGGAGCGGATGAAGCGGACCTCGTCGTCGAGGCGGAGGCCCTTTTTTTCGGCAATGGTTGGTTGGAGGCGCATTTGCTGCAATAGTTTATGTGAAGTTTATATGACTGCCTATCGAATAATCGGCCCCCTGCCATGCGGTCAAGGAGCCAGCCGGGTCAAGCACATTCAGGGCGTTCGTGTTCCAAGATTGTCGAACAATTCCTTGACCCGGGAAAAGAAACCGGTGGATTCGGGCTGCGTGTCGGTGGAGGACAGCTTCTCGAATTCGGAGAGCAATTCCTTCTGTTTCTTGGTCAGATTCTGGGGCGTTTCGACCACGACCTGCACATACATGTCGCCGGTCTGTTTGGAGCGGAGCACCGGCATACCCTTGCCCTGCAGCCGGAATCGCCGGCCGGATTGCGTCCCGCCCGGCACTTTCACGCGGCTTTTCGCGCCCTCGATGGTCGGCACTTCGAATTCGCCGCCGAGCGCCGCCGTCACCATCGACACCGGCACGCGGCAATGCAGGTCCGCCCCGTCGCGCTGGAAGAGCGGGTGCGATGTCAGTGAAAGGAAAATATAGAGGTCGCCCGCCGGCCCGCCGCGGAGACCCGCTTCGCCTTCGCCGGCGAGACGGATGCGGGTGCCGTCCTCGACGCCGGCCGGGATGTTCACCGACAAGGTGCGCTCGCGCGTGACGCGGCCCGAGCCCGAGCACGACTTGCAGGGATCGTCGATCACCTGACCGCGGCCGTGGCAGGCCGGACAGGTGCGCTCCAACGTGAAGAAGCCTTGCGCATGGCGGATCTTTCCGGCGCCCGCACAGATGGTGCAGGTTTTCGGTTTGGTGCCGGGCTTCGCGCCGGTGCCCGAGCAAACCTCGCAGGTCACGGAGGTCGGAATGCGCAGCTCCGCGGCCTTGCCGTGGAACGCGTCCTCGAGCGTGATCTCCATGTTGTAGCGAAGGTCGGCGCCGCGCTCGCGGCCGGAACGCGCACCGCGCGCCCCCGCCATGCCGAACACGCCCTCGAAAATATCGGAGAAGGCGGACGCGAAATCGGATCCGAAGCCATGCGCGCTCGCGCCATGCCCGTTCTCGAACGCGGCATGGCCGAAACGGTCATAGGCGGCGCGCTTGTCGCCGTCCTTGAGCACGTCATAGGCCTCGTTGATTTCCTTGAA
>CAYJNT010000324.1:0-3497 GCA_964370945.1 uncultured Hyphomicrobiales bacterium | reverse complement strand
AGGTATCGAGGCCGCCGGAATAGGCCAGGACGACCTTTTTCACGTCATTTTTTCTTTTGTTTCCAGTCATTTACGTCCCATCCGTCCACGGCCGCGCCTTTAAGGCCGCGCACTCTTAGCGGGGGACGAGAGCGTCCGCAAATCTTTAGGGGGCACAGGCGGGCGCCGGCGCGATCTCGCGCGGCAAGCCAGTGAGCTTGAAGGCGTGATAGGTCGGCGCCGTCGTCGGGCCGGTGCGGACGGAGAAGGCGCCGAGCGACTGAACGGAAGCGAATTGCGATGTCAGCCGGCCTTCGAACGGACACGGCGTGACCAGCAGCACCGGCTCGGGTGTATTGCCGGTGAAGGGGAATTTCAACTCGAAGTGATCCCGCGGCGCGGCGCCCTGCTTCCAGATCGCCACCGGCCACGGCCGGTCGCGCAGATAATAGATCAGCGACGGCACGTCGTAGCGGCGCTCGCCGACCACCGATTTCGCGCCGCTTTTTTCGGCGAGCGCGGCTGCTTTTCCGCCGAGCAATCGCCAGCCCATGGTGCGCTCGTAAAGATCGGGTTTCCTGAAGCCGGTGAGTGTCACGCGATCGGCATTCGCATCGGCAATCAGAAGCACAAGTTGCACGGCCGCACCGATGGCGATGCTGGCGTAAATCCACGTCAGACGCTTCTGCCGGACCAGCAAAGCGGTAACGAGGATCGTCATTGCAACCAGCGCCGGCGCCATCCAGTTCGGATAGGCATTGCTGACGAAGGCCGCCGTCATCACGATCGCGACAACCGGAAGCGAAAACAGAAGCAGCAGGCGGTCGTCCTGGCTGAACGGAAAACGTCTGATCCGTGCCATGGCGGCGAGAAATCCGCCGAACACGATCGGGCCGGCGACCGCGAATTGTGAAAAGAAGAACGCGAGAAAGCCCATCACGCTGAAGCGCAAACCGGCGCCGCCGACATTGGTCGCCGTGTGCTTGAAGGTCGCAAGCCCGTTGGTGATGTTCCAGACGATATTGGGCGCAACCATCAAGGCGGCGAGCACCAGAGCGATCCAGATTTCGCGACGCTTGATGGCCTCGCGCGCGCGCTCATAAAAAGCCGCCGCAAGCGCGACGCAGAGGAAGAAATAGACTATGGCGTATTTCGCCAGGAGCCCGAAGCCAAGCGCGAGACCGAGCACGACGGCCCATACGAGGCCCGGTCCGCGCAGGAGCTTCAGATAAGCGAGCAGCGCAAGCGACCAAAGGAAAATGAACGGAACGTCGGTCGAGATGATGCGCGAGGAGAAGGCGACGCCGCTGCCGAAGGCGAGCACCAACGCCGACCAGAATGCGACGCGCTCGCCGTAAAGCGCGCGCGCGATGAAAAAGACAAGGAGCGCCGTGCCGGCATGCAGGACCGGCGATGGCGAACGGATGCAGGCCTCGCCGCTCCCGCAAATCCCCTCCGCAATGGCGATGGTCCAGGCGAGCAGCGGGGGCTTCGAGAAATAGCCGAAGGCGAAATCGCGCGACCAGACCCAATATTGCGATTCATCGAAATAAAGGTCGGTGACGGAATAGCGAAGGCCGATCAGGCGAATCAGCGTCACGCCTGCGACGACCAGGACGCATAGCGGAAACGCCGAAACCGGACGAAACGACGAACCCGACATCGCTTTACTGCTGCGGGGAACGGGCCACGACCTGAGCCGCCGGCACCGAAGCCGCCGGCTTGCGGACCGCGAGGCTGCGCGCGAACGATCTGACGCCCTGGACCATCGATGTCGGCGCCATGGCGAGATTGCGCAACGACGCCCTGATCGCCTGCTGCGCGGCCTGTTCCGACACAGCGGTCGGTGTCCAGCGCCAGATCATGCCGTGCAGGCACCACACCAGCAGCGCCGTGAATACTCCGGCGAACAGGACATCGCTCAGGAAATGCGCGCCGACCGCGATGCGCACGAGGCCGATCACGATGCCATAAACGATGGACGCGGCGATCGCCGTATAACGCAAGGGCGAGGGCACCAAAGCCGCCAGCGCAAGAACGGCGAAGGCGGAGGAGGTTTCGCCCGATACGAACGAGCAATTCCTGACGCAGGCGCCGGTCGGGTCCCACCACGCCGTGAAATCATGCTTGCCGCCGAATTCGACCAGATGGCGCGGGCGCACACGACCCCAGAACGTCTTCAGGACGCCGTTCACCAGCAGCCCCGGCCCAAGCAGGAAGATCGCGATCACGAACACGCTGAAGCGCGTGGACAACATGGTGACCGCATCCGGGCGCATCACCTTGACCGCGATCGCAGCGACCGTCACCACCAGCAGCATCAGCGTCAGCTGAAAGTTGAGCAGCCGCAGGCCCTCGAGATACGGATGCGCCTGCGCCAGGACATCCTTGACGTCCTGCGTCGTGACATAGCGCGCGATCTGCAGATCGAGCGACGGATCGATGGCGAAGATGCCGCCAACGAGCACGCCGGCGGCGACAATCAGATACAGTCCAACCAATGCCACGCGACACCCCCAACCCAGCGGGCGCATCTTCCGTGGCCGAGGCGACAGTTTCTTATCGGCTTTGTTTCAGATCGATGCCGGTTTCATGACTGTGAATAAGCGCGACGCTGCGCGCGGGCGCGTTTGACTTTTGTCTAATCCGTCATCGGGCCGAGCGTGACGCGCGCGAACGGCGCGCGGTTCAATATCTGTATTTCTTTTTCCGGCGCGGCTCGCCCGGGACATAACGCGGATTGGGCTCGCAATAGCCGCCGGCGCCGAAGGTGGTGGCACGACACTGAGCGTAGCTGACAAAACCGCAGTTATATGTCGTCCAGTCATAGCGGGCACACCACGGATATTGACGTTCCTGCGCGGCGGCGTTCGTCGGCGCGAAGACGAAAAAAGCGAGCGCACCCGCAATGAGAACATGGCGCATGGAGGCCTCCTTTAAGGTCTTCCGTTCTTACAACCCCCATCGTCAATGATGGCCGCTCGCCGCCGTTCCGTCGAGCCGGTAAGCTCGCTCGTCCGATCACGAGCTTGTCAGAGAAATGTCTTCACCGTCGCTCGATTTCTGGTTCGAATTCGCTTCGACCTATTCATACCCCGCCGCCATGCGTATCGGCGCCCTCGCGCAGACAGCGGGCGTCACGGTGCGATGGCAGCCGTTTCTGCTCGGGCCGATCTTCAGGGCACAGGGTTGGGACAATTCGCCGTTCAACATCTATGAGGCGAAAGGTCGCTACATGTGGCGCGATCTGGAACGGATCTGCGCCGATCTCGATCTGCCGTTCAAGAAGCCGGACAGCTTTCCGCAATCGGGTCTCGTGGCCGCGCGCGTTGCGCTGGTCGGGCTCGAGGAAGGCTGGGGCACGCAGTTCATTCCCGCCGTCTATCGCGCGCAATTTGCCGAGGGCCGCCCGATCGCCGACCCGGCCGTGATCCGGGACATCCTTGTCGCCATGAAAATCGACCCGAAAGGCGTTTTCGACCGCACGCAATCGGACGCGATCAAGACGCGGCTGCGGC
>CAYJNT010000323.1:0-3512 GCA_964370945.1 uncultured Hyphomicrobiales bacterium | reverse complement strand
ACGCGATAGACGGTCGGAAAGCAGCGCGCGAAATTGTAGGTCGCAAGCCGCGCGCCGGCATAGGTCATGTAGGCGCCCATATTGGCGAGATGCCGCACGCGCAACGCGAGGAATTTTCCGCGCGCGTCGAGCGCCAGCTCGCCGTCGGTGACGCCGTCGCGGCCCTGGTTGTCGGTCGAGAACGCTTCCGAACGCGTCGACATCCAGTGCACCGGCTTGCCGGTCAGCCGCGCGGCGGCGATCAGCGCGGTATATTCCAGATAGACGCCGGTCTTCATCCCGAAGGCGCCGCCGATGTCTTCGGTCAGCACGCGGATCTGTCCTTTCTCGCATTTCAGGAAATTGGCGAGCGCATCGCGCATCGGGCCGGCGCCCTGCGAGCAGGTGCGCAGGGTCGTGACGTTCGTCGCCGCATCGTGCCAGGCGGTGGCACCGCGCGGCTCCATGGCGGCGACGACCAGGCGCTGATTGACCAATACGAGGCGCGCGACATGCGCGGCTTTCGCGAAGGCGTCGTTCACCGCTTTTTCGCTCGCGGCCGGATCAGCGGCAGGACCCAACCAGTCGATCGCGATATTGCCGGGGACGTCGCCATGCACCTGCGGCGCGCCGGGTTTCACCGCGTCGCGGACATCGGTGACGGCGGGCAGGGAATCGTACTCGACATTGACCAACTCCGCGCCATCGAGCCCGGACAGCTCGGTTTCGGCGATCACGGCAACGACGGGTTCGCCGACATGCGTGACGCGCGCACCGGCAAGCGTCGGGCGATACGGCATCGCGAGCGGCTTGCCGTCGCGCCCGCCCGGAACCGGCGGGTGGTTGGAAATGCTGCCGATGCCGGCCTTCCCGATATCGGCGGCGGTCAGCACCGCGATCACGCCGGGCGACGATTCTGCCGCGTCGATGTCGACCGACGTGATGCGCGCGGCAGCATGCGGCGAACGCACGAAAGCGGCGTACAGCATGCCCGGCTGCGGCGCGTCGGCAATATAACGGCCGCGGCCGGTGATCAGCGCCTCGTCTTCGACGCGTGCGAAGACGGAATGTCCCGAATGCGATGACATGAAAAGGCTCTAATGGCGAATATTGAAAATTTTCGCGGTGAATTCCGGATAGACCTCGGCCAGCTCCGGCGCGACGCGCTCGCGCATCAGGCGCAAGGTTTCCGGGTCGGGCGCCGGAGTCTCGCCGACATTGGTCGGCATGTCGAAATCGAATCCGGTTTCGTCGCGCACTTCCTCCATGCTGTGTCCGGGATGCACGCTGTCGAGCCGGAAACGCTTTGTCGCCTTGTCGAAGGAGAACATGCAGCGATTGGTCACGAGCGCGACCGGTCCGCCGGTGCGATAGACATTGTCCGGTGACGTTCCCGGGGCGCTGACAAAATCCACTTTCGGCACCAAAGTGCGGCGGGAATGCTCCAGGCGAAAGAGGATTACTTTCGGCACGACATAATAAAGATAGCCAGAGCCGAACGAGCCGGGAAACCGCACTGACGGATGATCGTGCTCGCCGATGCTGACAAGGTTGATGCTGCCGTCGCCACCGATCTGGCCGCCGGACAGAAAGAACACATCGATGCGGCCTTGCCCCGCGCAATCGAACAACTCGCAGCCGCCGGCGGTGAAGAAATTATGCCTGCGGCTTTGCAGGAGCGAGACATAAGGCCGCCCGCCGCCGCGCTCGCGCGCGAGCAAAGCTGCGGTCGCCGGGATCGGCGAGGCGTTGCCGACCGCGACATGGCGCACGTCGCCGATCAGGCCGGCGATCACGCCGGCAAGCAATTCTTCCGTCTTGAAGCCGTCAGGCTGCGCGGCGCGCATGCACGAATTCGTCGAGATAGCGAGCGAAGCCGTCCGCGGTCGCCGCGCGTTTCACATAGTCCGCAAGATGGGCGCCGTCGGCGGGATAATGATCGGGCAAGGGCAGCGGCCAGGCGCCGTTTTCGGCGACCGCGACCGTTTCGATGTAAAAGCCCGGGAGCGTTCCCGCGGCGAGGATCGGATCGGCGAGCAGATCGCCGTCATGGATTCTCTCGACGGTGACAATCGTTTTCGCCGACGCATAGCAAAGCGTCGCGAGATCGCGGGTGCGCCCGATCCAGACATTGCCGTTCTTGTCCGCCATCGGCGCGTGAAACAGCGCGACATCCGGCTTGATCGCGGGCAGCAGCACGATCGGATCATTGTCGCCGTACGGATTGCCGATGGTCTTCCATTCCGGCCGATGCGTTAGGAGATCGGAGCCGATCAGGCCGCGCAGCGGCATGAAGGGGACGCCCTTCACCGCCGCTTCCATCGAGGCATAGATCGCCGGGCAGGTTGCATCTTTCATGCGCAGGGTGCCGGCTAGCATCGCGGCGGTAAAACGCGGCGCCGGGCCGAACTCGCCCATGCTGACGGCAGAGGTCTCCAGCGTCTCGACGCAGCCGGCGCCGATCAGGAGATCGGCCTGCAGCGACGAGGTCGGCAGCGCCACGACATGCAGCCGCTTCACGCCGCGTCGAATGAGCGCACGGGTCGCCGCCATCGCGACGCCCGACACTTCGCGCGGCACCGCCAGCATGCAGCCGTAGGTGATCGCGGACAGCGCGTCCTCGATCGGCCGGATCGCACCCATGATCGTCCTCTTCAATCGCAACTCCAGAGCATAGTGGCCTGCTTCGTAACCCGACAAGCGCGCCGCTCTGCCATACGCGCAAAGCTGCCCAGACGGCGCAGCCGCGCGCTGACGCTTACAGCCGCGGCGCGCTGTGATACGACCGGACAGGGCCGCGAGGAGTAATATGTATGGCAAATAACAACACACCGAATGTGGGCTGGATCGGCATGGGCCGTATGGGCTTCCCCATGGCCGAGCGCCTGCTCAAGGCCGGTTACAAGGTCTCGATCTGGAACCGCACGCGCGCCAAAGCCGAGCCGCTGGCGGCGCAGGGCGCCAAGGTCGTCACCAGGCTTTCTGAACTGGCTGAAGTCGATGTGCTGTTCTCGATGGTGTCGACCGGCAAGGATCTGACGGACGTCTATTTCGGCAAGGACGGCGTGCTGGGAAGCGGAATCATGCCGCGCACCGTCGTCGATTGCTCGACGATTTCGGTCGAGGACTCGGCCTGTATCCGCAAGCGCCTGCGCGAGCTGAATTCCGATTTCGTCGCTTCGCCGGTGAGCGGCAATGCCAAGGTGATCAAGGCCGGAAAATTGTCGGCGGTGGTCTCCGGCCCCGAGCACGCTTTCCGCAAGGTCTCCGACATGATCGCGGCCTTCGCCCCGGCCGGCGTTTCCTATGTCGGCGAGGGCGAGCTCGCGCGCGTCTGCAAGATCGCGCACAACGTGATGCTCGGCGTCGTGATCGAGAACCTGATCGAGATCACATTGCTCGCCAACAAGATGGGCGTGCCGCGCCATGCGTTCCTCGCCTTCATGAATAACTCTGTCATGGGCTCGATGTTCACGCGCTACAAGACGCCGGCGCTGGTCAATCTCGACTGGACCACGACCTTCACGCCGGAA
>CAYJNT010000322.1:0-3533 GCA_964370945.1 uncultured Hyphomicrobiales bacterium | reverse complement strand
CTAGTGTCCCGAATCCGAAGTTCGCTTGAAGTTGCAGCGCCCTCGGAAGCGAACTTCGGATTCCAAGGGACACTAGAAACTTACGATTCTAGTGTGGTTTTGGTTCAGAAGTCCCCTCCTGGACTCGCCGCGTGAAGTTAGGGGACTTCTGAACCACCACACTAGCCTCCTTGCTGCCATGCGCGCCGAGATAGGCCGCGATCACCGCGGCGTTGCCACGCACATCCGCCGCCGTTCCCTCGGCGATCGTGCGGCCCTGATCGAGCACATGGATCCGGTTCGAGATCTTCATGACCAGCCGCATGTCATGTTCGACCAGAACCACCGTGATCCCCTGCCCGGCGATTTTCTGGATGACCGCGTCGACTTCCGCGGTTTCGACCGCGTTGCAGCCGGCCGCCGGCTCGTCGAGCAAGAGCACCTTCGGCTCCGTCGCCATCGCGCGCGCGATCTCGAGCCGCTTGAGCGCACCATAAGGCAGCGTCCCTGCCTGCCGGTCGGCGAGGTCGCGCAGGCCCACCAGCGCCAGCAAATCCTCGGCTTTCCGCCGCGTCTCGTCATTCTGCCGGATCACGGACGGAAGCATGCACAGATGCGCGAACAGACCGCGCCGTTCGTGCAGATGACGGCCGACCATCACATTCTCGATCGCGGTCATGCGAAAGAAAATCTGCATGTTCTGGAAGGTGCGCGACAATCCGCGCGCCGCGAGCTTGTGGACCGGTTGCTGCGTGACGTCTTCGCCGCCGAGGCGCACGCGGCCGGCTCTCGGCGCATAGATGCCGGAAATCAGATTGAATAACGTGGTCTTGCCGGCGCCGTTCGGGCCGATGATCGCGAAAATCTCCGCTTTGCCGACCGCGAACGACACGTTATCGACTGCGCGGACGCCGCCGAATTCGATGCTCAAGTTTTCCGCGGCGAGAATGGTCATGAGGACTTCCGCGCGAACAGCGCCGCAAGGCCCGGCACCGTGCCGGCGCGCAGGAAAATCATGAACACGATCATGATCAGGCCGAGCGCGATGTGCTCGTAATCGTGAAACACCGTCAGTACTTGCGGCAGCACCGTGAGGATCGCCGCACCCACGATGCTGCCAAGGATCGAGCCGAGGCCGCCGAGCACGGCCATGGTGACGAACTCGATCGAGCGCAGGAAACCGGCGGTCGCCGGCGTCACCAGGCCATCGAACAATGCGAGATAGGCGCCTGCCAGCGCCGCGTAGATCGCCGACAAAACGAAAGCGAGGAGCTTGTAGCGCGCGACGTCGATGCCGAGCACTTTACTGGCGACCTCGCTGTCATGGATTGCACGCAGCGCGCGGCCAGTCGGGCTTGCGATCAGGTTGACCGCGATCAGCGCCGCGATCACGAGCGTCACCCCGGAAATCCAGTACCAGGTGATCGAGCCGCGCGCGGTCCAGTCGAACAATTGCAGGCGCGGCACCGGCATGCCGTCCGGGCCGCCGGTCCAGCGCGCTTCATTGGTGAAAACCATGGCGATGAGAAGACCCATGCCGAGCGTGGCCACGGCAAGATAATGTCCCTTCAGCCGAAGGATCGGCCGGCCGACGACAAAGGCAAGCAATCCGGCGAGCGTGACTCCGGCGATCAGCGACACCCAGGACGGCACGCCGAGATGCGTCGGTCCGATCGCGACCGCATAGGCGCCGATGCCGAAAAAGCCGGCATGCCCGAGGCTGACCTGCCCCGCAAAGCCCATCAGCAGGTTCAGACCCAGCACGGCGATCGCGAAAATGAAAACCAGCGCGGCGATGCGCAGATAGAAGGTCGATGGCATGATAAACGGCAAGACGACGATCAGCGCCGCGACGGCGATCACAATGCCGTAATTCTTGAGCAGCGCCGGCATCGCTTACACGCGCTCGACCGCGGCACGGCCGAACAGTCCCTGCGGCATGACCAAGAGCACGGCCAGAATGACGACAAACGCGATCGCATCTTTATAGGCGGAGGAGAGATAACCGGCGCCGAAGGATTCGAGCAGGCCCACAATCAAGCCGCCGGCCACGGCTCCGACCGGATTTCCCATCCCGCCGAGCATGGCCGCGGCAAAGCCCTTGAGCGCCAGCAAGGTGCCGACATCATAATTCGTGAGCGTGATCGGCGTCACGAGGATGCCGCCGATGGCGCCAATCGCGGCCGACGCCGCGAACGACAAGGCGATGATCCCGCCGGTATTCACGCCGACAAGCTGCGCCGCCACCTTGTTGGCGGCGGTCGCGATGATCGCCTTGCCGACGAGCGTCTTCGACATCAGGAGCCACAGCGCGAGCACGATGGCGCCGACGCCGATCAGCACGATCAGGCTTTGCGGCAAGACACTCGCCCGCCGATCAGCAAGGGATTGGTGCCGGCTAACCCCGGATAGCTGTGGAAATTCTTGTCGAACAAAACCGCCGCCACGCCGCGCAGGAAAATGGAGGCGCCGATGGTGATGATGATCAGGGTCACCGCGGTGGCATTGCGCGCCGGCTGGATCGCGAAACCATAAAGGCACAGCCCGACGAGGACGGCGGTCGTGACTGCAAGGAGCACGGCGAGCGGCAGCGGCACGCCGGCGGCCACGGCAAAGAAGGTCACCATGCCGCCGATCATCACGAACTCGCCCTGCGCGAAATTGATGACGTCGGAGGCGTTGTAGATCAGTGTGAATCCGAGCGCGACCAGCGCATAGATCGCGCCGATCGTCAGCCCGGAGAAGAGAAATTGCAGGAACTCGGCCACACGCCCTCCCAGTGCGGTAGGCCGTCATGCCCGCGCGCACGCGGGCATGACTTTGTCGGAAGCTTACTAGTTCACCAGCGTCCAGTCGCCGTTCTTGATTTGCAGCATACGAAACGCCGTGAGATCGAGACCGAGATGGTCGGCTGGCGACATGTTCACGACGCCGCCGGTGCCCATGAAGTTCTTGGTCTTTTCGATCTCGTCACGCACCTTGGCCTTGTCAGCGCCGCCGGCCCGTTTCATTGCCTCGGTCATGATCATCAGACCGTCATAAGCGTGTCCGCCGAAGGTCGAGACCGGCTGTCCGGTCTTCGCTTCATAGGTCTTTTTGTATTCGACGACGACCTTCTTCTGCGGATCGCTGTCGGGCAGCTTTTCAGCGACGAGCAGCGCCGCGGCCGGCAGACGCACGCCTTCAGCAGCCGCCGGCGTCGCGAGATCGATGAACTGCTTCGAGCCGACGCCGTGGCTCTGATAGAGCGGCGCGGTGATGCCGAGCTGCTTGTAGTTACGTGTGACGATCGCAGGCCCCTGGCCGAAGCCCGGATTGAGGACGGCTTGCACGCCCGCCTTGCCCTTGATGTTGGTCAGTTGCGGCGTCATGTCGTTGTCGCGCGGCTGATAGGTTTCCTCGTGCAACACCTCGATGCCGTGTTTCTTTGTGACGGCCAAACATTGGTCGCGCATCGATTTTCCGAACGCATCGGCGCCGGCGATGATCGCGATCTTGGTGGTGCCGCGCTTCTTCATGTCCTCGAAAATCTTCTCGCAGGCCATGAGATCGGT
>CAYJNT010000321.1:2174-3538 GCA_964370945.1 uncultured Hyphomicrobiales bacterium | reverse complement strand
AAACCGCTTCGCACTTTTCGGCATCATGCTTTAGTCCTCCGCGATCAACCCATTCATCCCGCCGATGCGCTCTTATCTCGATTTCGAAAAGCCGGTCGCGGAGCTCGAGGCCAAGGCCGACGAGCTGCGCGCGGTTGCGGCCAGCGGCGGTGAGGTCCAGGTCGAGGAGGAAATCGGGCGGCTGCAGGCCAAGGCCGCGCAGACGCTGAAAGAGCTCTATGACTCGCTGACGCCCTGGCAAAAAACGCAAGTCGCGCGCCATCCGCAGCGGCCGCATTGCCTGGATTACGTTTCCGAGCTGATCACCGATTTCGTTCCATTTTCCGGCGATCGCAAATTTGCCGACGACGAAGCGATTGTCGGCGGTTTTGGACGCTTCGACGGCGAAAGCGTCTGTGTGATCGGGCACGAAAAAGGCTCGACCACCGAAGCGCGCCTCAAGCACAATTTCGGCATGGCGCGGCCCGAAGGCTATCGCAAGGCCGTGCGGCTGATGGAGATGGCCGACCGGTTCGGCATTCCGGTGCTGTGCCTGGTCGATACCGCCGGCGCCTATCCCGGGATCGACGCGGAGGAGCGCGGACAGGCGGAAGCGATCGCGCGCTCGACCGAAGCCTGTCTCAATCTCGGCGTGCCGAATGTGTCGGTGATCCTTGGCGAAGGCGGCTCGGGCGGCGCCATCGCGATCGCCACAGCCAACCATGTGCTGATGCTCGAACACGCGATCTACAGCGTGATCTCGCCGGAAGGCGCGGCGTCGATCCTGTGGCACGACACGACCAAGGCGCAGGATGCCGCGACCAACATGAAAATCACCGCGCAGGATCTGATCCGCTTCGACATCATCGACGAGATCGTGCCGGAGCCGGTCGGCGGCGCGCATCGCGACCCGCAAGCGGCGATGCAGGCGGTCGCCACCGCCGTCCGCGACGCCTTCGGCAAGTTCAAGGGCCTCGACGGTAAAACGGTGCGCGCGATGCGCCGCAAGAAGTTCCTGGCCATCGGCCGGAACCTGACCTGAGGCCGGCGCCGTCCGCCAATACCCACAGCCTTTGCCGCGGCGAAATGGCCGGTTTTCGGTGGGTAGCCTTAATGCCGCCGCGTTATTTTACTCAGATTTCATGGGATTTTACGGTTCATTCACCGGCCGCATGGTCAACAGGGACAGGGCTGCGCCATCCGCCCCTTGCGGAGGGCGTATCAGAGGGATAACCATCGCGCGATGAAGGCTCGGGGACAGCCGTTTGCGGGGAGTAACCTATTGATCCGTCGCCCCAATCCGGTGCGCTCGCTGATCACGGCGGCGGCCCTCGCCGCCGCGTTCGCGCTCGCCGGCTGCAAGACCGAAAACGTATTCCAGTACA
>CAYJNT010000321.1:0-2074 GCA_964370945.1 uncultured Hyphomicrobiales bacterium | reverse complement strand
GAAATCTTCGCGATGGGCCGCGAGTCCTTCTTCGCCGGCCAGCAATCGTTCCAGGTCCAGGCCTATCCGTTCCGGATGACGCCCGCGAACATGGCGAAGCACCGCACCTCGCCGCATTTCGCGTTCTGGAAAATGCTCAAGCAGGGCAACGATAATTTCGAAGTCACGCGCATGGAGCCGAAGGTCGACGTGTGCGAGCGCCGCTACGTCTTCAACGCGCAGACCGAGTCCTCCCAGTTCAACCCGAAGGGCAAGTGTCCGGCGCTGGAAATGCCGCAGGATGTCGCCCAAGCCGTCAACGACAAGCAGCGGCGCGACGAATTGCAGATCGCCCAACTGACCGCGCGCAACGCGCCGACGGCTCCGATCGCCAGCAACCGCGACGGCGGCATGCATCCGAAATTCGTCGCTGCGCTCAAGCCGGCCGAAGTCGTGGACGAAAAGGGCAAGATCCGCCTGGTTGTCGAGAATCCGGCGCCCGGCAAGCTTGCCTCCGTCGCCTATTCGCCGACCGTCGATCAGGAATTGCGCTCGCCCGGCGCGATCGAGCCGGAGCCGGTTCAGGTCGCGGACGTGCCGCTGCCGCGCACCGCGCCGCAGGCCAAGGTCGGCACCAAGCCGGCGGAACTGTCCTTTGCGCAGAAGATGGAAAACTTCTTCCGTCCGGCGCCCAAGCCCGAAGCTGACACCCGCGTCGCCACGGCCGAGCCCGCCCCTGCCGCGCAACAGCCCAAGAACAACGGCAGCCTGTTCAGCCGCATCACGACGCCGAAGCCGAGACCGGCTGCCGCCGCCGAAGAGACCACCACCGAAGCGCCGAAGAAGGAAGGCGTGACGGCGAAGGTGTCGCGCACGATCGGTCTGCGCGGCAGCGAGAAGAACAACGCTCCGAAAGACCAGGCGGCAGCGCCGCAAACGGCGCCCGGCGCGATCCGCCAGATCGACCCGAATACGAAGACCGCGCCGCAGCCCGCGCCCACGACGACCGCGTCGACCGGCAGCCTGATGAACGGCGCGCAGCCGATCCCGTCCACGTCGAGCTTCGACAGCCGCTTTTCCGCCTTCCGCTAAAGGCAGTTGCTACGCCTAACGCAAAAATGCCCGGCTCGCACACAAGTCGGCTATAGCCGACTTGTGCCTTTTGAATCTGATCTCGGCCAAAGCCGAGATCAGTGCATTTTGCCTTGGAGTTGCCGTCCGCCTCAGGCGAATTTGCCGTGGCAATGCTTGTATTTCTTGCCCGAGCCGCAGGGGCAGGCCTCGTTGCGGCCGACCTTGCCCCAGGTCGACGGATCGTTGGCGTTGCGCGCTTCCGGCGCGACGCGCGGCGCGTCGGCGGTGTTCAGCGTCATCTCCGCCATCGCCATCTGATCCTCGCCCGTGTTCGGATCGATCTTGTGCGCTTCCATGTACGGAAGCTTGCTTTGCTCGTCCGGCGCCTGCTGCACGACCTCGACCCGCATCAACTGGGCGGTCACCGCCTCGCGCAGATTGGTGATCAGTTCATCGAACAGCTGGAAGGCTTCGGATTTGTATTCGTTGAGCGGATCGCGCTGGGCATAGCCGCGCAAGCCCACGACCTGGCGCAGGTGTTCGAGCATCAACAGATGCTCGCGCCAGAGATAATCGAGCCCCTGCAAGAGGATGGACTTCTCGACATGCTGCATGACGTCGGCGCCATATTGGGCGACCTTGGTGGCCATGTGCTCGTCCGCCTTGCGTTCGATGCGCGCGAGCAGTTCCTCGCCCGCGATGCCTTCTTCCTTGGCCCATTCCTCGACCGGAAGATCCATGTTGAGCACGCGCTTGAGCTCTTCCTTCAGGTCCGGCACATCCCATTGCTCGGGATAGGCGTTTTCCGGAACGAATTTGCCGACGAGGGACTGGACAACCGCAAAGCGCATGTCGCTCACGGTCTCGGAGACATTCTCGTCGTGCATCAGCTCGACGCGCTGGTCGAAGATGACCTTGCGCTGGTCGTTCATCACGTCGTCGTATTTCAGGACGTTCTTGCGCGCATCGAAGTTGCGCGCCTCGACCTTCTGCTGCGCCTTTTCCAGCGCCTTGTTGACCC
>CAYJNT010000320.1:0-3542 GCA_964370945.1 uncultured Hyphomicrobiales bacterium | reverse complement strand
CGCGCAGGCCGCGGTCACGACCTTCGAGCCGGACGAAGGCCAGGTCGAGATCGTCTCCTATTACGCGTTCAAGCAGGATGCATCCGAATTACCGCGCGAGGAGATCGTCAAGGCGTTCCGCTCGCGCCTGCCCGCCTACATGGTGCCGGCTTATCTCGAAGAGCTCGATGCCATCCCGATGACGCTCTCCAACAAGGCCGACCTGAAGCGGCTGCCGAAGCCGAAGTCACCGCGCTTCGCGGCGGCCTGCGCCATCGTCGAAGCCAGGACGCAGAGCGAGCGGCTGCTGGTCGCCACGGTCTGCCACATCCTGAAACTCGACCAGGTTTCGACGCAGCAGCATTTCTTCGACGACCTCGGCGCCAACTCGCTGCTGATGGCGCGCGTCTGCGCGAAAATCCGCCAGCATCCGGGTTTGTCGAATGTGTCGATGCGCGACATCTATACGAACCCGACCATCGAAAAGCTTGCGGACCATCTCGATCATCAGGTCGAGGGCTTTGTCGCGGCGAAGCCGGAGGCCTTCCACGTTCCGTCCGACCTCTCCTATGTCACCTGCGGCGCGCTGCAGCTCGCCTTCTACGCGGCTTATGCGCTGTTCGGCCTCTGGGTGCTCGATACCGGTTACGAATGGGCGATCGCGGCCGGCTCCGCGCTCGAGCTTTATGCGCGTGCGGTCGTCTTTGCCGCGGCATCCTTCGTCGCGCTGACCGGCATCTCTATCGTCGCCAAATGGGCGCTGATCGGCCGCTTCAAGGCGCAGTCGATCCCGCTCTGGAGCTTCGCTTATTTCCGCTTCTGGGTGGTCAAGACCATGATGCGCACGACGCCGGTCATGGCCTTCACCGGCACGCCGATCTACAATTTCTATCTGCGGGCGATGGGCGCGAAGATCGGCCGCAACGCCGTGATCTCCTGCCGCTTCGGCCCGGTCTGCGCCGACCTCATCGCCATCGGTGACGACACCATCCTGCGCAAGGATTCGATCCTCACCGGCTATCGCGCGCAGTCGAACTTCATCCATATCGGCCCGGTCGAGATCGGCGCCAACGCCTTTGTCGGCGAAGCGAGCGTGATCGATATCGACACCGCCATGGGCGACAACACCCAGCTCGGCCATGCCTCCTCGCTGCAGAATGGCCAGCGCGTCCCCGACGGCAAGCGCTATCACGGCTCGCCCGCGATCAAGACCAGTTCGGATTACTGCCCGATCGAGCGCATGGAATGCGGTGCGCTGCGCAGCATCGTCTATGCGACGCTCGAACTTGCCGCCCTGATCCTGGTCGCCGTGCCGGCGCCGCTCATGGCGCTCTATGCCTGGGAGCAGATTTCCGGCGCGGGTGCCGGCGCGTCCAGCGCCTCCACGCTGACGCTGCTCGGCCTGTCGGCCGGCTCGTTCCTGATCTCGCTCGGCACCGCGCTCGCCGCGATTTTTGCGGTACCACGCCTGTGCATGCTGTTCCTGAAGGAAGGCGTGACCTATCCGACCTACGGCATCCACTACCTGCTGCAGAGCATCATCCTGCGCGTGTCGAATGCGGAATTCTTCTGCGTGCTGTTCGGCGACTCGTCGTTCATCACGACCTACATGCGGCAAGTCGGCTGGAACCTGAACAAGGTCGAGCAGACCGGCTCGAACATGGGCACCAATCAGCGCCACGACAATCCGTTCCTGTGCAACATCGGCTCCGGCACGATGGTTTCCGACGGGCTGTCGATGATCAACACGCACATGTCGGCGACCTCGTTCCGGCTGATGGAATCCAGGATCGGCGACAACAATTATCTCGGCAACGACATCTTCTATCCGCCGGATGGCCGCACCGGCGCCAATTGCCTGCTCGGCACCAAGACCATGATCCCGATCGATGGCCCCCTGCGCGAGAATGTCGGCCTGCTCGGCTCGCCCTCATTCGAAATCCCGCGCATGGTCGAGCGCGACCGCGGCATGAACGCCGCGGTCGACGACGACACGCGCCGCGCGCGTCTGCGCGCAAAGAACATCCACAATTTCGTCACCGCCTCGCTGTGGCTCGTGACCCGTTTCGCCTCGTTCTTCGCCGCCATCGTGCTGTGGTGCGCGGCGCTCGCCTACTACGACAGCTACGGCGTATTCGCCTTGTTCGCCGCGACGGTTGCGATCACCTCCGCTTCGATGGTCTTCTTCGTACTGCTCGAGCGGGCGTCGCTCCGCTTCAAGCGGCTGACGCCGAAAATCGTCACCATCTACGACCCGGATTTCTGGTCGCATGAGCGGCACTGGAAGCTCTCGGAGTCTCCCATTACGCGCCTGTTCTCCGGCACGCCGTTCCGCCCGATGATGCTGCGCGCCATGGGCATGAAGGTCGGCCGCAAGGTGTTCGATTGCTCGCGCTCGATCACCGAGCGCACCCTCACCGAGGTCGGCGACTACGCCAACCTGAATGAAGGCAGCGTGCTGCAGGCGCACTCCCTCGAAGAAGGGGTGTTCAAGTCGGACTTCATCCGCCTCGGCGACGGCTGCACCATCGGCGCCGGCGCCTTCGTGCATTACGGCGTCACCATGGGCGACCGCGTCGTGCTCGACGCCGACTCGTTCCTGATGAAGGGCGAAACGCTCGACGCGCAGACCGGCTGGCGCGGCAATCCGGCCAGGATGGTGCGCAGCAGCGTGGCACCGGCGCGTGCGGCGGCCGACGATGCCGCCTGGCAAGAGCCGTTCGTACAGCGCATCGCTGCTGAATAGTCCCGCCTTAAAACATCCGTGCTTCACCGGTACAATGGCGTCATGTCGAACGACGTCAAACTGCAAGACGTGACCGCGCAGAACTGGCGCGCCGTGGTCAACTTGAGGCTCGCCGACGATCAGCAGCGCCTGCTCGCGAGCAACGTCTATTCGATCGCGCAGTCGAAATTCGACCCGGACGCGCATCCCCGCGCGATCTGTGCCGGCGAGACCGTCGTCGGCTTTCTCATGTACGACGTGCCGGAGCTCGACGACGAGGAGCAGGCCGCGGCGATCTACCGCTTCATGATCGACAGGGAGCATCAGGGCAAGGGTTATGGCCGCGCGGCGCTCACGCAGGCGATCGAGGAGATCGGGCAAATCCCCGGCATCAGGAAGATCTCGATCTCCTACGTGCGCAACAACGCCCGCGCGAAGAAATTCTATGCCAGTTTCGGCTTCGTCGAGATCGACGGCCAGGCGGACGACTACGAATTGTGCGCCGAGATGGTGTTGTGAGCGGCGCCGTCGATCCTGCGCTGGCGGCGGCGATCAAGACTTTGCCCGCTCCCGGTGTCCTGATCGGCCACCGCGTCATTCAGCCGGGCGATGATTCCGCGTTGCTGGAGACCGAAGTCAGAACCGTCACCGCCGCGATAGCCGAAAAGCGCCGCGCCAGCGGCGCCGCGCGGATTGTCGGCCGCGCGCTGCTGCGAGAGCTTGGCGTGCCGGAGCAGGCGATCCCCAAACGCGTCTCCGGCGCGCCGCTGTGGCCCGACGGCATCACCGGCTCATTCGCGCATGATCATCTGGTGGCGGTCGCAGCCGCGGGGCTCAC
>CAYJNT010000319.1:0-3584 GCA_964370945.1 uncultured Hyphomicrobiales bacterium | reverse complement strand
GTTTTGGTTCAGAAATTCCCTTGACGGACGCGCGGCGAGAATGAAGGGAATTTCTGAACCACCACACTAGTCGCGTTTGGAATTGGTCCCGTATTGCAGCACTTGGACCTTTTCCATCGTTACAAGCCCGCTCGTCATCATGCCGTCGAGAACAGGGAGAAAGGCGTCGATCTTTTCCTTTGTATCGACGATCTCGGCGATGATCGGCAAGTCCTGCGACAGCCGCAGGATTTTCGTCGTGTGGATGCGACTCGAATGCCCATAGCCGACCGAGCCGCGCAGAACCGTCGCACCCGCAAGATGCATTTCGCGCGCCTTCAGCACGATCGCCTCATAGAGCGGGAGCTGGCCGACCTTGTCGTTCTCTCCGAAGAAAATCCGAAGCAGCACGGCATCGCGGGGAAGTTCCATGACTTACACCCATCTCATCGTATTGATGCTCAAGGCCAGGACGTGTCCGGCCCACACGGCGATCAGGCAAGCGGCGACCGATCCGACGATATTTCCGCCGGCGTAAAGCCATTCGCCGTCATTCATGAGGTTCAGCGTCTGGATGCTGAACGACGAAAATGTCGTGTAGCCGCCGCAGAAGCCGGCCATGATGCCGAGGCGAGCGGTGGACCCGAGAAACACGCGGCCGTCCGGCGCGGTCAGGGTTGCAACAAAGCCGATGATGAATGATCCCACGACATTCACGATCAGCGTTCCCCAAGGAAACGTTTCGCCGATCAGGCGCGCCGCGACGCCCGAGCACCAATAGCGTGCGACGCCGCCGATGGCGCTGCCAATCGCGATCCAGAAATAGGTTGCCATCAAGGACGAGCCCAAAATCGCAATATCGAATCGACAACCGGGATACCATAAACGCGGAGAGGCATGTTCTCCAAGCGATCCATGCCTGTTGCCACATCGATGATCGTCATTTCACCACCATGACCGGGCAGGGCGAGAGGTGAACGAGACGTTCGGCCCGGCTGCCGACCATCGTTTCATAAAGGTTTGAATGGCCGGTGGCCCCGATCACCAGGAGATCGAAGCCGTTGTCGCGAACAAAATCGATGATGGTGCGGACCGGATGTCCGGCGAACACATGCGCTTTCAGCTCGACGTCGGCTTCGCGCGCTTCGGTCTTGGCCCGCTTGACCAGGTTCTTGAACCGGCGGTCGGCGGCGATCTTCTCCTCGCGCACTTCCTCGATCCATTCCGGAACCACCGTCAGCTCTTCAACCACGATCATGTGCAATTCTGCCCGGTCGGCTTTTGCGAACGCAATCGCGGCTGACAGCGCCTTGAAGGCGTTTTCCGATCCGTCGTTCGCGTTGAGGATTTTCCTGAACATGGCGCGATCCTTGCTCATTCCGCCGCGCGCGAAACATTTGCCGTGGAGGACGGCGCCGGCTCGATCGCGGCGGACGCCGACTTCGGCAACAGATGATGCGGCAGATAGAATGCGTTTGCGATCAGGGTCGGGATCACCGCGCTGGCGATGACCGCGGCGACCAGCGCCGAATATTGCTCCTGATCGATAATGCCGCGAGAAAGGCCGAACAGGGCGGATATGGTTCCGAATGTCAGTCCGGTCGACATCAGCAACGTCGTGTACATGGCTTCCTTGTCCGGCGATTTGTAGAGTTTCGTCACCGGATAAACGCCGATCATCTTGGCCGCCACTTTGACGACGAGGAAGAAGATGAAGGCCGCCGGCGCGGCGATCAGCGCCGGAATCGAGACGAACGAACCAGCGCGGATGAAGTAGAAGGGCGTGAGCAATCCGAACGTCAACGTCCGTAATCGCCGGATGAGGGCGTGATCCTTGCCGACCGTTCCTGCGAGCACCATGCCGATCAGATAAGCCGGCAGCACCGCTTCGCTGTCGGCCCAGGCGGCAAGCGCGCCCATGCCGAGAAGGCAGAGCAGCAGGAATTTTGTTTCCAACTCGGAAGGACGGTTTCCGTAAAGGCGGAAGAAGCGCGGCGTCAGCCAGGGCAGGACGATAAAAACGACAATGCCGGCGCCGATAAAAATCAGCGTCTTGATCGTGAACGGAGCAAAGATCAGCCCGAGCGCGACCACGGTTCCGAGGTCGGTGACGAAGCAGGCCGCAAGCACCGTCTTTCCGTAATCGGTTGTGTTGAAGCCGAATTCGAGCATCACCGCGTAAACCACGGCGACCGACGTCGTCGACATCGCGACGCCGGCGAGCCAACTGGGCATCGGCTCCCATCCGAGCACGTAATGGGCGCCGGCCGCGCACCCGATGAACGGCAGAAAGAAACTCGCAAGGCCAACGGCCGTCGCTTCCCGCCATTTGCGCCTGAAGACTTCCGGATCAAGTTCTGCGCCGGCGAGAAATGTCAGAACGATGGCGCCAATTCCGGACAAGAATTTGATCCAGGATTCATCCGTGCCGAGAATCGCCGAGCCGATGGCGGCGCCGATGATCAACTGCGCGATCATGCCGACGACAATTTCCGAGAGCGCCGTCGAAATCCGAAACCAGATCGACAGCAACGACGCAATCAGTGCGAGACCCAGCCACAACGCCGCCAAAGCCCATACGCTCGTCATGTTCGCACCTCGCAAATGAGCGATCCTGATCGGCAGGATCGCCGGGCAACAAAAAAAACCCGCCTTGCGGCGGGTCACGAACGGACACCTACCGCTGCGATCGCGGCAGGAGTCATCAGCCTTGCGGCGGTTTCGGGGAACTCCATCCCCATCGGCCAAACAATAAAGATTGCCGGCCGGAGCGTCAACGCAGGCGTCCGGAAATTGTCTCCTTAGTCTACAGCATCCCGAGCAGGCGCGGCAGCCACCGTGATATTGCCGGGATCTAGCCAAACGGTTGCAAGGCCCGGCGTCACGGTGTGCGCAAATAAAAAAGCGCAACGCTTGAAAGGGGCGCAGCGTTAGGCAAGGGTGTGCCGCGCAAGCCTTATAGAGAAATCCGATCCGTCCATGGCTCTCCCCGATCCGCTGCCGCTGCTGGCGAAGTGCCCCGTCGTTCCGGTTCTGACCATTGATGACCCGAAGAAGGCCGTGCCGCTGGCGGAGGCTTTGCTTGCGGGCGGGCTTGCCGCCATCGAAGTCACGCTGCGGACCGGTGCGGCGATCGAGGCGGTTCGTCTGATCGCCCAGAATGTGCCGGGGACGATTGTCGGCGTCGGCACGGTGACGAAGCCATCGGATATCGACGCGGCGATCAAGGTCGGCGCGAAATATCTGGTCAGTCCGGGCACGCCGGCCGAACTCGGCCGCGCCCTGGCGCAAGCGAACGTGCCGTCGATCCCGGGCTGCGCGACCGCGAGCGAAGCGATGACGCTCGCCGACCTCGGCTTCAAGACGTTGAAATTCTTCCCGGCGGAATCGTCCGGCGGCATCGGCTGGCTGAAATCGGTCGCAGGACCCTTGCCGGATCTGCGCTTCTGTCCGACCGGCGGGATCGACGGCAAAAACGCCGCCGCGTATCTCGCGCTGCCGAATGTGGTCGCGGTTGGCGGCTCTTGGCCCGCGCCGGCGGCGGCTGTGGCGGCGGGCGACTACGCGCGGGTCACGACGCTGGCGAAAGAAGCCGCGGCGCTGCG
>CAYJNT010000318.1:0-3595 GCA_964370945.1 uncultured Hyphomicrobiales bacterium | reverse complement strand
AGCGGCATCAGGCCGGGCTCGGGCGCGAAGGTCCGCAGCACGATCAGGCCGGTGGCGGTCGGCGATTCCACGATCAGCCGGTCGGCGGCGGTGATGTCCTCGTCGTCCGGCAATTCGGCGCGTTGCGCGGTCGTCATCAGTTCCAGTTCGATCACGCGGCGGCCGGCGGCGCGGTCGTTGATGGCGTAATAGGCAATACCGTTGCGCGTATAGAACGACACCGACGTGTAAGCCGGGCTCACCGGCGCTGAGAATTTCAGCGCGCCGTCGGAGAGATCGTAGCGACAGACGGCCGACGCAAAGGCCGGATCCATGAACGGGATGGGCGCGCGCTCGGCGGCCGGGTCGGGCAGCGCGACAAAGGCATTGACCGGCGAGATGATCGCGATGCGCGCGTAAGCATCCTGCGTCGCGGTGCGCGGAAGGACGAGCACGGTCGCCAGATGCACGATGCCGCCGAGCACCGCGCCGCCGACCATCCAGAGCAGCCAGCGGATCATGGGCAAGTCCCCGTGGTGATCGCGGGCATCGGCGTTTCGCGCCCGGTTCGGGTCGCGACGCCGACCGGCGTGTCATAAAGGCGCAACGCCAGCACATAATGCTCGACCGCGCCGGTCGGCAGCCAGTTGCCGGTGCGCGCGCGCGGCGCAATCGAAATGTCGAAGGTGCCGTCGGTCTTGCGGATGATTTCCTGGCTGGTGAAGCCGTGACGGTTGAGCGCATTGCCGACGAGGCGCCCGTCGGGATCGTAGAGCGTGAGCGTGAAATAGCGCGCCTGCGGCGTCTTTCCGCTGATGACGACGTCGCAGCGGCCGTCGAGCGCTTTGCCGGCGTCATCGGTGCTTGCGAAAAACGCGAGCCCGTCGCCGGACCCAATGGGCAATGCGCCGGAGCGCGCGATATTGGCGCGCGCATAGGGGTCGATCTCCAGCGTGCCGTTGCGCGGCCACGACGTCCAGGAGCCGACGGTGAAGGCGCCGAAGGCGACGCCGCGCGTCAGCGTGAACAGCGTCAGCCCGAGGCCGACGGCGGCGGCAACGGCGAGGGAGAACAGAAGGCCGAGAAGGAAACGCACGGTTCGATTCCGATAATTATCTCCGCTCGTCATGCCCGGCCTTGAGCCGGGCATCCACGTCTTTCTTTTTCGCGTCCACAAAATACGTGGATGGCCGGGTCAAGCCCGGCCATGACGAATTTCTAGAGCACAGGCCTCCAACGCACAATATCAGCCGCGCCCGTACATCAGCCCCCGCATCGTCAATTGCGCGCGGCGGCGCGGGCATCCGCGCCGGACGCGGCCAGGGCAGCACCGCCGCCCGTGGTGGCCGGCGGGCGCTGCTCGGCGCTCCGGTCGCGCGCGGGCGACGCCGACGGCACAGGCTTAGTCGCGAGCGCCTTCGACGCCTCTTCCATCATGCGTTCGACCCGCACCAGGATGTCGGCGCCCTTGCGGGTGAGGAGCGAGGGCGGCGGCACGTAATCGGCGGCCTTGGTGGTTTCGGTCGCGGCCGTTTTGGCCGGCGCGCCCTCGAACGGCGCCACGCCCGGATAAGGTTTGATCTCGATGCCCTGATGCGCATAGGCCATGACCTGCTGCCAGATCATGCCGGGCAGCGAGCCGCCGGTCATGCGGTTGGTCGGCGCGTAATCGTCATTGCCGACCCAGATCGCGGCGGTCATGTTGCCGGTATAGCCGTTGAACCAGGCGTCACGGTAAGCATTGGTCGTGCCGGTTTTGCCCGATGACTTGACGCCGGGCAGGATGGTGCGCCGTCCGGTGCCGGCCTCGACCGCCTTGTTGAGCATCATGTTCATGTCCGACGCCACCTGCAGCGGCATCACGCGCCGCGGCTTCTTGCCGTCGCGGTCGGCGCGCCAGATCACTTGCCCGGTGGCGGAGCGCACTTCGAGCGGCGCGCGCGGCGTCACCGCAAGCCCGCCATTCGGGAAGGTCGCGAACGCGCCGGCGTGATCGAGCACCGTCACTTCGTCGGCGCCGATCGGCAGCGAGGGCGTATCGGGGAGCGGCGTGCGCAAGCCCATCTGCTTTGCCAGCGCCACGATCTTGTTGCGGCCGGTGCGCGCATTGCCGTTGCCGACGGTGACCGAGAGCCGCACCGCGACCGTATTGATCGAGCGCATCAGCGCGTTGACGAGCGGCATCGAGCCGGAATAGCCGCCGGAATAATTCTTCGGGCACCAATTGCCGAGGCAGATCGGGCCGTCGACCACGATCGAGGTGGGCTTGAGCCCGTGCATCAGCGCGGTCGCATAGACATACGGCTTGAACGAGGAGCCCGGCTGGCGCAATGCGTCGGTCGCGCGGTTGAACTGGCTGATGCCGTAATCGCGCCCGCCGATCATGGCGCGCACGGTGCCGTCATTGTCCAGCACCACCATCGCCGCCTGCTTCGCCTTGTATTGCGGACCGTATTGGCGGAGCATGTTCTCGACCACGTTCTCGGCGTGGCGCTGCAAGTTCGGATCGAGCCCGGTGCGCACGATGAACACGCGCTCGGTGACGCTCTTCGGGAAAGTATCGACGAGCTTGCGCATATCCTCGAACGCCCAGTCGAGATAGTAATTCGGCGAGCGCTCGTCTCTCCGGTCGACGACATTGGCCGGATTGCGCCGCGCGCCGAACACCTGGCCTTCGGTCATCATCGAGGCTTCGACCAGATTATCGAGCACCACGTTGGCGCGGGCGCGCGCGGCCGGCAGGTTGATGTGAGGAGCAAACCTTGTCGGCGCCTTGAACAGGCCGGCGAGCATCGCGGCTTCCGCGAGCGACACTTCGCGCGCGGACTTGTTGAAATAATAATGCGCGGCGGCGTCGACGCCGAAGGTGCCGCCGCCGAGATAGGCGCGGTCGAGATACAATTTGAAGATCTCGTTTTTCGGCAGCCGCGTTTCGAGGAACATGGCGAGGAACGCTTCCTTCACCTTGCGCTCGATGGTGCGCTCGTTCGACAGGAACAGGTTTTTCGCCAGCTGCTGCGTGATCGAGGAGCCGCCTTGCACCACGCCGCCGGCGCGCGCGTTGGTCAGCATGGCGCGGAAGGTGCCGGGCACGTCGATGCCGAAGTGTTCGTAGAAGCGGCGGTCCTCGGTCGCGAGCACGGCCTTGATCAGGTGATCGGGGAATTCGTCGAGCGGGATCGAGTCATTGTGCTTGATGCCGCGCGCGCCGATCTCGTTGCCGTAGCGGTCGAGGAACATCACGGCCAGTTCGGATTTCTTCAGCCAGTCCTCGTCCGAGGTGTCGCGGAAGGCGGGGATCGCGAGCGCGAGCATCACGATCAGGCCGATCGTGCCCCAGGTCGCGGCTTCCGAGATCGGCTCGATCAGCAGCCAGCGCTTCCAGCCGGCGACATGCCAGCCGTCCATCCAGGTGGAGTAGCGCTCATAGAGCTCGCGCGCCCAGCGGCCGGCATGGAACAGGCCGGAATCGATGCGGGCGTCGAGATCGAGCAGGAAGCGCGCGATGCGCCGCTTCAGGCCGTCTCCGGAGGGGTCGCTCAAGGCGGTGCTCGCTTCCTTACGTCGTCGCGCAATCTTGCGGCGAACCGGCATCCACTTCGCCGGATTGCGCTTC
>CAYJNT010000317.1:0-3626 GCA_964370945.1 uncultured Hyphomicrobiales bacterium | reverse complement strand
CGTGCTCTCGGGTGAGCACGGACTCTACCCGCGCCATACGGCGCTCCGCTCCCTCACTTGAGGGAGCAAATCGAAAGACAGGACGGAACTCGCGCGGGATTTCCGCAGCGAGGACGGCGAAGCTTGGCTCTTTGACAATTTAATCGGGATGACGCCGCCGTAGGGTGGGCAAAGGCGCGTTAGCATACGCAAGTCGGGTACACCCGACTTGCGCCTCTATAACGCTGATCTCGGGTAAACCCGAGATCAGTTGCCCACGCGGTACTGTGGTCGAAGCGTGGTGCGCACGCTTTGCTTTGCGCACCCTACGAAACCGCGAAGCGATCTGGAATTACTCCGCCGCCGCGCGTTGCGGCTTGCCGTGCATCGAGACGAGATAATCCATCGCCGCCTGCACGCCGCCCTTCTTGTGCGGCACGCCGGCGAGCGCCAGCGCCATTTCGGTGTTGGCGAGCGCGCCGATGATGGTGCCGTCATTGGTGTCGCCGAGATGGCCAATGCGGAAATATTTCCCGACATAGGGCCCGAAGCTCGCACCGTAGGAAATATTGAACGTCTCAAGCGCAAGCGAGCGGAACGCATCGCCGTCATGGCCCTCCGGCATCATCACCGCGGTCACGGTCGGCGAATAATATTTCGCGTCGCGCTGCATGACCTCGAGGCCCCAGTGCCGCACCGCGCGGCGCGTCGCCTCGGCGAGACGGTCGTGACGCGCGAACACATTGTCGAGGCCTTCCTCATGCAGCATTTCGATCGCGGTCTCGAGGCCCCACAGCATCTGCGTCGCCGGCGTATAGGGGAAGAAGCCGATCTTGTTCATTGCCAGCATCTCGTCCCAGGCAAAAAACGATTTCGGCAGGGCCGAGGTCTTGTTGGCGGCGAGCGCCTTGTCGCTCACCGCGTTGAACGACATGCCGGGCGGCAGCATCAGGCCCTTCTGCGCGCCGCCGACGGTGACGTCGACGCCCCATTCGTCATGCTTGTATTCGGTCGAGGCGAGCGAGGAGATGGTGTCGACCAGGAGCAAAGCCGGATGTCCGGCGGCATCGATCGCTTTGCGGATTTCGAGGATGGGCGAGAGCGCGCCGGTCGAAGTTTCGTTGTGCAGGACGCAGACCGCCTTGATCTCTTTATTCTTGTCCTCGCGCAGCCTGGCTTCGATCGCCTTCGGATCGGCGCCGGTGCGCCAGTCGGTGGTGATGAATTCCGGCTTGAGGCCGAGCTTCTCGGCCATCTTCTTCCAGAGCGTGGCGAACTGGCCGGTCTCCACCATCAGCACGCGGTCGCCCGCGCTCAGGGTATTGACGAGGGCCGCCTCCCACGCACCGGTGCCGGTCGCGGTGTAGATGATGACCGGATTGGTGGTCTTGAAAATGGTCTTGATGCCTTCGAGCACGCGCTTGGCGAGCTTCTGGAATTCCGGCCCGCGATGATCGATGATCGGCGTGTCCATCGCGCGCAGGATGCGATCCGGCAGCGGCGAGGGGCCCGGAATCTGCAGGAAATGGCGTCCGGCGACGCGCGAGGAATTCTGGGCCATAAGGCGCTCCTTCAATGCCGCCGGTCATCATAAGGTCGCCCGGCGCGGCTAAAGCCTTGAAAACTTGCCGGGATGAACACCGGATGCAACATTCCGGTCAAGTCATAATCGATAGGCCCCAATCGGAGAACCTGCTTGCCCAATCGCCTGATGCCGGGACTAGAGCGGCGGCTGAAGCGGGAAATCACGGGCGAAGTGCGGTTCGACCCGTTCACCCGCGGCCGCTATGCCACCGACGCCTCGCATTATCAGATGATGCCGGTCGGGGTGGTGACCCCGAAAACGATCGAGGAAGCCGATAGGGCGATAGCGATCGCGAAGGAAGAGCACGCCACCATCCTGCCGCGTGGCGGCGGCACCTCGCAAAGCGGGCAGACCGTCAATCATTCGCTCGTTCTCGACTGCTCCAAATATCTCAACCGGATTCTGGAGCTCGATGTCGCAGGGCGCCGCTGCGTGGTCGAGCCCGGCATCGTGCTCGACGATCTCAACCGCGCACTGAAACCGCATGGATTGTGGTTTCCGGTCGATATCTCCACCGCCTCGCGCGCCACCATCGGCGGCATGACCGGCAACAATTCCTGCGGCGCGCGTTCGCTGCGCTACGGCAACACGCGCGAGAATGTGCTCTCGGTCGATGCCATTCTCGCGGACGGAACGAACGCGCATTTCGGCCCGGTCAGTCCCGATCTCTCCGACCTGCCACCGTCCTCGCCCCTTCGTGGCATTGCACGCGACCTGCTCGCCATCGGCGCGCGTGAAGTCGGCGAGATCGAGACGCGCTTTCCGAAAGTGCAGCGCCGCGTCGGCGGCTATAATCTCGATTCCTTCCTGCCGCGCCGCAATGCGCTCAATCTCGCGCATATTCTCATTGGCTCCGAAGGTACGCTCGGTTTTTCGACCAAGGTCGAACTGAAATTGTCGCCGCTGCTCGACCGCCGCGCGGTCGGCGCCTGTCATTTCGGCAGTTTCTACGAGGCGATGGATGCCGCGCAGCATCTCGTCAAGCTCGCGCCCATTGCGGTGGAACTGGTCGATCGCACCATGATCGAACTCGCGAGGCAGATCGCGATGTTCAGGCCCACACTCGAGCAATTCGTGCGCGGCACGCCCGACGCCGTGCTGCTGGTCGAATTCGGCGAGGACGACCAGGACGAGAATCTGCGCCGGCTGAAGAAGCTGCATGAACTGATGGGCGATATCGGATTCGGTTGGGACAAGCAGGGCGCCAAATGGGGTGGCGTGGTGGATGTGCTCGATCCGGCTTTGCAGACGGCGATCGCCGATGTGCGCACCTCCGGCCTCAACATCATGATGTCGATGAAAGAGGAAGGGAAGCCGGTCTCCTTTGTCGAGGATTGCGCGGTGCCGCTCGAGCATCTGGCCGAATACACCTCGCGTCTCACCGACGTCTTTCACAAGCACGGTACCCGCGGCACCTGGTACGCGCACGCCTCGGTCGGCTGCCTGCATGTGCGCCCGGTGCTGAACTTGCGGCTGGAGAAAGATGTGCGCGCCATGCGCGCGATCGCGGAAGAGGCGTTCGCGATGGTGCGCGACTATAAGGGCTCGCATTCCGGCGAGCATGGCGACGGCCTCGTGCGCTCCGAGTTTCACGAATTCATGTTCGGCCCGCGGCTGGTGCGCGCGTTCGAAGAGGTGAAAGCGCGCTTCGATCCGGAACGCCTGTTCAATCCGGGCAAGATCGTGCATGCGCCGCGCTTCGACGATCGCGACAATTTCCGCTACGGCCCGGACTACCACGGCGAGGAGATTGAGACGCGGCTCGACTGGTCGGCCTGGCCGGGCGCCGGCGGCGGTTTCCAGGGCACGGTCGAGATGTGCAACAACAACGGCGCCTGCCGCAAGATGGCGGGCGGCGTGATGTGCCCGAGCTATCGCGTGACGCGCGACGAGAAGGATGTCACGCGCGGCCGCGCGAACACGTTGCGGCTCGCGGTGACCGGGCAGCTCGGCAAAACCGCGCTCACCTCCGTCGAGATGGCGGAGACGATGAAGCTTTGCGTCTCCTGCAAGGCCTGCCGGCGCGAATGCCCGACCGGCGTCGACATGGCGCGCATGAAGA
>CAYJNT010000316.1:0-3629 GCA_964370945.1 uncultured Hyphomicrobiales bacterium | reverse complement strand
TTGCCTTCATCGCCCTGGTGGTCGCCGCGCTGACGACATTGCTCGTGCCGATCGCGGCCCGCCGCATGATCGATTTCGGCTTCTCCGGCGAGCGCAATCTGATCGACAGCTATTTCGGCATCATGGTCGCGGTCGCCGCCGTGCTCGCGCTCGCGAGCGCGCTGCGCTTCTATCTCGTCACGACGCTCGGCGAGCGGATCGTGGCCGATTTGCGCAACGACGTGTTCACGCATCTGACGCGCCTGTCGGCGTCCTTCTTCGACAGCGCCAAGACCGGCGAGATGATGTCGCGCCTCACCGCCGACACGACGCAGATCAAGTCCGCGGTCGGCTCGGCGGTGTCCGTCGCCTTGCGCAATCTCGTTCTGTTCGTCGGCGCGGCCGCGATGATGATCATCACCTCGCCAAGACTGTCAGCCTTCGTACTGGGCGCAATCCCGGTCATCGTTCTTCCGCTTGTCGCGTTCGGGCGCGCGGTGCGCCGCCGCTCGCGGCTTGCGCAGGATGAGCTGGCGTATGCTTCCGCTTATGCCGCCGAAGCGATCGGCTCGGTGCGCACCCTGCAGGCGTTCACCAGCGAAAAGCCGGTGACGGGACGTTTTGCGCAAGCCGTCGATCGCGCATTCGAAGCCGCGCGGCAGGCAACCTTGTCGCGCGCCGTGCTCACGGCGATCGCGATCTTTCTCGTGTTCGCGAGCGTGGTCGTGGTGCTCTGGGTCGGCGCGCAGGACGTGCTCGCCGGCGATATCAGCGCCGGGCGCCTCAGCCAGTTCATCCTCTATGCCGTGTTCGCGGCTGGAGGCTTGGGCGAACTGAGCCAGGTCTGGGGCGAGATTTCACAGGCGTCGGGCGCCGCCGAGCGATTGTTTGAAATCCTGAAAGTCGAGCCGCAGGTCAAGGCGCCGGCAAAACCAGTCGCCCTTCCGGTCCCGGCGCGCGGCGAAGTCACGTTCGAGAAAGTCCGCTTCTTCTATCCCGCGCGGCCGGAAATGCCGGCGCTCGATCATGTCTCGCTGCATGTGCGGCCGGGCGAGAAGGTCGCGATTGTCGGGCCCTCTGGTGCCGGCAAGAGCACGATCTTTCACCTGATCCTGCGCTTCTACGATCCGACATCCGGCCGCATCGCCTTCGACGGCGTGCGCATTGCCGACACCGACCCGACGGAATTGCGGGCGCGCATCGCGCTCGTGCCGCAGGAGACCGCGATTTTCGCGACCAGCATCCGCGAGAATATCGGCTTCGGCCGGCCCGATGCATCGTCCGCGCAGATCGAGCGCGCCGCGGAGATGGCGGCGGCGGATCAGTTCATCCGCCGCCTGCCGCAAGGTTATGACACGCCGATCGGCGAGCGCGGCATCACGCTGTCGGGCGGCCAGCGTCAGCGCATCGCGATCGCGCGCGCGATCCTGCGCGATGCGCCGCTTCTCCTGCTCGATGAGGCGACCTCGTCGCTCGACGCTGAGAGCGAGACACTGGTGCAGGTTGCGCTGACGCGGCTAATGGCCGGCCGCACGACGCTGGTGATCGCGCACCGGCTCGCGACTGTTTTGTCCTGCGACCGCATTCTCGTGCTGGATCACGGGAAGATCGTGGAAGAGGGCACGCATGAAAGCCTCGCCTCGGCCGGTGGGCTTTATTCACGGCTGGCGAAGCTGCAGTTTCAGGCGGGCTGCTAGCTAAAGTTAACGATAGAATTCCAAAGCGGGGAAGGACTTTGACTTTGATCAAGGATCTCGCGGCTTGTTTCATTATGTTGTTAAAAATTGCCTGAAAAAGGACATGGTTGAATCCGCACAATCGGCTAAAATAGCAGGAGTCGTGGCTTGCCAATAGGATCAGAAGGTCCGATCTGTGCAAGCAATGGACGGCAGAATGTGTTTCGCTCGAACCATTATTGCCCTTTTCGTTGTTCTGTCGGTGGCGACGCTACCGGCAACCCTTGGCCATGCAGCCGGCAATGGATCAAGCGATGTTTCCGCGTCTGCGCCTCATCGTGGCGATCATTGCTGTCCGGTCGACCACACACAAAAAATGAATAGTGGCTGTGCTTCGATGACAGTTTGCCCGGGCATGTGTGTGAACTATTCTGCAACGACCGCCTCCAGGATGGTGTTTCACCCAACCATCGCTGCGACTGAACCGTTTCGTGCGAGCAGTGATGCGGTCTCGCAGATCGGCAATCCGCCCTTTCATCCCCCTCGGGTCTGATATCTCAGAAAAACTCTAAGTAACGCGGGCATCGAGCCCGCGCATGCGAACGCGTGGCAGCGTGGCATCCATACCGCGAATCCACCGTCGCTCTGAGATCAAAGATCAACGAGGAGATGAAGTCATGAACTCGAAGTTTCTTGCAGCCGCCGCGCTTGTCGCGGTCGGCTTGACCATGAGCACGTTGGCCAACGCCAACGATGTCCTCAAAGACACTGCAACGCCGACGAAGAAAGACGGCGAAGCGACAGTCGGCGTGGGTGCCACGTCCGTACGGATGGGCGTGGTCTATACGGCAGACGAAAAGGGTGGCTCGATCAGCGCCATCGATTTGAGCAGCGGGCGTGTCGAGACCGTTCCTATTTCGATCATGCCGCACAATGCCCAGGTTTCCAGCGATGGCCGGCAGCTCTATGCGGTCGGCATGGCTATGGCGATGCCGGGCATGGGCGGCGGCCGCCGGGGAGGCCACGAGACGACCGGTGGCCGGCTCGTGATCCTTGATAGCGCGGCTCTTGGCAACGCACCCGTCGCGGAGATTGCGGTCGGACCACATCCAGCGCATGTCGTAACCAGCGCTGACGGCAAACTCGCCTTCATTACGGATGCCAAAGTAAATGCGGTGCTGGTGATTGATCTGGCGGCCAAGCAGGTCGCCGGCAAAATCGCGACCGGCTCTTATCCGCACGGTTTGCGCCTCAGTCCCGACGGGCGCGAACTGTACGTCGCCAACGTCAAGGACGGGAGCGTATCTGTCGTCGACACCGGCAAGCTGATCGAAACCGCGCGCGTAAAGCTTGGCAAGGCGCCGGTCCAGGTCGGGTTCACTCCGGACGGCCGCAAAGTGTTCGTCTCGCTCAACGGCGAGAACAAGGTTGCGGTGATCGATCGGGAAACCCGGCAATTGCTCGGTAAATTGCCGGTCGGCCGCAATCCTGTTCAGGTTTATGCTACGCCCGACGGCAAGTTCGTTTACGTGGCCAATCAGGGCAGCGAGAAGACCCCGGACAACACCGTGTCGGTGATCGATATTGCCGCGAACAAGGTCGTGGCGACGATCACGACCGGAATGGGCGCGCATGGTGTGGTGGTCAGCGATGACGGCAAGTTCGTCTTCATCAGCAACATCGTGGATGGGACTGTTTCGGTGCTTGATACGGCGACGCAAAAGGTTGTGCGCAACTTCAAGGTCGGGGCAGGACCGAACGGCATCACGTTCCGTGGCGAGGTGAGGTGATACGCAATTGACGTAAGACGGCGAAGCCAACGCGGACCAGTTCGGAGAATGGCTCAGTGCTGGGCTGCGTTGGCCGAGCGCCAACCGCCGCGGTATCAGTCCAATTGCGATTCAACCTTAAGGCTTGGCCGCCACGTCATTACGTAAAGCGGCAAGCCGGAATGCTTGCTGACGCTCTCGCCCG
>CAYJNT010000315.1:0-3643 GCA_964370945.1 uncultured Hyphomicrobiales bacterium | reverse complement strand
TGGCTCCGCGGGTAGGATTCGAACCTACGACCAGCCGGTTAACAGCCGGCTGCTCTACCACTGAGCTACCGCGGAACAGGGCCGACATTAAGCGCGCAAATCGGGTAGCCCCGCCTTGCGCTGTCGGTCAGGCGCCCCGCCTATATCAAGGCAGGATCGCGTTAACAAGGCATGGAATAAGTGGAGGCCACGACCGGAATTGAACCGGTGTACACGGTTTTGCAGACCGTTGCGTAACCACTCCGCCACGTGGCCTTGCGCCAAGGCTATATAGGAGAGCTTAAAAAGCGGCAACACGAGCCTGGCCGCCGGATCGCTTGCCTTTTGGCCGCGCTTGCCGCAAAAACGCCCGCGTTCCAAACGCCGTCATAGAGGCCCTCCGATGGCCGATTTTTCGACCGCCCGCCGCATGATGGTGGACGGCCAGATCCGCACCAGCGATGTCACCGACCTGCGGATCATCACCGCCTTCCAGGATGTTCCGCGGGAACGCTTCGTCGCGCCGTCGATGACCGCGCTCGCTTATCTCGACATCGATGCGCCGGTTGCCGACGAGGCGGGCGCCCGCCGGATGCTCAAGCCGATGGTGCTGTCCAAGCTGATCCAGGCCGCCGAGATCACAGAAGCCGACCGTGTTCTGATCGTCGGCTGCACGACCGGATATTCGGCGGCGATCATCGCAAGTCTCGCCGGCTCGGTTGTGGCGCTCGACGAAGGCATCGCGCCCGCTCAGGCGGTGAAGAACCTGTCGTCGCTCGGCATTGCGAATGTCGAGGTCGTGCGCGGCCCGCTCACGGCCGGATGGCCTGTCGGCGCGCCGTATGACGCCATCCTGATCGAGGGGCTGATCGAGGTGATGCCGGATCCATTCCGCGGTCAGCTTAATGAGGGCGGCCGGCTTGTTTGCGTGCGCGGAAACGAGCGCCCGACGAAGGCCTTCGTTTACCGGCTGATCGAGGACGAACTGAGCGGCCGGCCGATTTTCGACGCCACGGCGCCCTTGCTGCCGGGATTTGCCGAGAAACCAGCCTTCGTTTTCTGAGTACCTCTCATTCCCTTGCAGGTGTAGCCCGAAAGCACCAAATCCCCATTTCTTCAGGGGGATGCAGGGGAAGGGGATGTTCGGGGGCCGATCCAGCAGTTATAGGTACAGGATGCGCGACGGGCGGCGATTCCGGCCCGGGTTTGCGCATGCAGTGGTGTGCTCGGAGCAGCGTGAATGCTGAGGAAGAGTTGGGGGCTTTTGGCGGCGGCGTCGGTGGCATGGGCCACGACAGCCGGTCCCGCATTTGCCGACACCATCGAACGGTCCCTGGTGCAGGCGTACCAGAACAATCCGCAGGTCAACGCGCAGCGCGCGGCCCTGCGCGCGACCGACGAGAATGTCCCGCAGGCTCTATCGGGATACCGGCCGAAAATCAGCGCGACCGGCCAGTACGGCGCGCTCTACACCGACACAACGAGCACAATCACGTCGGCGGGCCGCCCCGTGACGTCCAGGTCGAAAGGCTGGACCGACCCGAAAAGCGTGGGCGGAACGCTGACCCAGACTCTTTATAACGGCTTCCAGACCGGCAACCGCACCCGGCAGGCGGAGGCGCAGGTCTTCGCGGCGCGCGAGACGTTGCGCGTGATCGAACAGACCGTGCTGCTCGATGCGGTCACGTCCTACATGAATCTGCTGCGCGACAACGCCATCCTCGATTTGCAGAAGCGCAACGTCGAGGTGATCCAGGAACAGCTCCGCCAGACCCGCGACCGCTTCAATGTCGGCGAGGTGACGCGCACCGACGTCGCGCAGGCGGAATCGCGCGTCGCCGCCGCGCAATCGCAGATGCTGGCGGCACAGGCGAACCAGACCACGTCGCGTGCCGCCTATCGCCGCGTGATCGGTGTCGAAGCCGGACGATTGAGCCCCGGCACCCCGGTCGATCGCCTCTCGCCGCGCAGCCTCGATCTCGCAGTTGCGCAGGGCCAGGCCGAAAATCCGGCGGTCGGCGCCGCCGAATACGGCGTCGATGTCGCGGCCTTGCAGGTGAAGGTTTCGGAAGGCGCGCTCTATCCGACGGTGACGGTGAGCGCGAGCGCGGAGAAGAACTGGGATTCCTCCTTGTCCACGATCGAATCCTTCCAGGGATCGGTGATCGGCCAGATGACCGTGCCGATTTACCAGGGCGGCGCCGAGTTCGCGACGATCCGCCAATCGAAGGAGACGCTCGGACAGAAGCGTCTCGAACTCGCTGTCAACCGCGACCAGGCGCGCGCCAATGTGGTGCAGACCTGGGGTCAGCTCGACGCGGCTAAAGCGCAGATCACCGCGACGCAGGCGCAGGTCGCCGCCGCCGAGATCGCGCTCAATGGCGTGCGCGAGGAGGCCCGCGTCGGCCAGCGCACCACCCTCGACGTGCTCAACGCGCAGCAGGAACTCGTCAACGCCCGGGTGGCGCTTGTCACCGCGCAGCGCGATCGTGTGGTTGCGTCCTATTCGCTGTTGTCCGCGACCGGCCGGCTGTCGGTTGCCGTGCTCGGTCTGCAGGTCCCGATCTACGATCCGATGACGCATTACCAGCAGGTCCGCGACAGCTGGTTCGGCGTACGGACCCCGGACGGCCAATAAGCGCGCTGTGCGCGCTGCCGTCGCCGACTGAGTCGCGACGTTTCCCACACCTTCTTATTGCCTTGGGATGACGCCGTGCGATACTTCCCCAACGGCGATTCAAACAGCGATAGTATCGGCGTGATTCGGTAATCACTGCACGGCTTTAAGCCGGACGGCGTGACAAGGACGCGGCAATGACACAGCCTGCGAAAGCGACAGAACCCTCCATGGAGGAGATTCTCGCTTCCATCCGCCGCATTATTTCCGACGACGACAGCGCCAGCAAAGCCGCGGTGGCACCGCCGCCGAGGCCGGCCCCCGTTCCTCCTGCGCCGCCACCACGCGCGGAAGCGCCGATGCGGCCCATCCCGGCGCCGGCTCCCAAGCCCGCGGAGCCGCCGGTGCGCGACCGCGCGGCGATCCAGAACGATATCGAAGCTGTGCTGGCCGAGCCGGCGATGCAGCCGCCGGCGCCAGTCGCTCCGGCCGATGCCGACATTCTCGATCTGACCGAGGACATGGCGGCGGAACCGCCGGCACCCGAGCCAATGCCGGAACCGGCGCCGTCGAGCTTTCGAACCATCGACGGCCAGCCCGACGTCTTCTTTGCCGAGGCGCAGGCCGAACCCGAACCGGAGCCCGAACCGGAACCTGAATCCGAACCGGTTTACGCCATGCGGGCTGAGACGGCGCCGGCATCGCACGGTTTTGACAATCCTTATGACCGCTCGATCATGTCGCAGGCGACGAGCGCGGCCGTCGATTCCGCCTTCAATCAGCTCGCTCAATCGGTGTTCACCCAGAACGGCCGGACCATCGAGGATCTCGTGCGCGACATGCTGCGACCGATGCTGAAGACCTGGCTTGACGACAATCTGCCGGGCCTGGTCGAGCGGCTGGTGCGCGCGGAGATCGAGCGCGTGTCGCGCGGTCGCGGATAAGCGCAATCCGGCGAAGTGGGAACCGGTTCGCCGGAAGATTGCGCGTCACGAATAAGCACTTTTCAGGTTCGCCGGCGCAGCTTCGCGGAAAACCACCAGCACA
>CAYJNT010000314.1:0-3681 GCA_964370945.1 uncultured Hyphomicrobiales bacterium | reverse complement strand
GGCGTATTGATGAGATCGCGTGCGAGCGTCACGCCGTCGATGATGCGCGTGAGGTCGGCGCCGTCCACGCCATCCGGCAGCGCGAGACGGATCTTGCGATCGTCACCCTTGCGGTAACGCGTGAAGCGATAGGTGCCGAGCGCGAAGGCGAGCGCGGCGAGCCGCGCATCGTGAGGTGCGTTGGCGAAACGATAAAGCCCGTCCGGCAGCAATCCGGCGAGGCTTCCCGGCAGGAACAGGTCGCGCGGGCCGTCCGGCTTTTCGAGCCCGAACAGCACTGCGCCGAGCCCGCCGTCGGGGCCGGGCAGGGCCAGATAGCGTCCGGGCTTGGGTTCGAAACCGGAGGCCTCGGCGAACGCGCGCGCGGCGGCATCGAGCTTGCCGGAGACGTCGCGCCAGCTCGCCGCCGTCACGAAGGAGATCGGAATGGCCTTGGATGAGGCGGGCGTGCCCGCGGGCTCGAATATCGGATGCATTGAGGATTTCTTGCGCTCCCTGATTCCCTAACACGGGCTTCTTTGATCTTCATGCCCCGCAGCCGCCGGGCTGGGGCAGTTAACCACTCGTTAGGGTTAACAATCTATTGATCGGATTTCATGGGGCGAGCCCGCAATAGCCGCCCGTCCGAGAACAGCATGCGCCCGAATCACACCCGAATTCGGCTCCTCACATCGGCGGCTCTCGTCACCTTGCTCGCCTTGCCGGCGGGCGGATGCAAGACGGTGGGCCTCACCGAAACGACCGGCTCGATCAGCCAGCCGCTACGCACCGAAAGCGAATGGCGGCAGGAGGCCGAGTCCTGGAAGGAGCGCTACACCAAAAACCCCGCGGACGCCGAAGCGGCCTATCGCTATGCGCAGGCCTTGCGCGCGACCGGGCAGCGTTCGCAAACGGCGGCCGTGCTCGAACAGGCTACGATCCACAATCCGAAGAACACGCTGCTGCTCGGTGCCTATGGTCGCGCGCTCGCCGATACCGGCGCCTATAACCAGGCGCTCGAAGTGCTCAATCGCGCGCATACGCCGGACCAGCCGGACTGGCGCATCCTGTCGGTGCAGGGTGCGGTGCTCGACCAGATGGGCCGCAACGAAGATGCGCGGCGCTATTACGCGAGCGCGCTGAAAATCGTTCCCGACGAGCCGTCGGTGCTCTCCAATCTCGGATTGTCCTACGCGCTGTCGAAGAATCTTTCCAAGGCCGAGGAAATCCTGCGCCGGGCGAGCGAACGCAAGGGCGAGGACCAGCGCGTGCGGCAGAACCTCGCGCTCGTGGTCGGACTGCAGGGCCGCTACGCCGAAGCCGAAACGATCGCGCGCGGCGATCTCTCGCCCGACGAAGCGTCCGCGAATGTCGCGTATCTGCGGCAGATGATCGAGCAGGAGCGCGGCCGCAAGAAGGGCAAAGGCTCGCCGAGCCCGCTCAGGGACGCCGCCGCGCAGTCCTGATCGCTATTGCATTGCCATCACGCGGATGGCAGCAGGCCCGAGAATCACGACAAACAACACCGGCAGGAAGAACAGGATCATCGGCACGGTGAGCTTGGGCGGCAGCGCGGCCGCCTTCTTCTCGGCTTCGGCCATGCGCATGTCGCGATTTTCCTGCGCGAGGACGCGCAAGGTCTGTCCGAGCGGCGTGCCGTAGCGTTCGGCCTGCTGCAATGCCACGCAGACCGAGCGCACGCCTTCGAGGTCGGTGCGTTTGGCGAGGTTTTCATAGGCCATCCGCCGGTCCTGCAGATAGGACAATTCGGCGGTGGTGAGCGTGAGCTCCTCGGCGAGCGGGATCGATTGCGAGCCGATTTCATCGCTCACGCGCTTGAACGCGGCTTCGATCGACATGCCGGATTCGACGCAGATGAGGAGGAGATCGAGCGCATCCGGGAAGGCGCGGCGGATCGAGAGCTGGCGCTTGGTGATCTTGTTCTTCAGAAACAGCCAGGGCAGGTGCATGCCGGCATAAGCGGCGAAAATGCAGAATCCGATCTTGACCGTCGCAGGCTGGTCAAGTTCGAGGATGAAAAACACATAGATCGAGCCGAACACCAGCGCCGCCGCCGGAGTGACCATGCGGAAAAACAGGTAGGCGATATACGGCGCCTCGCCGCGATAACCGGCCTGCAGCAGCTTATCGCGCGCCTCTTCCTGGCCGACCCATTTCTTCAGGTTGAAGCGCTCGACGGCGCCCAGCATGTATTGCTTGGGCGAGGCCCGCAGCTGCACTTTCTCGCCGCGCGCGAGACGCTCGCGTTCGCGCTGGCGGATTTTCTCACGCTCGAGCGCGACCGACTTCATCCGCTTGGGCAACGCGTCGCCTGCAAGCAGCGGCATCGCAAGCGTGAACACGGCCGCACCGGCCGCGATGGCCGCGAACAGCATGCTCAGGAAGCGTGCGTCGTGCATCTTGCTGATAATGAATTCGATCATGATGTTGCTCAGAAATCGAAGTTGATCATCTTCTTCATGACGAAGCAGCCCATGAGCATCCATACGGCGCAGGTGACAAGCATCATCTGTCCGATCGAATGCGTCCACAGCAGCGAGATATAATCCGGGCTCGTGATCCAGACGAGGAGCATTACTGCGATCGGGAGCATGCCGATGATGATCGCCGAGGCCTTGGCTTCCATCGACATGGCCTGGATCTTGGCTTTCATCTTCTTGCGGTCGCGCAGCACCTTCGACAGGTTGCCCAGAGCTTCCGACAGATTGCCGCCCGCCTTCTGCTGGATCGCGATCACGATGCCGAAGAAATTCGCCTCCGGCACCGGCATGCGTTCGTACATTTTCGTGCAGGCTTCGCCGAGCGGGATGCCGATGGTCTGGGTCTCGATGATCGCGCGGAATTCACTCTTGAGCGGTTCCTGGCCCTCGGCGGCGATCATTTTCAGGCTGTCGAGCAGCGGCAGGCCGGCCTTGATGCCGCGTGTGATGACGTCGACGGCATCGGGGAAATTATGCAGGAATTTCGCCTCGCGGCGCTTCTTGAGATAACCCAGCAGCCAGAACGGCAGGCCGAAGGCGGCGGCAAAGCCAAAGCCGATCGCGGGAAGCAGGCCGAAGGCCGAAATGCCAAGCGCGAACACCACGGCGCCGAACAGCGCGGCAACGATGTAGAAGGTGCGTTTGGACCAGGAGAGCCCCGCTTGCGCGATGCGCATGTCGAGCGAGGGTCGCTTGCTGTTTTTCTGCTTTTCATCGATCTGCTTGAGCGTCGACTCCACCTGCTCGCGCCGCGTTCTCTGTGCGCCGCGCGCCGCCCGCGCCGCGATAGGCTCCTTGGCCGCGACGCTCGCCTTGCGCTTTTCCATGGCCTTCTCGCCCGACAGATAGGGGAGAAGAAATACCCAGGCGACACCGCCGATCGAGACGGCAGCGAGGAAGAACAAGGCGAGGGCCTGCATTTTCATGATGCGCCCTAGTTCTGGAATGCCTCGCCGGCGATTTCGGAGGCGTCGAGCGCGGCGGCGAGCCGCTTCTCTTCGCCGTAATAGCGCGCGCGCTCCCAGAAACGGGGGCGGCCGATGCCGGTCGAACGGTGGCGTCCGATCAGGTTGCCGTGCGCGTCCTCGCCGGTCATTTCATAGACGAACAGGTCCTGGGTGATGATGACGTCGCCTTCCATGCCCAGCACTTCGGTGATGTGGGTGATGCGGCGCGAACCGTCGCGCAGGCGCGCGGCCTG
>CAYJNT010000313.1:0-3707 GCA_964370945.1 uncultured Hyphomicrobiales bacterium | reverse complement strand
CCGCGCCTGCAAAAGGCACGGCGCAGAAGCCAGACGAGCCGAAGTCCACGACCGGTGCGCCCAGCGGCAAGCAGACCACACAGCAGCCGCAAAGCGGACCTGCCAAGCAGCAGCAGACGCAAACTCCGCGTTCGACGCAGCAGCCCTCGACAGCCCAGCAGCCTTCGGCGCAGCAACCGTCGACGGCGCAGCAGCCTTCGGCGAGCGGCACGACAACCGCTTCGCTGACGGACCGGCAACGCACCAGCATCAGCACGTCGATCCAGCAGGCGCGCGCGCAGCCGCTGCGTAACGTCAACTTCTCCATCGGCGTCGGCACCACGATTCCGTCAACGGTACGGTTCTATCCGGTGACCCCGGCGATCGTTGCGGTCTATCCGCAATATCGCGGTTACCACTTCGTGGTCGTGGACGAGGAGATCATCATCATTGAGCCGCGCACGAGGAAGATCGTGCAGGTGATCGAGTACAAGGGCGGCGGTCGTGCCGCGACGACCACGACGCGCAGCAAGCTGAAACTCTCGGATCAGCAACGCAATGTGATCCGGAGCTCCGTGCGCCGCACGCCCGCCGCCACCACCGGCACCGCGACCACCGTCGAGGAAATCACGATCGGCGAGCGGGTGCCCGATACGATCGTGATCGAGCGCTTCCCGGACACCGTCTATCGCTCGGTGCCGTCGATGCGTTCGTATCAGTACATCGCGCGCGACCGCGGGATCTATGTCGTCGACCCGCGTGAACGCACGGTGATCGATGTGATCGAGTGACGAAACCTGAATGCGGGCGGTCCGCCGCCCGCATTCTCATCCTCGGGGGACAGAGGAGAGAACAACATGACCAAAGCGAAATGGATTGCCATTCCGGTTCTGACCGCGGCGTTTGTGTTCAGTGACGCGGCGCTCGGCGCTTCGATCAAGGCGCCGGACAACGTCGCCGCGGCGTCGGATTTCTCCGCCAAGAAGGGCGGGAAGGGGTACGCTAAAGGTCACGCCAGGCAGGCGAATTGGCGCGGCCACTATGCGTACAAGTCCCGCGGCGCGAACAATCCGTATTTCTGCCCGCCCGGCCAGGCGAAAAAGCCGGGCTGGGGGAGCGCGCATATGTGCTGACCGCGATTTCGCGGTCTGAACCGCAAGTCGCGTTGCTTCGACTACTTACCTGAGGACGCGCTAGTGTGGTGGTTCAGAAGTCCCCTTGATTTCGCGGCGAGTCCTTAAGGGGACTTCTGAACCTAGACCACACTAGAATGCAGCCGCATTATTCGCGTGCGAACAGGAGCAACGGCCATGACAGTCAAATGGTTGGCACTTTCGGCTCTGACGGCGCTTCTCGCCTTCGCGCCTGACGCGCAGGCGCGTGCGCGCAACGCCGCTGGTGATACAGGCGTATCGGCGGCATATGCTCGCGCCGATCAGGATTTCTCCGCGGCAAAGAAATACGCGAAGAAACAGACCGACACGTATGGCCGCACAAAGAAGTACCGCTAGGGTGCCGCGCGCATCGCGGCCTCGCCCGAAGGCCGGCGGGAAATAAAAAAGACGCGCCGTTTTGCGGCGCGTCTTTTTATTTGCAGGAGTGTCGCCGACGCTTACCGCGTCACGATCACCGTCGCGCCGAGGCGCGTGCGGTTATAGAGATCCACGATATCGTCATTGGTCAGCCGGATGCAGCCGGAGGACGCTTCCTCGCCGATCCGCCACGGCTCGTTGGTGCCGTGGATGCGGTACATGGTCTGCCCGAGATAGAGCGCGCGCGCCCCGAGCGGATTGGCCGGCCCGCCTTCGACATGGCGCGGCAGGTCGGGCTGGCGCCGCAGGATCTCCGCCGTCGGCGTCCAGTCCGGCCACTCGCGCTTGTCGGACACGCTCGAGACGCCGGCCCAGGCCGCGCCTTCGCGGCCGACCGCGATGGCGTAGCGGACCGCGGTGCCGTCGCCGTTGACGTAATAGAGCCGCTTCTCGCGCTGGCGCACGAGGATGGTGCCGGGCGCGTGCTTCTCGCGGAATTGCACGGTCTCGCGCGGCACGATGCGGTAGAGGCCGAAGCCGAGCGCATTCGATGAGGTCGAATAGGAGGACGCCGCCTTCTGCATCATGAATTGCGACGTGCTCTGGCCTTCCGGATTGGCGCTCGCGCTGCGCGGACCGCGCGGCTCCGGAGCCGGCGCCGCGTTACCGCGGAAGAAATTCAAGAAATAGTTCGTCGCCGAGGGTTCCGGCGCGGGCGCGGGAGCCGGTGCCGCCGCCTGGCGCTTCTTCGGCCTGGCCTTCTGCTCTGGAGCGGCGATTGATGCCTCGGGGGCGGGGGTCGCGGACTCGGCCGGCTTGTTGCCCGAAGGCTCGGGTGCGGCCTGCGCCAACGCCCCGGACTGGAGCGAAATAGCCGTGATCAGCGAAGCGAGGAGTAGGTTCGATTTCATTGAGTTTTTTCCTCCAGCGCCCCCGCCGGTGAGAGGCGCGCAAAATACCGCCCGTGAGCCGCCGGTCTAGTGCTGGGAAGCCACAGTGGGGAGGGGAATTCCAAGCCCACCCGCTAGATCGTCGCTACCAGTAACCGTCATGGCCGGGCTTGTCCCGGCCATCCACGTCTTGCTTAGATGGATTCATTAACGAACCAAGCCTTTTCCAAAGAATGACATGCCCGATCCCTTCACGCTGAAAATCTAGGTTCCGTCTGGTGATCCCGACGGCGTCCGGATCTTGGACCGGATGAACTGGACGGGTCGTGGATATTTTGTGCCTCGCGACCGATGGGCGGAGGTGAAGTCCAGGCCAGAATTGGATCGGCCCGGCGTTTACGTTCTGGTCGGCTACGAGACCGATGATATCGGGAATGAAACGCCGTTGGCTTACATCGGAGAAACCAACAGCATCAGAGATCGCATCGAGAGCCACGATCTCAAGAAGGATTTTTGGGAGACGGCGTTTATTTTTCTGTCGACGAATGACGGCCTTAACCCCGCTCATATCGCGTGGCTGGAATGGTGGCTCATTCAGCATGCGGCTAAGGTCAAACGATGCAATTTGCAAAATATCATCAAACATAACGAGCCACCGCTCATCGAAAGCGAAAAGGCGGACACGCGCGCGTTTCTCAACGAGATGATGCGCTTGATGCCTGTCATGGGCCTGCAAATATTTGACACGCCGAAAACACCGGCGCCGTCAGCTCTCGCTGCGGCCGGGCTTTCGGTCAGCTCTACCGAAATACGAGACACGGTTATTGTGCCGGCACAAAAAGAAGGGTTCGAGCGAGCTTTTATTGGCGAGAACGCTTGGTGGGCGATCAAGATTGCCGAAAAGCATCGCGCAAATCTTAGATGGATCGCTGCCTACCAGGTGCTGCCTGTGGCCAAGGTCACCCATATTGCCGAGATTGATCACATAGAGCCGTTCGGCGACGCGGGAAAATTCAAGGTGATATTCAAAGGCCCGGCCACTCCATTGCAAAATCCGGTGCCATTTGGCGATGCGCGCTCAGGAGCGATGCAAGGTCCGCGCTACACCACTCGCGCTGCGCTGATGGCGGCGAAAAGCGTCAAAGATTTGGTGTAACGGCGGAATATAAATTGTCGGCTGCGACAGGAAGACGTGGATGGCCGGGACAAGCCCGGCCATGACGAGCCGCGGGGCGCGGACTACGCGGATTAATCCTCACTCCTCGCCCTTGTCTTCCTTGTCCTTGCCGCCGAGTTGCTTCAGCTT
>CAYJNT010000312.1:3204-3721 GCA_964370945.1 uncultured Hyphomicrobiales bacterium | reverse complement strand
GGCTTCGGCACCGAGGCGACCGTGCATGTCTGGGGCAAGCCGGCGCTCGACCGCGAGCAGCAGATCCTGCGCATGGGCGACATCGCACTCGCCGTCGAATCTGAAGCCGCGTTCGGCCTCCTTGGCGCGGCCTCGCGCGCGGCGATGCCTTACCTGCAGGCGGCGTTGCAGAAGAACGCCGTGATCGATCTGAAACCCTTTGCCGCCAATGCGCGAACCAGCATCGAGAAGGCGATCGCGGACTTCCGCCAGCAAAGCGACGACGTGCGGGTCGAGGCGGCCGTCACCGGGCTGCGGCTTACCGACATCGCGTTCGATTCGAAAACCCTGCGGGTGATCGCAGAAGCCGACGGCAACGTCCGCGCGGCGGTGAGCCGGCTGCCGCAGTAGACTTCTCGTCGCCTCCAATTGAGCCGACCAAGCCGCGACACGCACGGTGGGCTCCCTCTCCCCGCTTGCGGGGAGAGGGTTGGGGTGAGGGGCGAGGCTCCGGTGAAAGCTGCAAGAGGGCCCCCCC
>CAYJNT010000312.1:0-3194 GCA_964370945.1 uncultured Hyphomicrobiales bacterium | reverse complement strand
ATATTTGGGGGGGGCCCGGGGGGGCGCCCCCCCCCCCCCCCGAGCCCGGAATCCATATTCCAGAGTCGTGGTTATGGATTCCGGGCTCGCCGCTGCGCGGCGCCCCGGAATGACAGACGCCGTTACGCCTCGACCTCGACGCAGGCGAGGCAAATCTCCGACACATGCCGGTGATCGGTGCCGCAGCAGCCGCCGAGCACGTTGACATGACCAAAGCGCGCGCGCAGGTCGCGGTAATGCGCCCCGAGCTCGGCCGGATCGCCGATGTCGAGATCGGGCGAAGCGTCGAGTTCGGCATGGCTGCGCTTCGACGCATTGGCGCGGATGCCGCGCAGGCGCGAGACCCAAGGCTCGCCGCGCTTGAGTGCGCCCGAGAAATGCGTCGGGTGCGCGCAATTGAGCATGAAATAGGCCGGTGCGTTCGACGTCTCGCGATCGACCTGTTCGATCGCGTCCTTCAGCGCCTGCCCGCTCGGCAGCTTGCCGTCGGTCTCGACCGTGAACGAGATCACGACCGGCATCCGCGCCGTCTTCGCCGCGCGCACGATGCCGATCGCTTCCTCGACATAATTGAGCGTGAAGCCGCTCACCATGTCGGCCTCAGTGCCGCGGAACACGGCGATCTGCTCGCCGTGATAATCGGCCGCTTCCCTGGCGCTCATGGCGCTCCCGATTTTATAGCCGTCGCCACGCGGACCGATGTTTCCCGAAATGACAATCGGCGTTTGCGGCGCCTCGTATTGCCGGCGGATGTCCGCCAACAATTCGATCGAGGCGCGATTGACGCCCGCGAGCGCCTCACGCGAATAACCGAGCTTCGCGGCCCAGTCCGGATTGGCGCGCCAGGTGTGCGCCTCGAGAATAAAGCCGAGGCGCGCGTCCTTCGCCATGGTGATATAGCGCGCGTAATAGGCGCGCAGCTTGGCGATGCCGGCCTTGCTCTTCATCAGGTCGAAACTCGCGAAATGCGGAAGGTCCACGCCTTCGTGGAAGATCAGCGTGGTCTCGAGCCCGCCGTCGGTGAGGAACAGGCGATCGGAAAGCTGCGGCAATTGATTTCGATACTTTGACATTGTGTTCCTGCTTTAAGTGTCTGGGGGAGGACATTCGAGCCGCGGGGTCTCGCAAAATCGCGCGGCCGCCGCTAGCAAGCTTGTGGTGCAGGCGGGTGCCGCGCCGGTTCAGCGGTCAGCCCTGACTTTTTCGTGAAAGTCGAGTGAAACGCGGCCGAATGTGTCCGCAATCTGGCGGTTTTGTCCGCGCAACTGGACTCGTGGTACACTTTCTGGATGCTTGAAAATGCCGTCCGCAAAGGCGTCGATACCCGCGAGCGCATTCTGGAGCTCGCGGAATCCGCCGTGCTCGCCAAGGGCTTTGCCTCAACCTCGATCGAGGAATTGATCACGGCCGCGGGCATCTCGAAAAGCGGCTTCTTCTACCACTTCAAGGACAAGGGCGAGCTCGCGAAGGCGATGATGCTGCGCTACATCGAGCACGACACCAAGCTGCTCGATGACATTTTCGCGCGCGCGGAAGATCTCAACGACGATCCGCTGCACGGGCTTCTGGTCGCGCTCAAATTATTTGCCGAAATGCTGGCCAACCTGCCCGAGGCGCATCCCGGATGCCTCGCCGCCTCCTTCTGTTATCAGGACCAATTGTTCAACCAGGACATCCGCGATCTCAACGCCAAGAGCGTGCTGCGCTGGCGCGAGCAGTTCCGTGCCCGGCTCGAGGCCATCGCCAAGCGCTATCCGCCGAAGCGCGAGACCGATCTCGAGGCGCTCGCCGACATGGCGGCCTCGAATGTCGAAGGCGGGCTCATTCTCGGGCGGCTGCTCAAGGACCCGAGCATCCTGCCGCGCCAGGTCCTGCTCTATCGCGATCTGATCCGCGCGACCTTCCAGCCGTGACGCCGTTCTCAATTCGGCCTCACCCTGAGGAGCATTGCCAACGGGTCCGCGCGAACGCGCGGCCCGATGATAAACTCCGCAATGCGTCTCGAAGGGTGGGCCGCCCCATCCTTCGAGACGGCGCACCGTAGCCAAGTGTACGCAGGCTACGCCTGCTATGGCGCCTCCTCAGGATGAGGCGGAACTAGGAGTCCACAGCGCTCGCCGCGCGTTGACACTCGGCCGCAACCGCCTACATTAGCGGCGTTCCGAGGGGAGTCCCGCTATGGGGGCTGAGAGACCGCAGGTAGGCGGTGACCCTTTGAACCTGATCCGGCTCACACCGGCGAAGGGACAGGACATCATGCAACGCTCCACCTACCTCGCAAAGCTGATCGGCCCGGTGATGATCGCCATCGGGCTCGGCGTCCTGCTCAACGGCGCCGCCTTCCGCACGCTCGCCGAGCAGTTCCTGCACAGTTACGCGCTCATTTTCCTCGCCGGCCTGATGACGCTGGTCGCGGGTCTGGCGCTGGTGCTGGCGCATAATCTCTGGGTCAACGACTGGCGCGTCATCATCACGATCGTCGGATGGCTCTCGGTGATCGGCGGCTTCGTGCGCGTCGTGCTGCCGCAGCAGGTCGAGGCGATCGGCGTGCGCATGTTCGATTATCCCGCCGCGCCGATCGCGGGTGGCGTGTTCATGCTCGTGATCGGCGCGACGCTCAGCTATTTCGGTTATGTCGACGGCGCCGCGACTGCACGCACGACGGCCAACCCCGCGCCAGCGAAAAGGAAGAAGTAAGATGAACAAATCCGTTGCCCCGAGCGACCTCGTCGCCCCCAAGGTCACGACCGGCGCCCTGCCCGCCTCCCGCAAGGTGTTCGCGACGCCCGAGGCAGCGCCCGATTTGCGCGTGCCGCTGCGTGAGATCGTGCTGTCGGACGCCGCCGGCGAGCCGCCGCTGCCGGTCTATGACACGTCGGGTCCTTACACCGATGACAACGTGACCATCGACGTGGAAAAAGGGCTGCCCCGTGCGCGGATCGCATGGGTGCGCGAGCGCGGCGGCGTGGAAGAATATGAGGGCCGTCCGATCCAGCCGGTCGACAACGGCAATGCGTCGGGCAAGCATCTCGCCCGCGCCTTCCCGATGCAGCATCGCCCGCTGCGCGGCGTGGGCGACAAGCCGATCACGCAGTATGAATGGGCGCGCGCGGGCGTCATCACCAAGGAGATGATCTACATCGCCGAGCGCGAAAATCTCGGCCGCAAGAAACAATTGGAGCGCGCGGAAGCCG
>CAYJNT010000311.1:1265-3726 GCA_964370945.1 uncultured Hyphomicrobiales bacterium | reverse complement strand
ACTCGCCGCATCGCGCAAGGGGACTTCTGAACCACCACACGAGCGGGCTCTTTGCAGTCCGTATTTTGCTCGTCTCGCTTGTGCCGTTGCTCATTGCTGCGCCGCTCGGGTCGGAGCCCGCGGTCGGGCCGGCCCGCATCGAAATCCGCGGCAAACCGATCGAGTATTTCGAGGCACGCGAGCCTGCCCGCAAACGCTTCGGCGCGCTGGAATTCCGCGGCGGTCTCGAATTGTCGTCGCCCAACAGGGAATTCGGCGGACTGTCCGCGATTAGGATGGCGGCCGACGGCGCGAATTTCGTCGCGGTGACCGACAAGGCGCATTGGGTGCGCGGGCGTATCGCCTATCGCGGCAATGCGCCGGCGGGTATCGCCAATGCCGAAATCGCCCCGATGCTCGGGCCGGACGGCCGCGTGCTGACGGCGCGCGGATGGTACGACACGGAATCGCTCGCCGACGATGACGGCACGCTCTATGTCGGCATCGAGCGCGTGCACCAGATCGTGAAATTCGATTATGCGCGGAGCGGATTATTGGCGCGCGCGCAAATCGTTCCGCGGCCCGCGGCTTTTGCCAAATTGCCGGCCAACCGCGGCATCGAATGTCTTGCCGTCGGGCCCAGGCAAAGTCCGCTGGCCGGCGCGCTGATCGCGATCTCCGAGCGCGCCTTCGACGACGACAAGAACATCAAGGGCTTCCTGGTCGGCGGAAAGACGCCCGGCGAGTTCAGCGTGAAGCGGATCGGCGAATTCGACATTGTCGATTGCGCGCCGCTGCCCGACGGCGGCTTTCTCATTCTCGAGCGGTTTTTTTCCTGGCGGCAGGGCGTCGCGATCCGCCTGCGGCGGCTTTCGCTCGCGGCGATCGTGCCGGGCGCCGTGCTCGACGGGCCGGTGCTGATGGAGGCCGATCTCGGCTACGAGATCGACAACATGGAGGGGCTGGCCGTGCATCGCGCCGCCAACGGCGACATTGTGCTCACGCTCGTCTCGGACGACAATTTTTCGGTCATCCAGCGCACGCTGCTGCTGCAATTCACCTTGCTCGGGGGCTGACGGCGCCGTCTCCAGATTCCTTATTTGTCGCGCAATCTTGCGGCGAAACTGGTTTGCAAAGGTCTGCTATGCGGACAAACCGGACATGGAACGGGTCGTCTTCAATCTCGATGAGTTTGCCTTGACAGCTTGCCAGCCCCGCAGCCGATGATTTTGGCCAAGGAGGAGCCTCACGATGACCATCACCATTACCGCCTTTGAACTGTCACCCGATGGCGGCAAGGGACTGGCGCGTGATACGCGCGTTCGCTGGGCGCTAGAAGAAGTGAGCCAACCCTACGAGGTTCGTCTTGTTTCGTTCAAGGCGATGAAGAAACCCGCACATCTGGCGCTTCATCCTTTCGGCCAGATTCCGACCTACGAAGAAGGCGATCTCGGCTTGTTCGAGTCGGGGGCGATCGTGTTCCATATCGCGGAGCGCCATGCGGGCCTGTTGCCAGACGATGCGAATGCCCGGGCGCGCGCGATCACATGGATGTTCGCCGCCCTCAGCACGGTGGAGCCGCCGATCCTTGAACTCGGAACCGCCAGGCTCCTTGAGGGCGACAAGTCCTGGTCCGCGCAACGCATGCCTCTCGTCGAGGATCGCGTCCGTAACCGGCTTGGCCAACTTTCCCGTCGCCTTGGCGATGCCGACTGGCTCGATGGCGCGTTCAGCGCGGGCGATCTGATGATGGTGTCGGTGCTGCTCAGGTTGAAAGCGTCGGGCATGCTGGACGACTATCCCAACCTCTCCGCCTATGTGGCCCGCGGCGAAGCGCGGCCCGCCTACAAGCGTGCCTTTGACGCTCAATTGGCGGTTAACACCGGCAAGCAACCGACCGGCTGATTGAGGTCCGTCCTGGGCTCGAAGTCGTCATCCGAGTTTTTCGTTTAGTTTATGGGTCCTGACCCTAGTGTCCCTTGGAATCCGAAGTTCGCTACCGAGGCTGCTGCAACTTCCAGCGAACTTCGGATTCGGGACACTGGTTTCCACTTCGCCGGATTGCGCTCTAAAACGAAAATGGCCGGGCAAAGCCCGGCCATTTGGCAAAAAATCTCTGGAGCGATCAGCTCGCGGCGGCGAGCTTCCTGGCGACCTGGCGCTTGATCTCGAGCGCCTTGGGCGACAGATCGGCATCCTTGGCCTTCGCCAGGAAGGCGTCGAGCCCGCCGCGATGATCGACGGTCTTGAGCGCGTTGGCCGAGATCCGCAGTTTCACGCTGCGTGCGAGCGTGTCGGACTGCATGGTGACGTTAACCAGATTGGGCAGGAAGCGCCGCTTGGTCTTGCGATTGGAATGGCTGACCTTGTGGCCAACCAGTGCTTTCTTGCCGGTCAGGTCGCACTTGCGCGACATGGCTAAACCCTCGAATTTGCTGCAAATCCGGACACCCGGGGCGGCCGGCGCAAAGATCAATCTCTG
>CAYJNT010000311.1:0-1165 GCA_964370945.1 uncultured Hyphomicrobiales bacterium | reverse complement strand
TGCCGCCCAAGGCCGTTCCGGTCACGGACTCGCACCGTCGCAATGTCATCGATCCGATGACCGCCTCGCTCGTGCGTGCGCCCGGCAAGGACGATCCGCTCAATCCGGAATCCTGCAAGCGCCATTTGGCCATTTTCGACGGCCGCATCCGCTACGATCTCGACTTCGCCTATAAGCGCATGGACAGGGTGAAGGCCGACAAGGGCTATCAGGGGCCGGCGCTGGTTTGCTCGGTCTATTTCTCTCCGGTCGCGGGCCATGTGCCCGACCGCCCGGCGGTGAAATACCTGACCGAACTGAAAGACATGGAAGTGTGGCTGGTGCCGGTCGCCGGCACGCGCGTGCTGGCGCCGTTCCGTTTCTCGGTGCCGACCCCGCTCGGCCTCGGCGTTCTGGAGGCGACGCAATTCGTCTCGACGCCGCTGCCGACCAAGGCGAGCGCGAAGACGCAATAAGTTATCCCCGTAACCCCCGCTATCCCGCCGCCACCTTGGCTTGACTCTTTCGGATTGGACTGAAAGCGCCGCTGTTAACGTTTCGAGCGCCGGGAAGGCATGCTGAAAGACCGGAATCAACCCGATCTTGTGGTGTCCGTCCGGGCGGCTCTACATCTGGCCGTGAACAAAGGCCAACAGGCATCGAGTCAGCGATTCGGGCGCCCTTTGTTCCAGACTCGTTCCACACCTTAAACACAGATGCGGAAAGAGGGTGGCAGGCGTCGCATTGTGATACAGAGACTATGGAATCGAGGCGGTCTCGCCGCCATCTGTGTGCAATCGCGCCCTTGAACGTTTGGCGCCGGAGCGAGATCTCCCTGACGACCCCGGATCATTGATGGCCCTTTCCTTTTCGCCGGCTCCGCGCCGTGACGATCGCGCCCGTGGCGCAGGCGTCACCGCGGTGCTCGGCCCGACCAATACCGGCAAGACCCATCTCGCCATCGAGCGCATGATGGCGCATTCGTCCGGCATGATCGGGCTGCCGCTGCGGCTCTTGGCGCGCGAGGTCTACGGCAAGGTCGTCGACAAGATGGGGGCGAGTGAGGTCGCGCTCATCACCGGCGAAGAGAAGATCAAGCCGAACAACCCGCGCTTCTGGGTCGCGACCGTCGAAGCGATGCCGCGCGACATCGATCCGGCCTTTGTCGCCATCGACGAAGTGCAGC
>CAYJNT010000310.1:0-3755 GCA_964370945.1 uncultured Hyphomicrobiales bacterium | reverse complement strand
TTGAATCGGCCCGATATCGTGTGACCGGAATGGACTGCCCGAGTTGCGCCGCCAAAATTGAAAAAGCTGCGCGCGGCATTCAGGGCGTTGAGGACGTGAAAGTCTCGATCGCCTCGCAGGAGATGCAGCTCAAGGTCGACGATCCCGAAAGACAACTCCCACAGATCGAATACGCCGTAACCGAGCTGGGCTACCGCCTCAATCGGATCGACGGGTCAGCAAACGTCTCCTCGACTGACGACGATCGCATTCCCGAACTTTCGCACGTCACGCCAGCGTATCGCCGCGCGATGTGGATCGTCGTTCTTCTCAATGTCGGATATGGCGTGGTTGAAATTGTGGGCGGTTACATTGCTGGTTCGCAGGCTCTCAAGGCGGACGCCCTCGATTTCTTGGGTGACGGCGCGATTACATTCCTTGGCCTCTTGGCCATCGGCTGGAGCCTCGCGTGGCGCGCCCGCGCCGCGCTCTTGCAAGGCCTGTTCCTCGGTGCCCTCGGATTGGCGGTCATTGGGACGACCATCTATCGGGTCTTCGTATTAGCAACGCCGGGCGCCGAACTCATGGGAATATTGGGCGCCATCGCACTTGCCGTGAACATCATCGCTGCACTGGTACTCCTCCCCCACCGGACGGGTGACGCTAACGTGCGCGCCGTATGGTTGTTCAGCCGCAATGACGCGATTGGAAATGCCGCGGTCATTGTGGCGGCCGGATTGGTTGCCTGGACGCGCACGCCCTGGCCGGACCTCATCGTGGCGGCGGGCATCGCCGGTCTCTTTTTGCAATCGTCATGGCTGATCGTCCGCGACGCTCGCGCTGATCTTGCGCGGGTGTCCGCAACCGAATGATGTGTTGATGGACCAAATAGCGGACATCGAATCGTACCAGCTTGTCCAAACGGCACCGACTATTCTTCGCGTTCGCCTGCGGCTGACCGCAGACGCGCATCGGGATCGGGTTTGGCAAGCCGCCGAGCGGGCCATCAGGCACGCGCTCGACCAGCACAACGCGCAGCATGTCGCCGTCCAACGGGGCCAGGAAGCACCCGAGCCGTCCCCGGGCGGAAAATACCGGCGAATTGTTCCTTTTGAAAAAAGGGCGGGGTAAACTGCCGTGCTTGGTCGCATCCGCAACCGAAGGAGGCCGCCAGCTAAGGCAGCCTCCCGTACAGTGACAGCATCAGCACTTACTGGGCTGCCCGATAGACGCCGGTGCGGCGATCAACGGTGAATTGCTGGACCAGCGCATTCTCTTTCTTCGTCACGATATCGGCTGTAATCGTGTTGGCATCCTTCTCGACGACGTTTCCAACCTTAAGGTTTGGATTACCGGTCGAAGTAATCCAGCGCTCAAAGTTAGCCTTCACGTCGTTAGTCGTAAGATTGACGGCTGGTCCCATCATGCCCGGACCCATCCCGTAACCCATCATTCCCTGGCCCATCATGCCCGGACCCATCCCGTAACCCATCATTCCCTGGCCCATCATGCCCGGACCCATCCCGTAACCCATCATCCCGTGCCCCATCATGCCCGGACCGTAGCCGTATTGGGCCGTGGCGGGGCTCGACGAGATAGCGATCACGATTGCAGCAACGATTGCTGCGGTTCCGCCAATCAAGACGTTTCTGCGCATGTCTTCTCTCCTCTAGCCAAAGTTCCGTCGCCCCGAGGCAGACAGCCAACCACCCTTCACTGAACTGTCCGTCTTAAGATTACGACCTAAAGCCACTAGAGGATCAAGAGATGATGATGGCGTTCCCGAACTGACACCCGTCACAACCGCGTATTGCCGGGCGATGTGTATCAACGACGCAATCGGAAACGCCGCTGTCGCTCGCGTGGCGAATCGGCGCCAACGAAGCCGTGGCTTGCAATAGACCGGCCTGTCCGTCATCACCTTCGGCGACCGCCGTTGGACCAGAGACAAATCATTGTGAGCACCGATCTGCCCGGATTTTTCCAAGGCACGGAAATGCCGATTGCCGGATGGTGGGAGGCATTGTGGCCCGATCCCGCGGGTGTACTGGCCGCGGTCGGAGTCACACCGGGCATGGACGTGATCGATCTTTGCTCTGGCGATGGCTGGTTCACGCTGCAAATCGGCAAAGTTGCCCGCCATGTCGTCGCCATCGACATCGATCCCAATCTGCTCGAGGTCGCGCGCCATCGCTTGAGTGAGAGTGGCGTGACGAATTGCGATTTTGTTGCCGGTGACGCTTACGAAATTACCAAACTCGTTCCCGGGCCTGTCGACTTTGTCTATATGGCGAATGCATTTCACGGCGTTCCGGATCGGCCGCGGCTGTCCCGCTCGGTCCGCGCAGCGCTCAAGCCGGGCGGCAAGTTCGCGATCGTCAACTGGCATCGGCGGCCGCGCGAGGAGACGGTGATCCTTGGCGAACCGCACGGGCCAAAGACCGAATTAAGGCTGTCACCGGAGCAGACGATCGAAGCCGTTGAATCGAGCGGCCTGAAGCTTGCTCGCCTGATCGACGTGCCGCCTTATCACTATGGTGCGGTGTTTGAGCGAGCGCCTGACTGAGAGAGAGCATGACGTCCATCCTCGACGACAAGAATACATCCGCGCCCTCCGTTTTTCTTCCCGCGGCGTTGATACGGGAGGCGCGCAGGCAAAAAGGTCTTGCGACGCTCGACGTGCCGCCGGTCTGCATCCTGGATCCGGATGGCGACATCGTGCGGCGGCTCCGGCAGACAGACAAGGCGCGCGCGTTCGAAGCCTGGCCCTGCTATCACACCAGTCTCGATACTTTCGAGCTCGCCGGACAAACGGTGGGCATTGTCGGCTGTGTCGTCGGCGCGCCGTTCGCCGTGCTGGTCGCGGAAGAGTTGTTCGCGTGCGGCTGCCGGTTTCTGCTGAGCGTCACGTCGGCGGGACAGATCACGCCCAGCGCGCCGCCGCCGTATTTTGTCATCATCGACCGCGCCTTGCGCGACGAGGGCACGAGCCATCACTACGCACCGCCGTCGGAATACGGCGTGGCGGACGCGCAACTCGTGGACATGGCGTCGCGGGCACTGCAGGACAAAAAGCAGCACGTTGTCGTCGGATCGACATGGACCACCGACGCGCCGTTTCGCGAGACCGCAGAGGCGATCGACGCGGCGCGATCAAAGGGCGCGCTGGCGGTCGAGATGGAAGCTGCTGCGCTCTATACATTTGCGGCCGCCGCCGGCGTGAAGGTGCTCTGCCTGGCGCATGTCACGAACACAATGGGCCAGGCCGGGCAGGACTTCGAGAAAGGGGAGGCGGACGGAACAACGGATGCGCTGCAGGTTCTGGAAGCGATCGTGAGCGCAAGCGATGGGAACCGCGCGACCGGTCGCGCGTTGCCGGCTCGCCATGCAGCACAGTCCGACTGACGAGACGGCCGCGAAGCAATTTGCCGACATCCTCGGCATGGCGGTGGTGCAGCAATGGCATGCGCTCGGACAGGATGCGCAGCGCCTGATCTTCGAAGCCGCCATCGAGCGTTGCGGACGCGCGGACGACCCGGATTTCCGCGAAGCGCTCGCCGTTTTCCTGCACGACCGCCATCCGCGGACCGAGTCGGATTAACGTCGGGCGATCGGTGCAAAGACCGCAATTGTCTCGACGGGATGCCCCGCCACACGCAAGTCGGCCCTGGCCGACTTGCGCAGTTGAAGCGGCGCATGAACGGGGTACCCGACGTGGGGCGGGGGTGTCGGGGGAGGGGGGGGGGGCGATGGTCATTCTGGGGTTGTCTTCAGTA
>CAYJNT010000309.1:0-3809 GCA_964370945.1 uncultured Hyphomicrobiales bacterium | reverse complement strand
AGATCGTGTCTTTTCGATAGGGAAACCGGGCCGGATCGAGGATATGGACGTGGCAATCGGCTTTCATGGCTTAAGGAAATGTTACTTGATTGGCGAGCGGCTCGCCGCGGAAGAAGCGGCTGAGATTGGCGAAGATCGCCGCCATTTTCTGCCGCATGGCATCGCGCGTTCCGGCCGAGATATGCGGGGTTACGACGACGTTTTGTAACGCGAATAGCGGATTGTCCGGTTGTGCCGGCTCGTGTTCGAATACATCGAGACCGGCAGCAAGGACATGGCCGGATTTCAGCGCCTCGGTCAGCGCTGCTTCGTCGACGATGCCGCCGCGCGCGGTGTTCACAATGATCGCACCCGGTTTGAGTTTGGCGATCGCATCGCGCCCGATGAGGCCGCATGTGGCATTTGTCAGCGGAACGTGAATGGTCAGGACATCCGCTGCTCCCAGCACCTCGTCGAGCGATCCGCGCCGCACACCGAGCGAATTGGCCATGGGAGTAGGGAGTTCGACCGCGGGATCGGCGTAAATCCCGCTGCAGCCGAAACTCTTCAGCCGCTCCGCCACCGCCTGCGCGATGCGCCCGAACCCGACATAGCCGATCGTCTTGCCATATAGCTCACGCGAAACCGCGCGCAGTGCATTCACATGCCATTTGCCGCCCCGCAATTCCGCATCAGCGAAGGAAAGTCGCTTTGCCGCGGCTAGCATCAGCAAGATCGTGTGTTCGGCGACGCCGATTGTGGTGCCTTCCGGCGTCAGCGCAAGCGGCAAGCCGCGCTGCTTGATGTCCTGCCAGTCTGTGGTGTCTTGCCAGCCGACGCCCTGATGGTGCACGACCTTGAGCGCGTTCGCGGCTTCGAGGTGGCGCCTGCGAAGCGGCGTGGCCGCGCAGATCACGGCGTCGCAATCGGCAATCTTGGCGAACCGTTCCGCATCGTCGTCGCTCGTCAGGGTCACTACATCGAAATCGCCTCCGGCCGCTTCGCGAATGAGCGCATAAACGTCATCGGACGCAAAACTCAGATAGAGCACTTTCGGCTTTGAGGAAACCATCACGCGGCTTTCAATCGAGGTGACGCACGCGATCGGATTTGAGCACGTCGTCGAGCCAGGCCGGATAGGTGGCGCCAGCTTTCACGACGGCCTCCATCTTCGCTTCCTTGTCGGCAACCGCCTTCAACTCGGCGCCGACCGCGCGGACACTCGCGCGCTGGACGACGACCACGCCGTCAATGTCGCCGACCATCAGGTCGCCGGCCTCGATCCTCACGCCCCCAAGCGTGATGACGCCGCCGATTTCGCCGGGCCCATCCTTGAATGGAGAATTGGGCGAGAGACCCTGCGCGAACATCGGAATACCCACTTGATTAATTCCCTCGATGTCGCGCACGACACCATCGGTGACGGCGGCGACCATCCCGGCATTCTTGGCCATGCCGAGAAGGATGTCGCCGATCACGCTCGCCGAAACGCCGCCGTCGGCGGCGACCACGAGAACGTCGCCTGGCTTTGCGTATTTGAGCGCGGCATAGGGCGCGAGATTGTCAACAGGGCGCGTGCGCACCGTCATCGCAACGCCCACGAAGCGGGTCTGCCGCGACAACGGCTTGATCCAGTGCGGAAGCGCGCCGCGCCGGCCCTGCGCGTCGACGATCCATCCGGTCGGCGCTTTCAGGAACGGCGCGATCTCGTCAGCGGCCGGCCGGGCGAAATTTCGTCGGATGGTGAGCTGGGCGGGTTCCACCATTGCGTTCTCCTGTCATGCGGTTTTCGGGTAAAGCGCGACGCCGTCGGCATCGAAGACATGCGCGGCGGACAGATCGATGCCCAGGGCGCGACGCTCGCCGACGGCGACGTCAATGTCGGGACCGACCCGGGCGAATAGCGGCTTATCGACGCCGGCGATGCGGCCTGCAAAGATCGTTTCGGCGCCCAGCGGCTCGACCTGGACGACCTCCACGTCGATTTTCGCAAGACCCTCGCGCGCGACGCCTGAAATCTTCTCAGGCCGCACGCCGAAAATGGCGTCGGTTTCGGGCCGCAAGGCCGGCATCCGATTGGCGGGCAGGGTGAGCGCCAGCGATCCGATGCGAAGGCTGCGGCCGCCTGGATCGTCGGTGACGACGGCCTTGACCAGATTCATCGGCGGATTTCCGAGGAAGCTTGCGACGAACGTGTTGGCCGGGCGGCGATAGACCTCGAGCGGTTCACCGACCTGCGTGACCTTGCCGCCATTCATGATGCAGATGCGCGTGCCCATGGTCATGGCTTCGACCTGATCATGCGTGACGTAGATCATCGTCGCGCCGAGCCGGCGATGGATGGTGGCGATCTCGCCGCGTGTCGACACCCGCAGCGCCGCGTCGAGATTCGATAAAGGCTCGTCGAACAGGAACACCTTCGGATCGCGTACAATGGCGCGCCCGAGCGCCACGCGCTGGCGCTGGCCCCCGGAGAGGGCATAGGGCTTGCGGTCGAGCAGATTGGACAGGCCGAGCGTCGCCGCGACGCCGGTGACGCGCCGTTCAATCTCCTCGCGCGCCACCGCGCGGCGGCGCAGGCCGAAGGCGAGGTTCTCCTTCACGCTCATATGCGGATAGAGCGCGTAGGACTGGAACACCATCGCGATGTCGCGGTCCTTGGCGGGAACGGCATTGACGATTTTTCCGTCGATCGAGAGCGATCCGGACGAGATCGATTCCAGCCCGGCGATCATCCGCAGCGTGGTCGTCTTGCCGCAGCCGGACGGACCGAGCAGGACCATGAACTCGCCGTCGCGGATATCGAGACTGACCGCGTCGGCCGCCGGCGCATGCGTGCGGTCGTACAGTTTGGTCAGTCTGTCGAGTTTAACGACCGCCATGCGCGACCCCTGTTCATTTGATGGCTCCGGCCGTCATGCCCTGGATGAGCTTTTCAGAGAAGAAGGCGTAGATGACGATGACCGGAATGATCGCGATCATCAGGCCTGTCGCGATCATCCCGGTATCCTCGAGCTGGTCGCCCATGAAGCGCTGAATGCCGAGCGGCAGCGTGCGGTTGGCGTCGTCGGTGATCAGAACGACCGCGTAGAGAAACTCGTTCCAGAGCAGGATGAAATTGAGGATGACGGTGGTCGCGATCGCGGGAAGCGCGATCGGGAAGCTCACCCGCCAGAAAATCTCCCATTCGGAATAGCCGTCCATCCGTGCGGCGTCGAACAGGTCGGCGGGAATGCGCGCAAAGAAGCTTTCCAGGATGTAGATGGTCAGCGGAAGCTGGATCGCGACATAGACAAGCGTGAGCCCCACGCGCGTGTCGTAAAGCCCGTATTGCACGAGGATCTGGAATAGCGAGATGATGGTGATCTGCGGCGGGAAGATGATGGTCGAAAAGAGAATGAAGTAGATGACGCGGTTCAGGCGAAACCGGTAGCGCGCCAGGCAATGCGCGGCCATTGCGCCGATGATCGTCAGAACAGCGACCGCCGAGGCAACGATCATCATCGAATTGCGGAAATAGACGTTGTAGTTGGAGTTGAACCACGCGATCGGAAATTTCTCCCAATGGATGACCGAGGGCAGGGCGAAGTGGTCGGCCATGATCTCGGTCGTGGTGCGAAGCGACATGATCGCGGTCCACACGAACGGGCCGGCCGCGAACGCCGTGTAGGCCACGAGCACAAGCAACAGCAGCGATTGCTTGATTGGTTTGCTCATTGCTTCAATATTCCAGCTTGCCGCGCTGGCGCAGGGCCACGGTGAGGATGAGTATCGCTGCGAGCACGATCACGAACCAGACCGCGGCGATGGTGGACGGATAGCCGAGATCG
>CAYJNT010000308.1:0-3817 GCA_964370945.1 uncultured Hyphomicrobiales bacterium | reverse complement strand
CGACCGGATCGACCGAAGAATCGCGCGAAATCACGGCGATCTTGGCGCGCGAGCCGGGATCGCGGGCAACCGCCTTCACCTCGACGATGCCGTCATAGATTTCCGGCACTTCCTGCGCGAACAGCTTCGCCATGAACTGCGGATGCGTGCGCGACAGGAAAATCTGCGGACCGCGCGGCTCGCGGCGCACGTCGTAAATGTAGGCACGCACGCGGTCGCCGTTACGCAGGGTTTCGCGCGGCAGCATCTCGTCGCGGCGCACGATCGCTTCGCCGCGTCCGAGATCGACGACGACGTTGCCGTATTCCACGCGCTTGACGATGCCGTTCACGATGTCGCCGATGCGGTCCTTGTATTCGAGATATTGCCGGTCGCGCTCCGCTTCGCGCACCTTCTGCACGATCACCTGCTTGGCGGATTGCGCGGCGATGCGGCCGTATTCGAGCGGCGGCAAGGCGTCGGCGATGGTGTCGCCGACCTGAGCGGCCGGATTGCGCCGGCGCGCATCCTCAAGGCTGATCTGTGCCGACGGATTTTCGACGGTATCGACGACGAGCAGATGACGGGCGAGCCGCAATTCGCCGGTCTTGGAATTGATCTCGGCATGCACGTCGGTTTCCGCGCCGTAGCGCGAGCGCGCCGCCTTTGCGATCGCATCCTCCATCGCCGTGATGACGATCCCGCGATCGATCGATTTTTCGCGCGCGACCGCGTCCGCGATCTGCAACAATTCAAGCCGGTTGGCGCTGACGGCCATCGGTCAGTCTCCCTCATGCTGGGCCGTGCGGCGTGCAACGCCTGCCGGCCGAAAACGATCCGGACGGTTATCCGTCCGGGGATGTGCGCGATGCGCACGGTGATTCTGCTTGTCCGCCTCGAGTGCTTCGCGCGCGGCTTTCTCCAGCGCCTTTCCGCGCCGCAGGGATTCCGCGATCAGCGCGTCGGTGAGGACGAGCTTTGCCTCCGACATGTCTTCGATCCGCAGCCGGACATCGGCGTTTTCGCCGGCGGCAACATCGTCGCGGCGGATCGTCACGGTGTCGCCCTCGAGCGCGCCGATGGTTCCGCGGAAGCGGCGGCGGCCTTCGACCGGCACATCCATCTCGATTTTCACGAGATGGCCGGCATGACGCTCGAAATCCGAGCGGCGCACCAGCGGCCGGTCCATGCCGGGCGAAGAGATTTCCAGCCGATACGCGCCGTCGACCGGGTCGGCGACATCGAGAACCGGGGAGAGCGCGCGAGAGACGGTCTCGCAGTCCTCCACCGTCATGCTGCCGTCCGGCCGCTCGGCCATGATCTGCACCGTGCAGCCCTGCGCGCCTGTGACACGTACGCGCACCAGGCGATAGCCGAGCCCGTCGATCACCGGCTCGGCAATGCCGGCGACGCGCGCGGCCACGCCCGGGTCAGCGATGAGCCGGGGATCGGCGGCAAGATGGGCGTCAGGCGCAGTGTTCATACGGCAGAACTTTTGAGTTCCTGGCCCGGGTAACGGCGTCCGATCGTGCGGAGGCCGTTGGTGTAACAAAAAAGAGCGGGTCCCGGGCGGGGCCCACTCTCAATAACTTTCGGATATCCGACTGTTATGAGGTGTCTATCAACAGACAGCGCGAAATATAGCGATTTATCAGGGCCATGCAAGGCGGAACGGGCGCCTTTATGACTAACGCTTCGTTCAGATTCGACGTCTAAATTCGAAAAAGCCCTGTAATTATCGGTGTTTTTGTGTCCCGCGTGCAATGTCCGCCTATCCCTCGTTGATTCCGGAACTGGAAACGGCGCTGCTGCAGGGCAGCGCCGAAAAGCATGGCGAGATCCTGCGGCAGATCACCACGCTCTTCCTCGAAGGCTCAAAAAACTTCAACGAAGACCATATCCGGCTGTTCGACGACGTCTTCGGTCGCCTGATCGAGGAGATCGAGGGCCGGGCCAAGGCCGAATTGTCGCGGCGGCTCGCCCCGATCGCGAACGCCCCGATCGAAATCCTGCGCCGGCTTGCCAATGACGAGGATATCGCGGTCGCAGCTCCGGTACTGACGCAGTCGCCGCGCCTTCAAGAGAAGGATCTCGTCGATATCGCGCGCAACAAGGGGCAGGCGCATCTTGCCGCTTTGTCCGAGCGCAACCCGTTGATGCCGGCAGTGACGGACATTCTTGTCCAGCGCGGCGACCGCGACGTGGTGCAGAAAGTCGCGGATAACCCCGGCGCGCGGCTGTCCGAAGCGGGCTATTCGAGTCTCGTGCGGCGCGCGCAGAATGACGGCGACCTCGCTGCGAGCGTTGCGCATCGCGCGGACATCCCCGACCATCTGTTCCGCGAGCTGCTGATGCGGGCGACCGAGGTCGTCCAGCGCCGTCTGCTCGCGGCGGCGAAGCCCGAGACGCAAGCCGAAATCCGCCGTGTGCTGGCGAAAGTGTCGGGAGAGGTGGCGGCGAGCATCCATCCCAAGCGCAATTTTTCGGCCGCGCAGGAAACCGTCCGCGCGGCGGCGGCGAGCGGAACGCTCGACGAGACGATGGTCGCCGGCTTCGCGTCCGCCGGGCGTTATGAGGAGACGGTCGCCGCTTTGGCGGCTTTGTGCGACGTCCCGCTCGATGTCATCGACAAGATGATGAACGGCGAACGGCCCGACCCGGTGCTCATCCTGTGCAAGTCGATCAATTTTTCATGGCCGACCGTGCGCACGGTCATTCTCGTGCGTCCGGGCAGCCGCGGGAAATCGGCGCCGGCGCTCGACCAGGCGTCGGCGAATTTCGACAAACTGTCCGCATTGACGGCGCAGCGCGTCGCCCGCTTCTGGCAGACGACCAATACCGTTTGATCAGTCGGCGCAATCCGGCGAAGTGGAAGCTAGTGTCCCGAATCCGAAGTTCGCTTTGACCCGCAGCACCCCCGATAGCGAACTTCGGATTCCAGAGGGACACTAGCAACTTATGATTCTAGTGTGGTTTTGGTTCAGAAGCTCCCCGACGGACTCGCCGCGAAGAGCAAGGGAGCTTCTGAACCACCACACTAGTTTCGCCGAAAGATTGCGCGACAACGCAAGAAGATCAGCGCTTCCGGAAGGTGAGATAGCAGGTCTGGCGGCCTTCGCGCTTGGCTTTGAGCTCATAGCGCGTTGAATCGAATCCCGGCCATGGCCGGCGCCAGTTGTCGGCGCGCTCGGCAGGCCAGATGAAATCCTTCGCGCGCAGAAGCCGGACCAGCGTCCAAGCCGTATAATCGGAAATGTCGCTCGCGAACCGGAATTCGCCGCCCGGCTTCAACACACGCGCAATCGCCTGCACACTTTTGTCCTGCACGAAGCGGCGCTTCCAGTGCCGGCGCTTCGGCCACGGATCGGGATAGAGCAGATCGACGCGCGTCAGCGCCGACGCCGGCAGCCAGGCGAGCAGTTCAATCGCGTCGCCATGATGCAGCCGGATATTGGTCAGGGCCCGCGCGTCGATCGCGGTCAGTGCTTTCGCCATGCCGTTCACGAACGGCTCGGCGCCGATATGGCCGGTGCGCGGATGCCGTTCGGCTTCACTCACGAAATGCTCGCCGCCGCCAAAACCGATTTCCATCCGCACGTCATCGGCGCCGTCGAACAATGTTCGAAGATCGTCCGGGGCAGGTTTTGTCAGGTCGAGCGCAAGCCGCGGCAGCAGCGCGTCGAACAATCCGGCCTGACGCGGGCGCAGCTTCTTGCCCTTGCGCCGGCCGAAGAAGACGCGCGCGGTGTCACCGGTGTCGTTGCGTCCGGAATGCATAACGGCCGCATCCTTGATGCGGCCGTTTGCAAAACTCAACCCGTCAGCGGGCGAGGCTAGA
>CAYJNT010000307.1:0-3897 GCA_964370945.1 uncultured Hyphomicrobiales bacterium | reverse complement strand
GCGCGCTCCGTTACTTCTTCTTGCCTTCCTTGCGGAAGATGTATTCGCCTTCGTATTTCACGCCCTTGCCCTTGTAGGGCTCCGGCGGACGATATTCGCGGATCTCGGCGGCCACCTGCCCGACCTTCTTGCGGTCGATGCCGGTGATGAGGATTTCGGTCGGCTTCGGGGTCGTGATCGCGATGCCTTCCGGGATCGGATAGACGACGTCGTGGCTGTAGCCGAGCGAGAGCTGCAGGTTCTTGCCCTGCACCGCCGCGCGATAGCCGACGCCGGTGATCTCGAGCTTGCGCTCGAAGCCCTTGGTCACGCCCGCCATCAGGTTGTTCACCAGCGTGCGCGAGGTGCCCCACATGGACTTCGCGCGCGCGCCTTCGTTGCGCTTCTCGATCTGGAGCGCATTGCCCTCGAGCTTCGCGGACAGGTTCTCGTCGAGCACGAAGGACAGCGCGCCCTTCGGACCCTTCACCTTGACGGTCTGGCCCTCGACATTGGCGGTGACGCCGGAGGGGACCGTGACTGCTCTTTTTCCGATGCGCGACATGATCAGAACACCGTCAACAGGATTTCGCCGCCGACATTGGCGTCGCGGGCGGCGTGATCCGCCATGACGCCCTTCGGGGTCGACACGATTGCAATGCCTAGGCCGTTATTGACCCGCGGCAGGCCCTTCACCGACACATAGACGCGGCGGCCGGGTTTGGAGACGCGCTCGATCTCGCGGATCGCGGGCTCGCCCTCGAAATATTTCAGCTCGATCTCGACTTCGTTGCGGCCGTCCTTGTGCTCGACGGTCGCATAGTCGCGGATATAGCCCTCGCTCTTGAGCACCTCGAGCACGCTCGCGCGCAGCCTCGAATTGGGCGCTGATAATTTCGATTTCTTGCGCATGCCGGCATTGCGGATGCGGGTAATCAAATCGCCGATCGGATCGTTCACAGCCATGATGCGATCCTCCTACCAGCTCGACTTCACAAGGCCGGGAATGAGGCCCTTGTTGCCGAGCTCGCGCAGCGCGATACGGCTCATCTTCATCTTGCGGTAATAGGCCTTCGGGCGGCCGGTGATCGAGCAACGGTTGTGGATGCGGCTCTTGGCCGAATTGCGCGGCACCTCCGCGAGCTTCAGCGTCGCCGCGAAGCGCTCTTCCATCGGCTTGGTCTTGTCCATCACGATCGCTTTCAGGCGCGCGCGGCGTCCCTCCAGCGACTTCGCCATCTTGCGGCGACGCTTGTCTTTCTCAATCGAACTCTTCTTTGCCATCAGGCGCTCCTGTGTCCGCGTTTGAAAGCTTTCGCTCTCACTGCCGGAAGGGAAAGTTGAATTCGGTGAGCAGAGCGCGCGCTTCGTCGTCAGTGCGAGCGCTCGTGCAGACCGTGATGTCGAGACCCCAGCTATCGGTAACCTTGTCGAAGTCGATCTCCGGGAAAATGATGTGCTCCTTGATGCCCATCGTGTAATTGCCGCGGCCGTCAAAGCTCTTCGGATTGAGCCCGCGGAAGTCACGCACGCGCGGCAGCGCGATGTTGATCAGCCGGTCGAGGAATTCGTACATGCGCGCCTTGCGGAGCGTGACCTTGCAGCCGATGGCCTGGCCATCGCGCAGCTTGTAGGTCGCGATCGACTTGCGCGACTTGGTGATGATCGCCTTCTGGCCCGCGATCATGGTCAGGTCCGCGGCGGCGTTGTCGACCTTCTTGCGGTCGTTGACGCCCTCGCCGATGCCCATGTTGAGCACGATCTTCTCGATCACCGGCACCTGCATCGGATTCTTGTATCCGAACTGCTCGGTGAGCTTGCCACGGATGGCCTTGTCGAAGTCGACGCGCAGGCGCGGCTGTTGCTTGGTTTCAGCCATCGATTTCCACTCCCGAACGCTTGGCGACGCGCACCTTGCGTCCATCATTCATGATCTTGAAGCCGACGCGCGTCGGCTTGCCGGTTTTCGGATCGGCGAGCGCGATATTGGACAGGTGGATCGGCGCCTCTTTCGAGATGATCCCGCCCTCGCGCTGCGGCGTCTGCTTCTGGTGACGCTTCACCATGTTCACGCCGCGCACGAGCGCACGGCTCTCGGTCGGGCGCACTTCGATCACCTCGCCCGAGCGGCCCTTGTCGCGGCCGGTCAGCACGACGACCTTGTCGCCTTTGCGGATTTTCGCGGCCATCACAGCACCTCCGGCGCGAGCGAAATGATCTTCATGTGATTCTTGGCGCGCAGCTCGCGCGGAACGGGTCCGAAAATACGGGTCCCGACCGGCTCCATCTGCGGATTGATCAGCACGGCGGCGTTGCGGTCGAAGCGGATGACCGAGCCGTCCGGACGCTTGATGTCCTTGCGCACACGCACGACGACGGCCTTCATGACCTCGCCCTTCTTCACGCGGCCGCGCGGTATCGCTTCCTTCACCGACACGACGATGACGTCGCCGATGGTGGCGTACCGGCGCTTCGAGCCGCCGAGTACCTTGATGCACATGACGCGGCGCGCGCCGGAATTGTCGGCGACGTCCAAGTTGGTTTGCATCTGGATCATGCGGCTACCCTCGTCTTTTCCTTTGTGCGGCGCTCAATGCGAGCAGCTCACAGAACCTTTTTCTTCTTCTCGCCCCGGACCACGGTCCAGCGCTTCAACTTCGAAATCGGGCGATGTTCCTCGACCCACACGATGTCGCCGACCGAGTATTCGTTCGTCTCGTCATGCGCGTGGAACTTGGACGTACGCCGCACGGTCTTCTTCAGGACCGGATGCGTGAACCGCCGCTCGACGCTGACGATCACCGTCTTGTCCTGTTTGTCGCTCACCACGACGCCCTGCAAAGTACGCTTCGGCATCAGAATTTCCTCACTTCGACTTCGCTTTGGACTTCGTGGATTTCGGCGCCTTCGCTTTCGCGCGCTTGCCGGATTTGGCTTCGGACTTCGGCTTGGCGGAGGCCCTGGCCTTCGCTTTGGCTTTCGCTTCCGGCGCCTTCTTCATCGAGCGCTTGCTCGGGCCCTTCGGCTCGGGCGCGGGCTTGACGACCACGACCGGCTCGTGACCGGTGCGCTTCTGGATCGCGATGGTCTTCAGCCGCGCGATGTCGCGGCGCACCAGGCGCACGCGCGCGGTGTTTTCGAGCTGACCCGTGGCGCGCTGGAAGCGCAGGTTGAATTGCTCTTTCTTGAGCTTGAGCACCTCGTCATCGAGCTGGTCGATGGTCATGGCGCGGGCATCGGCGGCTTTCATGTCTCGTTACTCCGCGATGCGTTCGATGAAACGGGTTTTGACGGAGAGCTTGGCCGCGGCCAGCGCGAGCGCTTCCTTGGCGATCGCGATCGGAACGCCGTCGAGCTCGAACAGCACGCGGCCGGGCTTGATGCGGCACACCCAATATTCCGGCGTGCCCTTGCCCTTGCCCATGCGCACTTCGATCGGCTTTTTCGACACCGGCACATCCGGGAACACGCGGATCCAGACGCGGCCCGAACGCTTCATGGCGCGGGTGAGCGCGCGGCGCGCGGCTTCGATCTGGCGCGCGGTGACGCGATCGGGCTCGAGCGCCTTCAGGCCATACTGACCGAAAGCGAGCGTGTTGCCCGACGTCGCGACGCCGTGGATGCGGCCCTTGTGGGCTTTTCTGAATTTGGTGCGGATTGGCTGCAGCATGACGTGTTCTCTTTATGCTCCCGCCGTTGCTTCACGGCGCGGACGGCCGGCTTCGGCCTCCTGCATCTTCTTGTCCTGGGCCATGGAGTCGTGCTCCATGATCTCGCCCTTGAAAATCCAGACCTTCACGCCGCAGGTGCCGTAGGTCGTGAACGCGGTCGCGACGCCGTAATCGACGTCGGCGCGCAGCGTATGCAGCGGCACGCGGCCTTCGCGATACCATTCCAGGCGCGCGATTTCGGCGCCGC
>CAYJNT010000306.1:0-3917 GCA_964370945.1 uncultured Hyphomicrobiales bacterium | reverse complement strand
GTCACAATCCGCCACCGCGCGCGGCAGCGATGATCTCCGGCACGATCTCGTCGTGACCCGGCGCCATGATGTGGGCGCCGGCGATGCCGGGGATTTCCGAAAGCTGCTGCAGCAATTCCTGGCAAATGCGCGCGCCTTCCTCCGCCGGATTTTTCGCGCCATCGAGGCGCGCGATCACATCGTCGGGGATGACCGAGCCGAACAGATTGTCCCGGATCCAGCGCGCCGAGCGCGCCGAGCGCAGCGGCGCGATCCCGATCAGGATTTTGAGTTTCTTGGTAATGCCGTCGTCGGCGAGCCGGCGCACATAGCGTCCGGCAAGGGCGGCATCCATGCAGAATTGCGTCTGCACGAATTGCGCGCCGGCTTCGATTTTTCCGAGCAACGCCGCCGGCGACCATCCCGCAACGGGCTCAACCGGCATATCCGCGGCGCCGATGGTCAGCACCGGCACTTTTCCCGCGCTGCGGCCCGGCAGGATTTCGCCGGTGTCGCGCAGGCGTGCCGCCAGCGCGATCAGGTCGCGCGTCTCGAGATCGAACACCGGCTTGGCGTCCGGCTGGTCGCCCTTGGTCGGATCGTCGCCGCGCAGCATCAGGAAGTTGCGCACCCCGAGCGTCACGGCGCCGAGGAGATCGCTCTGCAGCGCGATGCGGTTCCTGTCGCGGCAGGTGAATTGCAGGATCGGCTCCACCCCCTCCTCCACCATGATCGCGGCCGCGGCGAGCGCGCTCATATGGGCGTGGGCGCTGGCGCCGTCGGTCACGTTGACGGCGTCGGCAATGCCTTTCAGCGGGAGAATTTTCGCAACCAAATCGCTTCGCGCGCACGACATGGGCGGCGAAATCTCGGCGGTCATGACGAATTTGCCTGACCGCAGCGCCTGCGAGAAATGCCCGCCGGATGAGACCGCTTTCGTATCCATGATCGTTGATCGCGGAAAGTCCGCGCGGCGTCAATGCCGCATCGCTTGCGCGTTCGGCGGGAACGGAAATGAGCGACGTTCCAGCGTGAAGCGTTATGCCGCGCGGTGCGAGGCGAGCGCGTCGATCCGCAGCGAGGGCGTATTGGCGTCGAGCCGCAGGATCAGATCGAGCGAGGCGAGCTCGACGCGGTTCCGGCCGCGTTCCTTGGCGTGATAGAGCGCCTGGTCGGCGTGCGCGAGCATGGTCGACACATCGAGTGGGCCCTGGTCGCACACCGCGACGCCGACGCTGACGGTGGCCTTGACCGGGCGGCCATCGACTTCGGCCGCCACGATCGCGAAGTCGGCGCGAATGGCCTCCGCCACCGCGAGCGCCTTGTGCTTGTCGCAATCGTAGAGCAAGGCCGCAAATTCCTCGCCGCCCAGCCGGCCGACGAGATCGAGTTGCGTGACATTGGCGGTCGCGCTGTCGGCAAAGACCTGCAGTACGCGGTCACCGAGCGCATGACCATAGGTGTCGTTGATCTGCTTGAAGTGATCGAGGTCGATCAGCAGCACCGCCGCGGGCTTGCGATGCGACTCGTGCCGGCGTGCTATCAGCGCACCACCCTCCATGAACGCGCGGCGATTGGCGATGCCGGTCAGGGAATCGACCAGGGCCGCGGTCTTGTGGCGCAATTCGGTGCGCTCCTTGGCCATGGCGAGCAGGATGAAGGCGATAGCGATGGTGAACAGCAGCGCCTCGAAGCTCAGCACCGTCATCCAGACGCTTTCGAACACCTGCGAATTCACCGACCACGGCAGAACCGTGCTGAGCGGCGTGCGCAGGAGGAACAGCGCGCCATGCGCGAACAGCATGAAGATCGCGGGCCAGCGCGAGACCAGCGGCTCGCTGCGACCGCGCCAGAATTCGTAAGCCGTGAGCCAGGTGTAGCTCGTGATGATGCCGGAGGAGATCAAGACGCGCGCGTCGATCGATTCCGTGATCAGCGGCATGCGGCAAATGAGAAGCCAGAGCGCGGCGCCGGCGAACAGGCCGAGCGGGGTCGGCGAGCGGCCGTCGAACACCCGCGCGCCGGTCCAGGTCACCGCGAAGGCCGTGAACAGAACCGCGTTGGCCAGATCGATCGAAATCAGATCCGACACCGAGCCGTACATGCCGAACAGCACGACCGATGCGGCGCGCAAAAGATGCGCGCTGCCCCACCAGGCCACCGCCATGATCCCGGCATTCTGAACCCACGCGAACAGCAACAGCAGGCCCAGCATGGCCTCGACGTAGATCGTCACAAGAAACAAAGTATTGATGTCGAGACTCATCGAATCCCACCAAAGCGAAGCGACGTTCAAACCGGGCATGGCTCGCCCCGCGCGCGGGACAAAAACTAGGGAATGGCCGGAAAAAATAAGTGAATACGGCCGCCGAGACTTGGGGAATGAGCCGCTATGGTTGCGTCTTCCTTGCCGCAAAACTCGGTGTTTTAGGCGACCGCGGCCGGAAGACCGTACCAAAGGGCCAAAAGGCGCTGCCCAACCCCTTGACCTTGCTACCTTCTGCCGCCGCAAACGTGACTTGACGACCCGCCACCCCTTTGCGGCACACTTGGCTCGTACCATTGGTGATCGGGGCGATCCATTTTGAGACGGCCCGGCTTTCGCTGAGCGGCGCAATTGCACCGGCAGCGAAGCCCGGAATGCGAGTCAGAAACGCTCGCCTGACGGAAGGGACTGTCCCCGACACGTCGACATTGGAATTGCGCCATGACGGACGCAGTCCGAGTGATGTCCGAAACCCGCGCGCAGGCCTTTGCCGGTCTGCCGCGCTCCGCCCGGCTTGCGCTCTCGATCGCCTCGCATGTGCGGCGCGGAACGCTCGAAGTGCGATTGCCGGATCGCCGCCGTCTTGTTTTCGAGGGCCCTGAATCCGGTCCATCGGCGACGATGGTCGTTCACGATCTCGGCTTCGCATGGCGCGTGCTGCGCGGCGGCGATATCGGGATCGCGGAATCCTATCTGCGCGGTGAATGGGAGACGCCCAATCTTACGGAATTCCTCTATCTGTTTTGCGTCAATGTCGAGATGATGCAGGCGGTCCTGCGCGGCAAGCCGCTGGTGCGCTGGATGCAGCTGCTCCGGCACTGGCTCCACCGCAACACCAGGCGCCAGGCGAGAAAGAACATCCACGCGCATTACGATCTCGGCAACGATTTCTATCGCGCCTGGCTCGATCCGACGATGACCTATTCGTCCGCCTTGTTCGATCAGGGCAGCAACGATCTCTCGACCGCGCAGCTGCGCAAATACGAAAGCCTCGCGCAGCAAATCGATTTGAAGCCTGGCTTAAGCATTCTTGAAATCGGCTGCGGCTGGGGCGGCTTCGCTGAATACGCCGCAAAGACCTGCGGCACCAATGTCACGGGGCTTACGATCAGCAAGGAACAGCACGACTACGCGCGCAGGCGGATGTTCGAGGCGGGTCTCGCCGACAAGGTCACGATCAAGATGCAGGACTACCGCGACGAGACCGGCAGCTATGATCGCATCGCCTCGATCGAGATGATCGAAGCCGTGGGCGAGAAATTCTGGCCGGATTTTTTCCGTCAGATGCGCGACCGGCTCGTCGCCGGCGGCATCGCCGGCATTCAGGCGATCACCATCCAGGAACGCTTCTTCGTCAATTACCGGCGTGAGATCGACTATATCCGCCGCTACGTGTTCCCCGGCGGGATGCTGCCCTCGCCCACGATCCTGAAATCGCTCGGCTCGAATTTCGGCATTCCGCTGGTGCGGGAAAAAGTATTCGGCGACGACTACGCGCGCACGCTGTCGGTCTGGCGCGACAGTTTCCGCGCGGCCTGGCCCTCGCTCGTGCCGCTCGGTTTCGACGAGCGCTTCCGGCGGCTGTGGGAGTATTATCTCGCCTATTGCGAGGCCGGATTCCTGTCGCGCAATATCGACGTCCGCCAGATGATTTTCGCCAAGCCGGGGTAGT
>CAYJNT010000305.1:0-3923 GCA_964370945.1 uncultured Hyphomicrobiales bacterium | reverse complement strand
CGCCATTCGACGCACGGACCGGCTCTCCGTCGGTCGAAATATGCCGCCACTCATATAAGTCGCGTCCTGACAAACGATTGGCTGCCCGGAACGGCTCGACCGCGGACGCATAAGACATCAGCGCAAAATCCGGAATGAGCAGGATTCCGACTTTTCTGATCGGTCGGCGCCGGCTCGGTGTCTTGTCCGTCTGAGGCAATTTCATGTCGCACACCGTCAAAGGCCTACTCTCGTTTCTGCGAAGTTGCGCGTCAAGCAGCTAGGGGATGTGCCGGATCGATGCGTTATTCAGTGTTCAGCTTGTTGGCTCAGGCGCTGAACGGCCAAAAGGGCTGGAAACCCGCCTGGCGCGACGCCGCACCCAAGGACGAATATGACGTTGTGATTGTCGGCGGCGGTGGTCACGGGCTTGCGACCGCGCATTATCTCGCCAAGGAACACGGCATCACGAATGTCGCCGTGCTCGAGAAGAGCACGATCGGTTCCGGCAGTGTCGGGCGGAACACCACGATCATCCGCTCAAATTATCTGCTGCCGGGCAACACCCCCTTCTACGAATGGTCGCTCAAGCTCTGGGAAGGGCTGGAGCAGGACATCAACTACAACGCGATGGTGAGTCAGCGCGGGGTGCTCAATCTTTATCACTCCGATGCCCAGCGCGACGCGTTCGCCCGGCGCGGCAATGCGATGCGCCTGAACGGGGTCGATGCCGAGTTGCTGGATCGTGCGGCGGTTCGCAAGCTGGTACCGTATCTCGATTACGACAATGCCCGCTTTCCAGTGTATGGCGGTCTCCTCCAGCGCCGCGGCGGAACGGTTCGTCATGACGCCGTCGCGTGGGGTTATGCGCGCGCCGCCGATCAGCGCGGCGTGGACATTTGCCAGAATTGCGAGGTTACGGATATTCGCATCGAGAATGGCCGGGCGATCGGCGTAGAAACAAGCAAGGGTTTTGTTCGCGCCAGGAAAATCGGACTCGCCGCCGCCGGCAACTCATCGCGCGTCGCGGCCATGGCCGGCTTGCGGCTGCCGATCGAAAGCTGCGTGCTGCAGGCCTTCGTCAGTGAAGGTGTGAAGCCGCTAATTGATACCGTCGTGACCTTTGGTGCCGGACATTTCTACATCAGCCAGTCCGACAAAGGCGGCCTTGTCTTCGGGGGTGACCTCGACGGCTACAATTCTTATGCGCAGCGCGGCGCGCTGCCTCATGTCGAACATCTGCTCGAGGAGGGCATGGCCTTGATGCCGATGCTCGGGCGCCTGCGCGTCCTGCGAAGCTGGGGCGGCGTCATGGACATGTCGATGGACGGATCGCCAATCATCGGCACCACACCGATCGACGGCCTCTATCTGAATGCCGGCTGGTGCTATGGCGGCTTCAAGGCGACGCCCGCGTCCGGCTGGTGTTTTGCTCACACCATCGCCCGCGGCGAACCACATGCGCTGAATGCCGCCTATCGGCTTGATCGTTTCGACACCGGCCATCTCATCGACGAGAAGGGCGTGGGTGCGACACCGAACCTGCATTGAGAGATCGACATCATGCGCATTGTTTGCCCCCATTGCGGTGAACGCCCGATCGACGAGTTCGTGCCCTATGGAGCAGCCGGATCGAAGCGGCCGGACGCGTCCGCGAGCATGTCCGATTGGGTGGATTACGCTTATTTGCGCGACAACAAGGCCGGAATGCATGGCGAGTTCTTTTATCACGTTGGCGGCTGCCGGGCCTGGCTGGTCGTAACCCGCGACACGCGCACGCACGCGATCGCCGGCGTGGTGGCGGCACGCGACCAGCGAGACGCCGCGCAATGAATGCTCCCGCAAAAGTCACGCGCGCCGCAGCGCTTTCGCAGCCACGCCGGCTCGCAGAGGGCGGACTGATCGATCGCTCGCGGCCGGTATCTTTCCGCTTTGACGGAAAGTCTTATGGGGGCTTTGAAGGCGACACGCTGGCCGCGGCACTGATCGCCAATGGCGTCAAGCTTGTCGGCCGCTCGTTCAAATATCATCGCCCGCGCGGCATTCTGTCGGCCGGTCCTGAAGAGCCCAACGCGCTTGTCGAAATGCGGCAGGGTGCGCGGCGCGAACCCAACACGCGCGCAACGCAGGTCGAGCTCTATGATGGACTCATCGCCGCAAGTCAGAACCGGTGGCCGTCACTGGCGTTCGATCTGAGGTCGATCAACGGCGTGGCCTCGCCGCTGCTTAATGCCGGATTCTACTACAAGACATTCATGTGGCCGGCGTCGTTCTGGGAAAAGGTCTACGAGCCGCTGATCCGTCGTGCCGCCGGCCTTGGACGCGCCTCGAGGATTGAGGATCCAGACACTTACGAAAAGGTCAGCCTGCATTGTGATGTGCTGGTGATCGGCTCCGGTCCGGCCGGGCTGATGGCTGCGCTCACGGCCGGCCGTGCCGGCGCGCGCGTGGTCCTGGCGGAGCAGGATTTTCGTTTGGGCGGCCGGCTGCTGGATGAGCGTTTTGAGATCAACGATGCCGACCGCTTGCATTGGTTGCGTTCCATTGAAGCCGAGCTTGAAAGCCTGCCCGACGTGCAGATCCTGCGCCGCACGACGGTGTTCGGCGCCTTCGATCAACGAAATTACGGCGCTGTTGAGCGCGTCGCCGATCATGTACCCGTGCCGGCCGATTATATGCCGCGGCAACGGCTCTGGCGGATCGCGGCGAAACAGACCGTGCTTGCCAGCGGCAGCATCGAGCGGCCGCTCGTGTTCGGCGACAACGACCGCCCCGGCGTCATGCTGGCGGGCGCCGTGCGGACCTATCTCAACCGGTTTTCCGTCTGCACTGGCGAACAAGCCGTGATTTTTGCCACGAATGACGATTCAGCGCGCACGATCGATGATCTTGCCTCGTCGGGTGTCAGCGTCGCTGCGGTCATCGACCCGCGGCCGCAATCCTCCGCCGCGATGATCGACGCCGTCAAACGCGCAAGCACGAAGCTGTTCGCAAATACCGTGATCGTGCGCGCGCTTGGCGGTCGCAACGGCGTGCGCGCGGCTCAAATCAAAGGGCCGGACGGCGAACAGACGATCGATTGCGATCTGATCGCCATGTCTGGTGGTTGGAACCCGTCGTTGCACCTGACCTCCCATCTTGGTCATAAGCCGGTCTGGAACGAGCAGATTGCGGCCTTCGTGCCAGACAGGCTGCCCGATGGGATGCGTGTGGCGGGTGCGGCGCAGGGATCATTCACGCTCGCCAGCGCTCTGGCTGAAGGCGCAGCCGCTGGTGTTGCAGCAGCAGAATATTGCGGCTTTGACGGCGCCAGTCCGGGTCTGCCGCGCATTGCTCCCGAACCTGTGGCCCTGACGCCGCTTTGGCGTGTGCGTTCTGCCGCGGGCAAATCGTTCATCGATTTTCAGAACGACGTGACCGACAAGGACGTCGAGCTCGCCGAGCGCGAGGGCTTCCGCACCGCCGAATTGATGAAGCGTTATACGACCCTTGGTATGGCGACAGATCAGGGCAAGACCGCGAATGTGACCGGCCTTGCCGTCATGGCCGAGATCACCAGCAGCGATATCGGCAAGATCGGCGCCACAACATTCCGTCCGCCGTTTACGCCGGTCGCCTTCGGAGTCTTCGCCGGACATTCGCGCGGCAAGTATTTTCGGCCGACGCGGTTGACGCCGACGCATGATTGGGCCGCGGAGCAGGGCGCCGTTTTCATCGAGGCCGGCGCATGGTTGCGGGCGCGATATTTTTCGAACCGGAACGACGATTGGCTGAAAGCCACAATACGCGAGGTCAAGGCGGTGCGCGAGCGGGTCGGCGTCTGCGATGTATCGACGCTCGGCAAGATCGATGTGCAGGGGCCGGACGCCGGAATCCTGCTCGACCGTCTTTACTGCAATACGATGTCGACATTGCCGGTTGGCAAGGTGCGCTACGGTTTGATG
>CAYJNT010000304.1:0-3949 GCA_964370945.1 uncultured Hyphomicrobiales bacterium | reverse complement strand
GATTTTTCTCCGGCGAGAAGCAGTCGTCGCCCGAGCCCTCGCAATTCACGCAGGCTTTGAGCACCGCACGCAGATGCTTCTGGTTGGTCTTCGAGCCGGTGACGAGCGCCGCCACCTTCTGCTCTTCCTTCACCTTCCAGTCGATATAGTTCTCGATATCCGGATGGTCGGCATCGACCACCACCATTTTCGCCGCGCGCCGCGTCGTGCCGCCCGACTTGATCGCGCCCGCGGCGCGGTCGCCGATCTTCAGGAACGACATCAGGCCGGACGACTTGCCGCCGCCGGAGAGCTTTTCGCCTTCGCCGCGCAGGCGCGAGAAATTGGTGCCGGTGCCGGAGCCGTATTTGAACAGGCGCGCCTCGCGCACCCACAGATCCATGATCCCGCCTTCGTTGACGAGGTCGTCGCCGATCGACTGGATGAAACAGGCATGCGGCTGCGGATGCTCGTAAGCGGTCTCCGATTTGGTCAGCTCGCCGGTCTTGTGGTCGACATAGAAGTGACCTTGCGACGGACCGTCGATCCCATAGGCCCAGTGCAGGCCGGTGTTGAACCATTGCGGCGAGTTCGGCGCGCACATCTGCTGCGCCAGCATCGCGCGGATTTCGTCGAAGAAAATCTGCGCGTCGTTCTCGGAATCGAAATAGCCGCCCTTCCAGCCCCAATAGGTCCAGGTGCCGGCGAGGCGATCGAAAACCTGCTTCGAGGAATGTTCGCCGGTCATGCGTTCGGCTTCGGGCAGCAGCGCGAGCGCGGCGTCATCCGCAACCGAGCGCCACAGGAAAGAGGGGACGGAATTCTCCTCGACCTTCTTCAGGCGCGCCGGCACGCCGGCCTTGCGGAAATACTTCTGCGCCAGAACGTCGGACGCCACCTGCGACCAGAATTCCGGGACCTCGACATTGTCGAGCCGGAACACCACCGAGCCGTCAGGATTTCTGATCTCGCTCGTGGTGAGGCGGAAATTGATCTCCGCGTAGGGAGACTGGCCATCCTTGGTGTAGCGACGTTCGATCCGCATTGTTCTTTTGCCCCATTTTCTATGATCGCACGCTCTGTGAGCGCCGACACTCTTTCCGTGCGCCGCGGGGGCTGGCCTCCGCCCGAAACGCTTAGGCTCGTTTTCTCTTTTGACGCCTTTTCTATGTGGGGCCGGAACCGGGTTGCCGGTACCGTTCCCGTTCCTTCTCCTTGTTTGAGCATGACCTGGTCCGAAAACCGGAACCCCACTTTTCGGGGTCATGTTCTTACCGGCGAGCCTGTCGGCCCGACGCCGGCGACGAAAAATCCACCCCCGCCAAGGGCCAATCCGGGCGGGTCCTTTGTCTCTCTGAGCTGGTTGAAACCGTCGGCTGGAGACTACGGACACATTCCGCCGCGTTGGACTCTAAAGCTAGGCAAACTCGTTACTGACGTCAAGCTATAGCGGTCAAAACTGAATCAAACGCTAAGTCTTGTGTCTGGCCCTGTTAATTCCGGGGAAGACTGTGTGCCTGACGGGGCAAGTATCGGCGTGGTTTTGGAGATTCGCCAAGTGCTTTTGTCACCGCTCCGTCGCAATACGAGAGAGGGCAGGAATAGTGGGGATTCCGGTGACGGTTCCGTGTTGAAGACTCACTGCGGCTTTGGTGTAGAGGTATTATAAAACCACAAAAATCTACCACGCGGCGCCGCCAGAACACCGATTCTGGATGACGTCTCAGGCGCTTAACAAACCCGGCGCGCGGATCAATCCGTCAGGATGAAAGTGACTTTCAGGTTGACGCGATATTCGGCGATCTTGCCGCCCTTGATCACGCATTTCTGGTTGGCCACCCATACGCCTTCGACATTCTTCAACGTCTGGACGGCGCGCGACACGCCGACCTGGATCGCATCCTCAAAGCTCTTGGTCGAAGCGGAAATCAATTCGGTGACGCGTGCAACGGACATCGGATCCTCCTGAAATACCCTTTGCCGGGGCCGGGTGGCGCCGGGGGAATGCGGGGGATCAAGCGCGCCGGCGGCGGATTGTTCCGCGCCGACCCGGCTTGGCGCTGGCCGCATCCCCGGTAGCAATGCCCGGCGCGCGGTCCTAGACTTCGAGATTGTTGCGGGTGAGGGCGTTGGCATGGCGACGCAGCGGGTCGAGCGGCGATTGACCGCGATCCTCGCGAGCGACGTGTCCGGCTACAGCCGGCTCATGGGCGTCGACGAAGGGGGCACGCTGGCGCGGCTGAAGGCGCACCAGCGCGAACTGTTGGACCCGAAGGTGCAGGAGCATCGCGGCCGGATCGTGAAGGCGACCGGCGACGGGCTTTTGATCGAATTCGCCAGCGCCGTGGATGCCATGCGTTGCGCCGTGGACATCCAGTCAGGCATGACCGAACGCAACGCCGCCGTGCCGTCGGACCAACGCATCGAGTTCCGCATCGGCATCAATGTCGGCGATATCATCGTCGACAGCGACGATATCATCGGCGACGGCGTGAATGTCGCGGCGCGCCTCGAAGGACTTGCCGAGCCCGGCGGCATCTGCGTGTCCGGCCGGGTGCGCGAAGACGCGCACGGCAAGCTTGAAATCACCTTTGAAGATGCCGGCGAGCAGCGGCTCAAGAATATCGAGCGGCCGGTTCGGGTTTATCGTGTCCGGGCCGCTGCGGGAGCTTCGGGCGCGTCACGCGCGGCGCCCGTCGCATTGCCGGTCAAGCCGTCGATCGCGGTGTTGCCGTTCCAGAACATGAGCGGCGATCCCGAGCAGGACTATTTCGCCGACGGAATCGTGGAGGACATCATCACGGCTTTGTCGCGCTACCATTCGCTGTTTGTCATCGCGCGCAATTCGAGCTTCACCTACAAGGGTCGCGCGGTCGACGTGAAACAGGTCGGGCGCGACCTCGGGGTGCGCTACGTGCTCGAGGGCAGCGTGCGCAAATCCGCCGACCGGGTCCGGGTCACGGGACAGCTCATCGACGCCGCGACGGGTGCGCATCTGTGGGCCGACCGCTTCGATGGCGCGCTGAAAGACATCTTCGATTTGCAGGACGACATCACATTGCGGGTCGTGGGCGCGATCGCGCCCAAGCTCGAACAGGCCGAGATCGACCGCGCGATGCGCAAGCCGACCGGGAGTCTCGACGCCCACGACCATTTCCTCCGGGGCATGTGGAGCTTCCACAAAGCAACCAAAGAGGACATCGCCGAGGCGCTGCGGCAGTTTCTGGAAGCGATCGACCTCGATGAAAATTTCTCCTCCGCCTATGGCATGGCCGCGTGGTGCCTTGGCCGGCGCAAGATCAACGGCTGGGTGGGGACGGGGTCGCCGGAATTCGCTCAGGCCGCCGAAATCGCGGAGCGGGGTCTGGAATGCGGCCAGGACGATGCCGTGGCGCTGGCGGGCTGCGCGATCGCGGTTGGTTACATGGCCGATGACCTCGAACGCGCCGCGTCGTTGGTCGATCGCGCCCGGGCATTGAATCCGAACCTGGCGATGGCCTGGCATTTGAGCGGCTGGATCAGGTGCTTTGCTGGTCAGCACGATCTCGCCGTCGAACATCTGGAACAAGCCCTTCGACTGAGCCCGATCGACCCGCAGCGGCCCGGGACGCAAGCGGGGATTGCGTCCGCCCATTTTGCGGCGGGCCGTTTCGACGTTGCGACGCCGCTTGCAAAGGCGGCCATGCTGGAAGCGCCGAACAACTTCGTCGCAGTCCTCGTCGCCGCCGCGGCCAATGCGATGACCGGAAACCTCGATGCTGCAGGGAGCGCGATGGAGACCGTGCGCGCGCTCGATCCGAATTTCCGGCTTCGCCACATCAAGACTAGGCTCCCCTATACTCAGCCCGAACCTCTGATCCGTTGGGACGAAGCCCTGCGCAAGGCGGGCCTGCCGGATTGACGCGCGCCGCCAGAAGGCGGCTGGACAGGGCCCGGCCGCAATGGCAATAGAACCCCAGCTTGGTATTAA
>CAYJNT010000303.1:0-3970 GCA_964370945.1 uncultured Hyphomicrobiales bacterium | reverse complement strand
GACCGGCAAGGTCGGCTGCGTGCTCGTCACCTCCGGCCCCGGCGCCACCAACGCCGTGACGGGACTGACCGACGCGCTGATGGATTCGATCCCGCTCGTCTGCATCACCGGCCAGGTCCCCACCCATCTCATCGGCAACGACGCGTTCCAGGAATGCGACACCGTCGGCATCACGCGGCCGTGCACGAAACACAATTATCTCGTGAAGCGGATCGAAGATCTGCCGCGCGTGCTGCATGAAGCATTCTATGTCGCCGCCAATGGCCGCCCGGGTCCGGTGGTCGTCGACATCCCGAAGGACATCCAGTTCGCGCGCGGCACTTACGTCGGTCCGCAGAACATCAAGCACAAGACCTACAATCCGAAGGTCAAGGGCGACATCGAGAAGATCAAGGCCGCCGTCGAGATGATGGCGAAGGCCAAGCGTCCGCTGTTCTATACCGGCGGCGGCGTGATCAATTCCGGCACCGAGGCCAGCCATCTGCTGCGCGAGTTCGTCAAGCTCACCGGATTTCCGATCACCTCGACGCTGATGGGTCTCGGCGCGTTTCCCGCGGCGAACCCGCAATGGCTCGGCATGCTGGGCATGCACGGCACCTACGAAGCCAACTGGGCGATGCATGATTGCGACGTGATGGTCTGCATCGGCGCGCGTTTCGACGACCGTATCACCGGTCGGCTCGATGCCTTTGCGCCGCATTCGCGCAAGATCCATGTCGATATCGACGCGTCCTCGATCAACAAGAACGTCAAGGCCGATATCGGCATTGTCGGCGATTGCGGCCATGTGCTCGAAGACATGACGCGGCTGTGGCGCGCAGCCGGCTTGAAGCCCGATCCGAAAGCGCTGAAAGACTGGTGGACGCAGATCGACAAATGGCGTTCACGCAAGTCGCTCGCCTTCCGCAATTCGAACGAAGTGATCAAGCCGCAATACGCGATCCAGCGGCTCTACGAGCTGACCAAGGACAAGGACGTCTACATCACCACCGAGGTCGGCCAGCACCAGATGTGGGCGGCGCAGCATTTCCATTTCCAGGAGCCGAACCGCTGGATGACCTCGGGCGGGCTCGGCACCATGGGCTACGGCCTGCCGGCGTCGGTCGGCGTGCAGATGGCGCATCCGAATTCGCTCGTGATCGACATCGCGGGCGAGGCCTCGGTGCTGATGACCATGCAGGAAATCTCGACGGCGGTGCAGTACCGCCTGCCGGTCAAGATTTTCATTCTCAACAACCAGTATATGGGCATGGTGCGCCAGTGGCAGGAATTGCTGCATGGTGGGCGCTACGCGGAAAGCTACAGCAAAGCGCTGCCGGATTTCGTCAAGCTCGCGGAGGCCTATCACGCGGTCGGTATCCGCTGCGCCAAGCCGGGCGATCTCGATCACGCGATCAAGGAGATGATCAGCGTCAACAAGCCGGTGATCTTCGATTGCGTCGTCGACCAGAAGGAAAACTGTTTCCCGATGATCCCGTCCGGGCGCGCGCATAACGAGATGATCCTTGGCGACGCCGCGGAAAATCTCGACGAGGCGATTTCGGAAGAAGGCAAGGTGATGGTGTGACTGTCATTCCGGGGCGCGAGCGAAGCTCGCGAACCCGGAATCCAGACGCAAAGACCAAACTTGATTTCTGGATTCCGGCTCTCGCTCGCGCTGCTCGCTCGGCCGGAATGACAGAAGAGAGATGAAGGAAAGACTGTGAACGCTCAAACAGGCACCACCTCGCATTACCCCGTCGCCCCCGCCGCCGCGCGCGCGGAATCGCACACCCTCACCGTACTCGTCGACAACGAGCCGGGCGTGCTGGCGCGCGTGATCGGGCTGTTCTCGGGGCGCGGCTACAATATCGATTCGCTCACGGTGTCGGAGACCGAGCACCAGAAGCACCTGTCCCTGATTACCATCGTCACGTCAGGCACGCCGATGGTGATCGAGCAGATCCGCCATCAGCTCGAGCGGCTGGTGCCGGTCCACAAGGTCACGGACCTCACCATCACCGGCAAGGCGATCGAGCGCGAGCTCGCCATGGTCAAGGTGCGCGGCAAGGGCGACAACCGCGTCGAGGCCTTGCGTCTGGCCGACGCTTTCCGTGCAAGGGTCATCGATGCCTCGACCGAAAGCTTCGTATTCGAGATCACCGGCAAGAGCGACAAGATCGACCAGTTCGTGGAACTGATGCTGCCGCTCGGCCTTGTGGAGGTCTCCCGCACCGGGATCGTGGCCATCAGCCGCGGCCCGGAAGTGATGTAGCGCTGGACGACAGCTTTTGATGGATATACATTGTATATCCAGAGGATCAGATATGCGGGTCAAGCTTGCAAAATGGGGCAACAGCCTCGGCATTCGGGTTCCGAAGGCGGCGGCCGATGCCGCCGGTATCGGGCCGGGCACTGAGCTCGATCTGGCCGTTGAACGCGGAGGATTTCGTCTGCGCATGCCCGGCAAATCCTCCCGCGAGCTTCTTGAAGAGATGATCGCCGAGGCGCGGCGGCTTGAGCCGGGCTCCGAGCCTGCGACAATCGACTGGGGCCCGGATCGCGGTTCGGAAAGCATCACTGATGACGACCCGCGCTGAACAACTTCCGGACGCCGGCGATATCGTTCTGATTGATTTTGCTCCAGCGCGCGGAAGCGAGCAGGACGGCACGCGTCCGGCTCTGATCATTTCCGAACGGGGCATGCACGAAATGACCCGACGCGCCATCATTTGCCCGATCACGCGGAATACGCAGCCATGGCCCACAAAGGTGTTCCTTCCCGAAGGGCTTGCGACCCAAGGTGCAATCCTCGTCGATCAGATTCGCTCGGTTGATCGCAGTGAGCGCATTTTGCGCCGGTTGGGACGTGCGCCTGACGAGGTTTTGCTGATGGTTCGCAGAAAACTTGCGGCATTGACCGGAATTGAATTTGCGGCGGGAAGCCGCGGTCCGGAGGGCATGTGAGGGTTGCCGGTCGCGGCCTTGTCGAAGCCATTCAGGAAATCTAGAAGCACATCCGATCGATAACCAATGGACGGGATGGTCCGTCCAAGCCGGGGGATAAGTTCCATGCGTGTTTATTACGACCGCGACGCCGACCTGAACCTGATCAAGGGCAAGAAGGTCGCCGTCATCGGCTATGGCAGCCAGGGCCATGCCCATACGCTGAACCTGCGCGATTCCGGCGTCAAAGAGGTGGTCGTCGCTTTGCGCAAGGGTTCGCAGGGCGTCAAGAAGGCCGAAGGCGAGAAGCTGAAGGTGATGGAAGTCGCCGAGGCCGCGAAATGGGCCGACGTGATGATGATGCTCACCCCCGACGAATTGCAGGGCGACATCTACCGCGAGCAGCTGCACGCCAACATGAAGCAGGGCGCCGCGATCATGTTCGCGCACGGGCTGAATGTGCATTTCAACCTGATCGAGCCGCGTCCCGATATCGACGTGCTGATGGTGGCGCCGAAGGGCCCCGGCCACACCGTGCGCTCGGAATATCTGCGCGGCGGCGGCGTGCCGTGTCTTCTCGCCATTCATAAAGACGCGTCCGGCAACGCGCATGATCTCGGTCTCTCCTATGCATCGGCGATCGGCGGCGGCCGCGCCGGCATCATCGAGACCACGTTCAAGGAAGAATGCGAGACCGATCTGTTCGGCGAACAGGTCGTGCTCTGCGGCGGTCTCGTCGAGCTGATCAAGGGCGGTTACGAGACGCTGGTCGAAGCCGGCTACGCGCCGGAGATGGCGTATTTCGAGTGCCTGCACGAGGTGAAGCTGATCGTGGACCTGATCTACGAAGGCGGCATCGCCAACATGAATTACTCGATCTCCAACACCGCCGAATACGGCGAATATGTCACCGGCCCGCGCATCATCACCGACGAGACCAAGAAGGAGATGCGGAAAGTTCTGGCCGACATCCAGTCCGGCAAGTTCACGCGCGACTGGATGCTGGAGAACAAGGTCAACCAGACCTCGTTCAAGGCGACCCGCG
>CAYJNT010000302.1:0-3977 GCA_964370945.1 uncultured Hyphomicrobiales bacterium | reverse complement strand
AATATCGGCCATGGTGTCCCGGCGCGCCGCAATTTCACGGCACGCTCGTTACTAGCACAACCGGCGCCGGATCAGTCCCGTCCGAAATGGTGGCGCTCAATGCACAGATATGCGCGGCGGCGTATCAGCCCACCGGCCGCTCGTCGGCGATCACCTTGCCGTCATTGGGCAGGCTGCCGGGCGCGACAATGCGCACACCGCCCTTGAGCTTGGTGACCGATTGCAGGGTTTCAGCGATCGCGTCGGTCGACGCATCGCCGCCGCCGCACTCGGCATGCAGCGTCATGATGTCCTGCTCGCCCTCGCGGCCGACCGAGAGCCGGACACGACCCAATTCCGGATGGCGCTTGGCGACTTCGGCGATCTGCTCCGGACGCACGAACATGCCCTTCACTTTGGTGGTCTGGTCGGCGCGGCCCATCCAGCCCTTGATCCGCATATTGGTGCGCCCGCAGGGCGAGCGTCCGGCCATAACCGCGGACATGTCCCCGGTCGCAAGCCGGATCATCGGATAATCGGCACTGAACGAGGTCACGACCACTTCGCCGACATCGCCCTCGGGGACCGGATCGCCGGTGCCCGGACGCACGATCTCGACGATCAGCGTCTCGTTGACGACCATCCCTTCGCGCGCCGGCGTCTCGTACGAGACCACACCGACCTCCGCGATCGCGTAGCATTGCAGCACGTCGACGCCGCGCCCGGACAGTTCCTGCCGCAGCGACGGCGGCAAGGCGGCGCCGGAGACAAGCCCGCGCTTGAGCGAGGAGACATCCTTGCCGGACTTCTGCGCGGCGTCGAGAATCACTTTCAGGAAATCGGGGGTGCCGACATAGCCCGCAGGCTTGATCTGCGCGATCGCCTCGATCTGCTGCTCGGTGTTGCCGACGCCGCCGGGAATGATCGGACAGCCGAGCACTTCGGCCGCGGAATCGAACATCCAGCCACCCGGGGTGAGATGATAGGCGAAGCAGTTGTGGATGATGTCGCCCGGCCGGAAGCCGGCCGCGAACAACGCGCGCGCGACGCCGCCGAAGTCCGCGCCGTGGCTTTCGAGTTCGAAAATCGGTCCCGGCGACATCAGGATGCGTCTCGCCTTGCCGGGCGCGGTGACGTTGTAGCCGCCGAAGGGCGGGGTTTCCCTATGCAGGGCGACGAGATCGGATTTTTTCAGGATCGGCAGTTTCGCGAGCGCTGCGCGCGACACCACGGCCGCCGGATCGACGCCTTTGAGATGCTTCGCCCAGCCCGGCGCTGCTTGTTGCGCGCGCGCGATCGTATGCACGAGCGTGCTGAACTGCTCCTTCTCACGCTGCGCGGGATCGCGGGTTTCAAGCGGATCGTAGTGATCTGTACTCATACTCAGGTCCATCTGATCGTCATGCCCGGCACGCAGTCCAGCTTGCGCAGACTGCGTAAACTTGTCTGCGCTGCCGGGCATCCACGTCTTCCTTCACTATCGCAAAGACGTGGACGGCCGGGACAAGCCCGGCCATGACGGCGGGAACAGTCAGGCCAGCCAGCGCTTGCGGCGCTTGTAATGCTTGCCCTCGCGGAACGACTTCCGCTTGCCGTCGGCGATGCCGAGATAGAATTCCTTCACGTCCTCGTTCTCAATGAGCGATTTCGCGTCGCCGTCCATCACCACGCGGCCGTTCTCCAGAATGTAGCCATAGCGGGCGAACCGGAGCGCCATGAAGGTGTTCTGCTCGGCGAGCAGGAACGACACGCCTTCCTTCTCGTTGAGCGACTCCACGATACCGAAGATTTCCTCGACGATCTGCGGCGCAAGGCCCATCGATGGCTCGTCGAGCAGGATCATCTTCGGGCGCGACATCATCGCGCGGCCGATCGCGCACATCTGCTGCTCGCCGCCCGAGGTATAGCCCGCCATCGAAAGGCGGCGCTCCTTCAGGCGCGGAAAATACTGGTAGATCAGCTCGAGATCGCTCGCGATCGCGGCGCGGCCGTCCTTGCGCGTGAAGGCGCCGGTGAGGAGGTTTTCCTCGATCGTGAGATGGCCGAAGCAGTGCCGGCCTTCCATCACCTGCACGCAGCCGCGCCGCACCAGCTGGTTGGGCGAGAGGTCGTGCACCTCCTGGCCCTCGAACACGATCGAGCCCTTGGTCACGTCGCCGCGCTCGGATTGCAGAAGGTTCGAGATCGCCTTCAGCGTCGTGGTCTTGCCGGCGCCGTTGGCGCCGAGGAGCGCGACGATGCCGCCCTTCGGCACGTCGAGCGAGACGCCCTTGAGCACCAGAATGACGTGATCGTAGATCACCTCGATATTGTTGACCGTCAGGATAGCGTCCGCTTTCGCGGCGGCCGAGGCTTTGGTCTGAACGGCGACGTTCATTGCAAGCTCACTCCGGAAAGGCGCCTCTCCCCGCTTCAAGCGGGGAGAGGCTTGTTACGAACAACCTTACGAGGACTTGTCGCAAGGTTCGGTGCGCTTCGGCCAGCCGGCGTTCTTCGTCACGTAGTCTTCCGCATCCTTCTCCAGCAGCGGACGCACCTTGTCCTTCATGGGCGCGATCCAGTCGGAGATCTTCACCCACTTGGTGCCGTCCCATTGCTGCATATAGGCGCCGTGATGGCCGTTATGATCGGCGCAACTGACGTTGGTGATCGGAGCGCCGAAGCCGGACAAGCCGAGTTCCTTCCAGCGCGCTTCGGAGATCGTCAGCGACTCGAGGCCGCGGCGGACTTCCGGTCCGGTCACGACCTTCTTGCCGCTCAGCTTCTGCGCATTGCGGATCGCTTCCGCGATCAGCACCGAGTTGTAGACGCCGCGGTTGTAGAGATTTTCCGCGAACTTCTCCTTGTCGACCTGGCTCTTGCCGGCATCCACGACGTGTTTCTTGATGTCCTTGAGCGCCGGGTAATTGTCGCCGATGCCGTTGATGTTCAGCGACAGGTAGCCCTTGGCTTCCTTGCCGCCGCCACGGGCGTCGTCATCGGAGCCGGACCACCAGATGCCGATGAAATGATCCATCGGATAGCCGTTTTCGGCGGCGCGTTTCACCGCGGTCGGGTTCATCGCGCCCCAGCCCCACATGATCATCCAGGCCGGACGGTCACGGCGCACGGACAGCCATTGCGCGGACTGGTCCTGCATTTCCTTGCCGGCGACCGAATATTCCTTGACGGTGAAGCCGTAGTCCTTGGCGAACTGGTTGAGCAGCGGCAGCGGCTCGCGGCCATAGCCGCTCTCCAGGAAGATGAAGCCGATGGTCTTGCCCTTGAGCTTGTCGAGGCCGCCTTCCTTGCCGCCGATATAGCGGAAGATCATCGACAATCCGTCCCAATAGGTCGCGGGCGGATTGAAGATCCAGGGGAACTTCTCGCCTACGGCCGAAGCCGAGAGGCCGTAAGCCATCGACAGGATCGGAATCTTGTCGACGGCGGCCTTCGGGATCAGTTGCAGCGTGATGCCCGTGGAATACGGGTTGATGACGGTCGGGTTCTTGCCCTTGATCGATTCATAGCATTCGACACCCTTCTTGGTGTCGTAACCGGTTTCGCATTCCTCGACGTTGAGCTTGACGCCGCCGATGCCGCCGTCGCGCTCGTTGAGCATCACCAGATAGTCACGCATGCCGTTGGCGAGCGGGATGCCGGAATTGGCAAAGGGGCCGGTCCGGTAGGTCAAAAGCGGAACGTAAATGCTGTCTTGAGCGTCGGCTTTCGTGACAAGCGCGTCGGCGCTCACCAAACCTGCGAAGGCCGCGCCCAGAATTAGATACTTGAGGCGCATTGTGTTTCTCCCTTTATTCGACCGGCTTTTCAGGAGCCGGACTTCATGTGCCCTTGGGGGCAACCGTGCCCGAAGCGAAAGGCTCCGGATACGGAATTACGATGAGTGTGCCCTGTCAGTACGGATATGGCCACACCCTCAATTTCTGTTTCGCGATCTGCCACAACCGCGCAAGTCCGTGCGGTTCGACGATCAAGAAGAAAATGATCAGCGCGCCGAC
>CAYJNT010000301.1:0-4001 GCA_964370945.1 uncultured Hyphomicrobiales bacterium | reverse complement strand
GCCGAGCACGAGCGGGCAGACCACGATCTGCAATCCGTCGATCAGTTTGTGCTCGATGAGACGCGCGACGATGCTGCCGCTGCCAAGGATTGTCATGTCCGGGCCGGCCGCGTCCTTCAGCTTTCGCATTTCCGCGACCGGGTCGCCCTTCACCAGGGTGGTGTTCGCCCACGACACCTCGTCGAGCCTCAGCGAGAACACGATTTTCGGCATCGCGTTCATGCGTTCGGCGACGGCCGAATTTTGTTTCGCGGCCATCGGCGTCGGCCAGTAGCTTGCCATCATCTCGTAGGTGATGCGGCCGAAGATCAGCGCGCCGCCGCCCTTGGCGTTGCCTTCGACGAACGCATTCCATTCCGCGTCGCCCGGGTCCTTGTGTGCGAAGGAGAGATCGCCGTTCGGGCCGGCGAAATAGCCGTCGAGCGAGACCTGGATGAAGGCGCCGAGCTTGCGCACGCTCATGGTCCTTTTTCGAGCAGGGCGGCGAGGTTTTGCAGTGACGAGCGGCAGCCCATGGCATTGTCCTCGGGCCGGATTCCCTTCGGAATGTTTTCGCAAGTGATCGCGATCTCGGTGCCGTCCGGCACATCGCCAAAGGTCGTGATCATGGTCATCGCACCTGCGAAGGCCGGATCGGGGGACTCGAATTCCACCACCCAGACGATCTTCTCGTGCGGGACGAGTTCGGCAACGCGGCCGCGAAATGTGTCGGTGTCCGCCGAGCTCTTCCCGGAAACACCTTCCGGATCGCGATATCGCAACGATATATGGATATGGCCGCCGGCGCGCGGTTCGAACAGATGCACGTTGCCGCTCATGTTCGTCGGCGGCAGCCAGGCGGCGATCGCATCGGCGTGGAGAAACGCTGTGTACACGACCGTCCGCGGCGCCTTGATGATTTTGGTCACGCGCGTGCGCGCGCCCGTCGGCTCGTTCATGTTGGCCGCCTGCATACGTCGAACGCTTCCAACGCGCCAGATCATGGGGCTCGCATCAGCCCCGCGTGAGCCGATGCAGCATGCCGCCGAGCCACGCGCTCGGCAACGCGCTTGCCGCAAGCACGACCGGATACCAGTTCGGGCTGAAATTCCACATCTCGATCGCGCCGAGTGTCGCGAGCACGGTCCCGACGCCGCCGAGGATCAGGGCGTGCAGCATCGGCGCCCTTGGCGCGAGCCGCGCGGTGAGATAGCAGCCGAATACGTCGTAGACAGCGCGGTAGCTCAGCGCCAGCAACAGCAAACCGTTGTCGCGCATCGGCTGCCCCCAGGGTGGATAGATGCCGAGCGAATGCAACAGCTGGTCGGTGCCGAGCGAGAGAATGAAGATCGTGAGCAGCCCGGCGAGCACCGCGCCGATGCTCCGCAACACGCTCCGGCGCGGCGGCGACGTTTCGGTCATTTGCATCGTCATCTGACGTTATCCCCTGGCCGCTTGTTCGAGTTTCGCGGAATCGATCTTCGCCATCTGCATCATCGCTTTCATGACCCGATTGGCCTTGGCGCGATCGGGATCGCCGAGGAGCTTGGGCAAGATCGTCGGGAAGACCTGCCAGGACAGACCGAACTTGTCCTTCAGCCACCCGCATTGCGACGGCTTCCCGCCGCCTTCGATCAGCTTGTCCCAGTAATAATCGACTTCCTCCTGCGACTCGCACGGGATCTGGAACGAGATCGCCTCGGTGAATTTGAATTGCGGACCGCCATTCAAGGCCAGGAATTCGATGCCGTTAAGCTCGAACGATGCAGTGATCACGGTGCCGGCCGGTCGCGGGCCAGCTTCGCCGTAATACTCGACCTTTCCCTTCTTGGAATTCTTGAAAACCGACGTGTAGAAATTCATGGCGTCTTCGGCCTCGTTGTCGAACCACAAACAGGGAATGATCGTCTTCATCGTCAACTCCGTAAAACAGATTGGAGGGTTTGGAATTCAGGCGGCGCTTTGCGCGCGGGAGATTTCGGAGGCGAGCAGGGCGTCGAGCTTGGCGTAGCTCGCGACCACGCCGTCCTTCATGCCGGACTTGAGCGCGCCGTCGCGTGCCTCGCGCGACGAATAGACAACCGACATCGTGACGACGGTGGTGCCGTCATATTCGGCGAGCAGCACCGTTCCGAGCGCTTCGCCGCCGGTCCAGTCCTGATCGAAGATTTCCGTCCGCGCGATCCGCTCGGGACGCACGACCTCGCGGTAAATCCCGCTCATGCCCATCGCGCGCCCGTCGGCGCTCTGCCATTCCCAGCGGAACGCGCCGCCCGCCCGCCCGTCGTTATCGCAAACCGTCATCTGCCAGCCGGCCGGAAACATCCAGCGCCTGAGCAAGGCGGGCTTGGTGTAGCAGTCGAAGACCATGTTGCGTGGCGCATCGAACAGCCGCGTCATCATGATTTCGCGCTCGCTCGGCGTCGTGACGGTTACGCTCGCATTCGTCGTCATCGGATTGTTCCCTTATCGCTTCGGCCGCACGGGTTTTCTCCGGGCGGTCTTCATGTCGTTGAGCAACGCGTCAAGGCGCTGAAAGTTGGCTTCCCAAAATTTCGCGTAGCGCTCGAGCCATTCATTCGCGGCTTCAAGCGGTTTGGCTTCGAGCCGGCAGGGGCGGCGCTGGCCGTCGCGGCCGCGCGAGACGAGGCCGGCGCGTTCCAGCACTTTCAGGTGCTTGGAGATCGCGGGCTGGCTCATGGCGAACGGCTCGGTGAGTTCCATCACCGAGGCGTCGCCGGACGAAAGCCGCGCGAGGATCGCCCGCCGCGTGGGGTCGGCGAGCGCGATGAAGGTGGCATCGAGGCGATCGGATGCGATCATTCCATAGCCTATTGGTTATATAACGTGGTGGTTATGGATCGGCCGCCTCCGAAGGTCAAGCCGGTGCCGGCAAAAAAAGGTTCAGGTGCGGGCAAATGATCTGTGGGTTGGAGAGCGCGGCGTTGTGCGATGGCGGCGCTGACTTTATGCGTATGGAGCGCAGCAGGAGTTCGTGGAATGCCCATCACCATCTACGGCATCAAGAATTGCGACACGATGAAAAAGGCCTTCGCCTTCCTCGACAAGGCGAAGGTCGATTACGAATTTCACGACTACCAGAAATCCGGTGTCGATCGCGCGCTGTTGGAGCGCTGGAGCAAGAAACTGGGCTGGGAAACGTTGCTCAACCGCGCCGGCATGACGTTTCGCAAATTGCCCGACAAGGAGAAAGAGGGGCTGAACGAAGGCAAGGCGATGAGGCTGATGCTGGCGCAGCCTTCCATGATCAAGCGGCCGGTGCTCGATCTCGGTGGCGGAAAACTGCTCGTGGGATTCAAGGCCGATGACTACAAAGCCGTTCTGGCCGCGCGGAAATAGGGTTTCCCCTTGATCCTGCCGCCTTTCCCTGTCAAACGCTCGCGCCATGAATAAGCCCGTCACGCCGGAAGAAACCAAGGCCGCGTCGCCGCTCGCCCGCGAGGTGGAGCGGCGGCGCACCTTCGCCATCATCTCGCATCCGGACGCCGGCAAGACCACGCTGACCGAAAAGCTCCTCTTGTTCGGCGGCGCCATCAATCTCGCAGGCCAGGTCAAGGCCAAGCGCGACCGGCGCTCCACGCGCTCCGACTGGATGTCGATCGAGCGCGAGCGCGGGATTTCGGTGGTCACCTCGGTGATGACCTTCGAGTTCGAAGGCCGCGTGTACAACTTGCTCGACACGCCGGGCCATGAGGACTTTTCGGAAGACACCTACCGGACGCTGACGGCGGTCGATTCCGCCGTGATGGTGATCGACGCCGCCAAGGGCATCGAGGCGCGTACGCGCAAATTGTTCGAGGTCTGTCGCCTGCGCGACATTCCAATCATCACGTTCATCAACAAGATGGATCGCGAAAGCCGCGACCCGTTCGATCTCCTCGACGAGATCGAAAAGACACTGGCGCTCGATACTGCGCCAGTGACCTGGCCGATCGGGCGGGGGCGGGATTTCCTCGGCACGCTCAATCTCGGCGACGGCGGCGTACGGCTGATCGAGGGCG
>CAYJNT010000300.1:0-4004 GCA_964370945.1 uncultured Hyphomicrobiales bacterium | reverse complement strand
ATGCCGATGCCGGTGTCGCTGATCGCAATGGTGACGCAGGACTTGCTGCGCCGCCCGCGCACGGTGATGCGTCCGTTGACCGGCGTGAACTTCACCGAATTCGACAGGAGATTGAGCGCGATCTGCTTGAGCGCACGGCGGTCGGCCTTGAACTTGACGCCCGGCGCGATGCGCGAGCAGAGGGTGATGTCCTTCTCCTGCCCGCGGACCGACACCACACGCATGGCATCCGCGAGGATGCGGTCGAGGTCGACGTCTTCCGCCGCGAGCTTCAGCCGCCCGGCCTCGATCTTCGACATGTCGAGCACGTCATTGATGACGTCGAGCAGGTATTGGCCGCTTTGGCGGATATCGCGGCAATACTCGTGGTATTTGTCGGCGCCGAGCGCGCCGAACATGCCGGACTCCATGATCTCCGAAAAGCCGATAATCGCGTTGAGCGGCGTGCGCAATTCGTGGCTCATATTGGCGAGGAATTTCGACTTGGTCTGGTTGGCGTCCTCGGCGCGGTTTTTCTCTTCCGCGTATTTCTCCGCGAGGTCGGTCAATTGCTGCTGCGACTGGCGAAGGTCTTCGACCGTCGCCATCAGCCGCTTCTCGCTCGACAGCAGCTTCTTTTCGTTGAGCTTCAAGTTGGTGATGTCGGTGCCGACCGACACGTAGCCGCCGTCCTTGGTGCGCCGCTCGCTGATATGCAGCCAATGGCCGTCGTCGAGCTGCGCCTCGAAGGTGCGCGCGCCGGGAATAGCCAGTTCGTCGGCGGTCACTTTGGTGCGGATCACGTGCTTGCGTCCGGCGGCGACGACATCTTCGAACGACATACCGGCCGCGATGGCGCTGTCGGGCAGGTCGTGCAGCGCCTGGAAATTGGAATTGCAAAGGACAAGGCGGTTGTTGGCGTCCCACAGCACGAACGCTTCCGGGATGGTCTCGATCGCGTCACGCAGGCGCAGGTCGGCGGCCACGGTCTTTTCGACGAGGCTCTTCTGCTCGGTGACGTCGACGGCGATGCCGATCAGATGCAGGCCCGGTTCGCCCGGCTGGCGCACCAATTCGCAGCGCGCCCGCAACCACACCCATTTCCCGCTCGCATGATGCATGCGGAAGGCGTGGTCGATGGCGCGGGTCTTTGAATCGGCGAGTTGCGTTGCGATTTCATAAAGATCGATGTCCTCCGGATGGACGAGCGAATTGACCTCGCCGAAGGTCATCAGATCGTCCTTGGGATCGAGCCCCAGGATCGCGAACATCGAATGCGACCAGAAGATGCGGCCGCGGGCGAGGTCCCAATCCCAGAGGCCGCAGCGGCCGCGGTTGAGCGCGGTGTCGATGCGGCTGCGCACCGTGTCGTAGATGAGGTCGGCTTCGCGCGCGCGTGTCGCCTGCCAGTGGAAGGCGAAGCCGAGGATCAGCAGCACGAAGCCGGTGGTCGCCGACAGCGTCACCGTCAGCGCGGTATCGGAGCGCCAGGCCGCAAGCGCATGCGCCTTGTTCTGGATGACGCTCACTTGCCCGTTCGGGGCCTTCAGATTGCGCACGGTCGCGAGCGCCGGCGTGCCGTCCGCAAGTGCAATCTCCTGAACGCCGGCGCTCTCGCCGAGAAGGGTCAGCGGATGCGTGTCGCCGATGATCTCCGGAAGGCGGCGTCCGACCAGTCCGGCCGTCGCCGGCGCGGCTGCGATCACCATGCCGTCGGTGTTGCTGACGAGGATCTGCCGCCCCGCAGCCGTGGTGCGCGGCGTCATCGCCTGGTTCAGCTCGTCCTGCGCCTTGCGCCAGTTGGTTTGAGGATCTTTCGTCTCTTCGCGGCGCGTGCGGTCGAGCCGCTCGGACAGGACTTCCGCGATCGTGTCGATGTCGTTGGCGGCATCGGACAAGGCCGTGCGGCGATGATCGATCACCTGCACGAAGGCGCCGATCGCGATGGTGATCAGGAAGGCAACGATCAGGGCGGGAACCGCGCGCCGCAGCGCCGGCTCGGCCGTCAACAGACGCCGATACGCGGGCTTCGCAATCGATTGCGCCAAGCCCTTGATGGAATCAGATCGCGCAGACGCACCCGCCGCCTCAGCGCGCGCCATCGACAGTCCCCGTTTGGATTTTTAGTTCGAAGCCTCCCCGGAGGGATGTGCCGCATCACCCCGAATCACTATCGATTGGAATCGATCACCGGCGATTTGTCGAGAGTCCGTAAACGTCAAGAGCACGATTTTGCTTGTGAACAGCCGGACCGCCCGCCAGCCCGGAAAGGCCCAAGAAATCCACAAAAATCAGCGGTCGGACAGGGCTCGCTCGGCGATATCTTTGACATCCGCCGAAAGATCTCCGGCGGCGGCCACGCGCCGGATCGCGTTTTCGGCATGGGCCCGCCGCCCGCTTTCCAGGGCACGCCAGCTCTTGAAGGCGGTCATCAGCCGGGCGGCCACTTGCGGGTTCGTGCCGTTGAGCTTGAGCACATAGTCCGCGGCGAATTCGTAGCCCGCACCATCGGCGCGGTTGAACTGGGTGGGATTGGCTTGCGCGAAGGTGCCGATCAGCGCGCGCACGCGGTTGGGATTGGTGATCGCGAAGGCGGGATGCGCCGTCAGCGCCTTGATGCGGTCGAGCGTCGTCGGATCGGGGATCGCGGCCTGCAATGCGAGCCATTTGTCGACGATCAGCGGATCGGCGGCGTAACGCGTGTAGAAATCCTCGAATGCGGCCGCGCGCTGCGGCCTGTCGTGCGACGACAGGGTCGCCAGCGCAGCGAGGCGATCGGTCATGTTGTCGGCCGACTGGTATTGCGCGAAAGCGCGCGAGATGCCGTCGGCTTGACCGCTTGCCGCCAGCAGGTCGAGGCACACATTCTTCAGCGAGCGCCGGCCGGCGCCGACGGAGTCGGGGCTATAAGGCTCGCGAACGGAAAACTGCTGATAGATCGCGAGCAATTCGGCACCGAGGCGTTCGCCGGTCTTCCGGCGCAGATGCGTGCGCGCGGCAAAGATCGCATCCGGATCGACATCGTTGCCGATCTCGCGCGCGATGTCGGCTTCGCTCGGCGGCGTGAGACATTGCGCAAGGAAAGCCGGCTCGAGCATTTCGTCGCCAAGGATCGACGCCAGCGCATCCATCAGGCCGTTATCGCTGTTGGTGTTCTTGCCGGCGCGCAGCGCCGCGACATTCGCGATCAGGATTCGCAACGCAAAAGTCTGCAGTGCCTGCCAGCGATTGAACGGATCGGAATCGTACGCCGCGAGATGCTGCAGGCCCGTTGCCGAAAGATTGGCGACAAGCTTGATCGGCGCGGAAAACGAACGATTGATCGACAGGACCGGCTCTTCCGGAACGTCTGAAAACTCGATGGACGCGGAAGAAGACGACAGGATCGCAACGCCGCGCTCCAGCGCTCCGCCCGCTTTGGCTTTTAGCGGAATGTCGCGGCCGTCACGGCCGACAAGGCCGAGCGCCAACGGGATCACCATCGGCTCCTTGGTTTTCTGTCCGGGCGTCGGTGCGAGCGTTTGCGCGAGGTCCAGGCGATAGCTTTTTGCCGCGGGATCGTAGCGGCCGTTCGCGGTCACCTCCGGCGTTCCGGCTTGCGAATACCAGCGCATGAATTGCGTGAAATCCCTGCCGGATGCGTCGGCAAAGCACTGCACGAATTGCTCGATGGTCGCGGCCTCGCCGTCATGGCGCTCGAAATAAAGATCCATGCCTTTGCGGAAAGTATCCGATCCGAGCAGCGTCTTGATCATGCGCACGACTTCGGCGCCTTTTTCGTAGACGGTCGCCGTGTAGAAATTGTTGATCTCGTGATAGAGCTCCGGACGCACCGGATGGGCGAGGGGGCCGGCATCCTCCACGAATTGATGCGCGCGCAGGAGCCGCACATCGGAAATCCGTTTCACCGGACGCGAGCGCTGATCGGAGGTGAATTCCTGATCGCGAAAGACGGTCAGCCCTTCCTTCAGGCACAGCTGAAACCAGTCGCGGCAGGTGATGCGGTTGCCGGTCCAGTTGTGGAA
>CAYJNT010000299.1:0-4020 GCA_964370945.1 uncultured Hyphomicrobiales bacterium | reverse complement strand
TGCACAAGGCCTCCAATCGCTACGAGACCGAGCACGGCCGCGTCACCGGTTTCAACAAGGGCGCGCTTTCCAAGCGCTCCGAGCGCGTACGCATACAAGCGGCACAAATTTGCTTCCCCGGCAAGATGGATCGGATCATCCGAGGGCGACGCGGCCAACGCCGCGCGAATCTCGTGCCCGATCAGCAAGCCGGAAAGATACGACTTCGTGCCGGTTTCAGGCATTTGCCCGGCGAGCACCAGCGTGCGGGCACCGAACAGATGATGCAGCAGTCCGCCGGCGTCGGCCGAGCGGGCAACGCCGCGATCAAAGGCCCGCTCGTCATCCGTCTCGCCTTTCATCAGGCGGCCGAGGATGGTGTGCTGCGACAAAGCGGCGAAAGCTTCACCGGTCATGTGCGTGGTGAAAGTCGCAACGCGGCCGTCTTCGATGCGCGCCCATTTCGAATGCGTGCCCGGTAGACAAACAAGACCGCGCGCACCGATCGAAGGAAGCAGGCCCGCGATCTGGGTTTCCTCCCCGCGCATGAATTCCGGAATGCCGTGGGCGTCACGCGCCGTGACGCCGGGTACGATGAAGGCGCGCGCGCCATCGAACGGAACGGGCGTCAACGCCCGTGCAAGGTCTTCGACACCGGCGGGACACGGCAAGGCCTGTGACTCGCGCCAGCCTTGGCGGCTGCCGATCATGCCCGACAGAAGGATGCGGCTCTCGCCACTTTTCAGCCAATCGCCGGCGAATTCGAACACCACGTCGGCGAACTGGCCGTCCGCGACGGATAAAATCCCGCGCGGCGCCGAGCGGCGTTCCAGCACGGCGCCGTCATCCGCAAGCCGGAAGGCGCGAAAGCTCGACGTGCCCCAATCGATGCCGATCATGTCGCGTATTCGCAATCGATTGGCGCGGCCGCCGTCAATGTACGCTCTTAATGCACTCTTGGCGTTTTCAGGAGCTTCATGCGATCGGTCGAATTGATCGTGACGTCGAAGGTGTCGCCGTCGCGGAAGATCGTCAGCGGCACCTCGACGCCGGCTTTTCCGAGCGACCACATCATCCGGTAGAAGCCGGCGAGATCGCTGACTTCCGAATCGGCGACCGCGAGCACGACGTCGCCGGCCTGCAGGTCGGCGCGATGGGCGGGGCCCCGCTCGGCGGTACCCACGATCACCACCTTGTCCTCGACTTCAGTGGAGAACACGCCAAGCCACGGGCGCGCCGGCTTGTTGGTGCGGCCGGTGCGCATCATGTCGTCCAGGATCGGCGGCAGAAGATCGATCGGCACCACGAGATTGAGATGCCCGCCCTTGGCTTTGCCGCCGCCGTTGCCCTGTTCGAGCTGCAGCGAGCCGATGCCGAGCAATTCGCCTTTCGATCCGATCATCGCAGTACCGCCCCAATTGGGGTGGGAGGGCGCGGTGAAGATCGCCTCGTCCAGCACATATTCCCAATAGCCGGCGAATTCCTGCCGGCCGGCGACCCGCGCCGCGACCGAGCGCTGCCGGCCCCCGCCGGCGCCCATCACCACGTGGTCGTCGATCTTGACGTTGCGCGACTGGCCGATGGTGAGATGCGGCATGTCGACCTTGCCGAGAATCTGAACGAGGCCGAAGCCGGTATCGTAATCATAGGCGAGCGCGTGGCCTTCGACCGCGCTGCCGTCGGACAGCGTAAGCCAGATCCGCTCGGCTTCGGTGATCAGATAGCCGACGGTGAGCACAAGCCCGTTGCCGATCAGCACGCCGTGCCCGGCGCGCTCCGTCCCGAGCGTCTGCGCGGTGAAGGCGTCGGCCGGGATGATCGAACGGATGCCCACCATGGAGGCAAGCGCCGCTTCCAGATCGTATCCGTAATCCTCGCGCTTGGGCTGCGCGGCTTCTGCAACTTTCCAATCGCTCACCGACGGCATTGTTCTTGTCCTTGATGACACGTCCCCTCTCTCAATCTAGTCGCGCGCGGCGACGATGGGTAGAGGCGAAAGTCGAAGACCGGACCATCGATGCTCAATCGCGCAGCAGGGCGAAAGCCCAATGACACGTCCCGCGGCCCGCGGCCGTCACCTTGCTCCAATCCGACGATGTGTCATTCGCAGAGGTCTGAAACCGGATTCTGAACGGCCCGTCCGAGGCGATGTCGTCGGTGGACAGACGCGACACGCCGGACGCCGAATTCCAGCGCTGCGTGGCGTTGTTCGAGGTGTCGAGCGTATGCAGGACGAAGAGCTTCGACGAAATGCGCAGTGCCCCGGATCGCAAGCCCGCGAGCGCATCCTGCGAACCGAACAAGATCGTGCGGCCAACCGTTTCGAGCGCCTTGGAATCCAGCTCCTGATTGTAACGGCGCGACGATTCAAGCGGCACGACCAGAAAATTGACGGTCGCGGGCCGCGTGACGGCGTCCTCCTCGCAGGCCGCCATCGTCTTCGACACCCAGTCGTAGGATTTCGGCGCAAACAAGCTCCGCACGCTTCCGGCCACGCGCGGGACGATGATCGCGCCGGCGACCAGCACGAATGCCGCTGCGGCCGAGAGGACGATCGTCCGGTTCCATGTCATCGCGGCGCAGTCCAGAAGCCCAAATAAAATCCCATTGTCGGATCGCCATGCCAAGTCCCGCACGCGGTTCCCGTGTCCCGCAACCTTTCAGCACCTTGTCCGGCCACGCGATTTTGCGCTGTAACACTTTGATTACGTGACGATGTAAAGCTTCGTTTCGCGTGAAATGGCGTTGGCGGCAGGCATTTCCGGGGCCGCCTTCATCCTGCCTAATCTTGCAGGCATCCAAGGGTTAAGTTCTGTCGGGCGGGAAATCATGCATTTTCGTCACTTCTTGGGGTCTGTCGCTCTTATTGCGTTCGCGAGTGTCATCGCGGGCGCGGCCTCGGCCCAGTTCCAGCCGCCACCCTCTGCCTATCCGCCCGGCGGCTATCGCGGCGCGCCCAATCAAGACGGCGTGATGCAGGCCGATCCGGACGACGATCTCGACGATGTCGAGGCGCGTGCTCCCGCCGGCACGCCTTATCCTTATGACCCGCGCGCGGGCCGCGAGCAGCAGGCCTACGAGCCGCGCAATCCCTCCGATCCAGGACCGTACGATCCGCGTTACGGCCGCGAGATCGGCCGCGCGCCCGGCGCCAGCCCGTCGCCGAATTCCGATTCCGCTTACGGCGCGAATGCGCCCTACGGAACGCGGCAGCCTCCCGCGTATTACGGCGATCGCGGACCCGGCGATACCGGATATGCCGCGCGGCAACCGGACGCGCCGGATGCGCAGCCGCGTCCGCCCGCAGCGGTCGCGCCGCAGCCCCCGCGCCAGGCCTTCCCGCCCTTCCCGAATATTTTCGCGCCGCAGCCGCAGCAACAGGCACAACCTCCGCAGCAGCAGACGCGGCCGGACACTGTCGCCGCTTTGCCGCCGGATGATCAGCCGGAGGAAAACCCGAAGGAATTGCCGCCGCAATTCAAACGGCAGACCGTGCCTTACGTGACCAAGGAACCGGCGGGCACGATCGTCATCGATACCAACAGCACGTATCTGTACTATGTGCTCGGCGGCGGCAACGCGATCCGCTACGGCATCGGCGTCGGCCGCGAAGGTTTCACATGGGCGGGCACGGAAAAAATCAGCCGCATGGCGGAATGGCCGGATTGGCATCCGCCGGCCGAGATGATCGAGCGGCAGCCTTACCTTCCGCGCTTCATGGCGGGCGGCGAGGGAAACCCGCTCGGGGCACGCGCGCTTTATCTCGGGAAGACGATTTATCGCGTCCACGGCACCAATCAGCCTTCGACGATCGGCAAATTCGTCTCGTCCGGCTGCATCCGGATGCTCAACGAAGACGCGGAAGATCTCTATACACGGGTGAAGGTCGGTACCCGCGTAGTGGTGTTACCCGGCGGCGCGCCCGCGTCGGCCTCGAGCGCCGTTCCGATCACGCGCTAGCATCGTCATAACGATCCGTTCTGCGTGGTAACTTCGCGCGTGGACCGATCGTGACGAATCAGCAAAACTACGTATGAAGAG
>CAYJNT010000298.1:2613-4059 GCA_964370945.1 uncultured Hyphomicrobiales bacterium | reverse complement strand
CTAATGCACACGTTTTAGCCGTTAAATCGGAGACGCCTGATCAGGCGGCAGGGCGCGCCGCGTCGAACGCTGTCGCAATCGCATCCGGCGTCGTGACCGGCAGCGAGCAGGTTTGCCCGACACAGATGAAAGCTGAGCCGGCTCCGGCGGCTTTGATTTTTTCGTGCGCCGGATGCGACGGCGAAAGTTGATCCACCGACGGCGCGCGCAACACGATGCGCGTGACACACGGCAATTTCAGCGCCGCATCGGTGAGCGCGCCGGTGTCTGCACCAGCGATCACGATTTCGGCGCCGTGGATGCGCAGGTCCACGGCGTTCAACATCGAAATCCGCGCGAACAGATTCTCCGCGCCTTCGGATAGCATGCCCTGGATGAGTTTATCGGCCCTGGCGCGGAACGATTCGTCGCCGGAGAAGACCGCGAGCCGGATGAGATTTTGCGCGGCGATCCCGTTCGGATTGGGTGTCGCGTCGTCGAGCGTCGAATCCGGCCGCACGACCAGACCTTCGGCGTCATCGGCGGTGAGATAATAGCCGCCGTTATTCTCATTGGCGTAGTGGCGGTCGAACGCCGCCTGCCAGGCGAGCGCACGATCGAGATATTTTTTCTCGCCCGTCGCCTCACGCAGCGCGAGCGCGGCCTTGATCATGGCGGCGTAGTCCGATGCGAGCCCGGGATAGAGCAATTTCCCCTCGCGCCAGGAATGCCCGAGCCGGTCGCCGCGGGTCATGTCCCTGGCGATGAAATCGAAGGCGCGGGCGCCGAGGGCGATCCAGTCCGGTTCGCCGAGCATCGCCCCGGCATTGGCCAGGCCTGAGATCATCAGCCCGTTCCAGTCGGCGAGGACCTTGTCGTCGAGCCCCGGCCGGACCCGCTCGTCGCGTTTTTGCTGCAGCATGGACCGCAGCATGGACAGGCGGGCCTCATCTTCAGGGGTACGCGGTAAGCTCTTGAGTCGATTGAGGATATTATGACTTTCAAAGTTCCCGGCGGCCGTCACGTCGTAATGTGCAGCAAAGAATGCAGCATTTTCTGCGCCCAAAACGGAGGTAATGTCGTCGAGCGACCAGACGTAGAACTTGCCCTCCTCGCCCTCCGAATCGGCGTCGAGCGACGAGCAGAAAGCACCCTCCTTCGTGGTCATTTCACGGGTCAGCCAGCCGACGGTCTCGCGCGCCCGCGCCAGAAACAGCGGGTTGCCGGAGCGGACATGCGCCAGCGCCAGTAATTCCAGGAGCTGCGCATTGTCGTAGAGCATCTTCTCGAAATGCGGCACCAGCCAGCGCTCGTCGACCGAGTAGCGCGAGAAGCCGCCGCCGAGATGGTCGTAGATCCCGCCTTCAGAAATGCGATCCAGCGTGTGGTCGACCAGTCCGAAGAATCGCGCATCCGTGCCGCGCAAACCCGCGCGCCAGAGGAATTCGAACATCGCGCATTGCGGAA
>CAYJNT010000298.1:0-2603 GCA_964370945.1 uncultured Hyphomicrobiales bacterium | reverse complement strand
CGCTCGTCTACCGAATAGCGTGAAAAGCCTACACCGAGATGGTCGTAAATGCCGCCTTCGCAAATGCGTTCAAGGGTGAGCTCGACGAGCGATAAAAAGCCGCCGGCGTTCGGACCCCGACGACTTTCGTCCTCGCCACGCTCGATTGAAGCGCCGGCTTTCGATCGCGCCCGCAGTCCCGCGCGCCAGAGAAATTCGAACATCGCGCATTGCGGAAATTTTGGCGCGCCGCGCAAGCCCCCGTTGGTGGTGTCGATCAGCCGTGCGACCTGCATCGCGAAATTGTCGAGCTGCGCACGCCCGACATCGACGCGGCCCGCGGCCTGCGCTTTCGCTGCGAGCCGCTCCATCAGCGCGTCGCGGTTTTGCTTGATTTTATCGGGCTCTTCGCGAAACAGCCGCGAGAGTTCTCGCAAGACATCGACAAAAGCCGGCCGGCCATATTGCGAGGCTTTCGGGAAGTAAGTGCCGCCCCAGACCGGCTCGCCGTCCGGCGTCAGAAACATGGTCAGCGGCCAGCCGCCCTGCTCGCCCAGGTGATGCAGCGCGTTCATGTAGATCTGGTCGATGTCGGGACGCTCCTCGCGGTCGACTTTGATGTTGACGAACAGTTCGTTCATCACCGCCGCGGTCGGCCCGTCCTCGAAGCTTTCATGCGCCATGACATGGCACCAATGGCAGGCGGCGTAGCCGACCGAGAGCAGGATCGGTCGATTGCTGCGCTTGGCTTCGGCCAGGGCCTCAGGACCCCAAGGCCACCAGGCGACCGGATTGTCCTTGTGCTGCAGGAGATAGGGCGACGTCTCCTGCCCCAGCCGATTCGCCGCCAAGGACGTATCTTTGGGCGCTTTCGCCGCACCAGGATGCCGCTGACCGGCGGCCTGAGAGGGGTCACTCATGATTGATTCCATGACGGAATTGCACGCAAAACGCCTCTCATTCAACGCCCGGCGGCGCCGTTCGGCGCTTCCGTCGAATGGCGCGATTGTGACAGGGCTGGAGCGAGAGTGTGACGAATTTTGCCATCTTCTGCTGGTTTAAGGCCCGTAATCTCGCTAAGAGATGCCGGCCTCTAACGAGATGTCAGTCCGACGCTCGTGTGTCGGCGAACTCGACTACCAATCTACTCGGAGACTTATTGTGGCTACAGGCACTGTGAAGTGGTTCAACGCGACCAAGGGTTATGGCTTTATCCAACCGCAAGGCGGCGGCAAGGATGTGTTCGTTCACATCTCCGCGGTTGAGCGCGCCGGACTGAGCAATCTCAATGAAGGCCAGCAGATCGAATACGAAGTCGTGGCGAACCGCGGCAAGGAATCGGCTGAGAACCTGAAGGTTAAGTAAGCGAATTTGACGTCGCAGCTGGGGACTTGATTCACAGTTGCTGATGCGGACAACGAAAAGCCCGGCTCGCGCCGGGTTTTTCATTTCTGGAGCATTTCCAGGCGAAGTGGGTACTAGAGCGCAATCCGGCGAAGTGGAAACCGGTTCGCCGCAAGATTGCGCGACAAATAAGGAATCTAGAGTCTGATCCGATTCAATTGAATTGGATCAGACTCTAGTGTCCCGAATCCGAAGTTCGCTTTATCTCGCAGCACGTTCGGTAGCGAACTTCGGATTCCAAGGGACACTAGCAACGTACGATTTCTAGTGTGGTTTTGGTTCAGAAGTCCCCTTACGGACTCGCCGCGGAGATCAAGGGGACTTCTGAACCACCACACTAGTTTCGCCGTCCGGAAATGCGACCCAACAAATTGCGAATGGTCGCTTCGCGAAATCGTCATTGCGCGACGGCGGTGAGAATGTCGTAAGTCGTTGCAATGGGCGATCAGCTTTTTCTTATTGGTCTTGTCGTCGTCGCGTATCTCCTCGCGGGCTCGGTCAAAGGCGTGATCGGCATGGGACTGCCGACGGTCGCGATCGCTTTGCTCGCCGCCGTGATGTCGCCGGCGAAAGCGGCCGCGATCCTGATCGCGCCATCGCTCTTCACCAATGTCTGGCAGATGATCGCGGGGCCTTACTTCCTCTCGGTCGCGCGTCGCCTCGCGCCGATGCTCGCCGGATTGTTTGTCGGCGCCTGGGCCGGCAACGGCACGCTCACCGGCAGCAATGCGAAACAGGCCGCGCTGGGCTTAGGCCTCGCGCTCATCGCGTACGCCTTGATCGGTTTGAGCCGGATCCAGTTCTCGATTCCGCGCCATGCGGAAATCGTTGTCGGGCCGCTGGTCGGACTTGCGACCGGTGTGATCATGGCCGCGACCGGTATCTTCGTCATTCCCGCCCTGCCCTACATGCAGGCGATCGGGCTCGAGAAGGACGAACTGGTGCAGGCGCTCGGCCTGCATTTCACGACCTCGACTGTCGCCCTCGCCGGCGTTCTTTGGAGCGGCAATGCGTTCGACACGCAGCTTGCGATGCTGTCGCTGGTCGCGATCGGCCCGGCGCTGATCGGAATGGTGATCGGACAGAAGGTGCGCCAGCTGGTGAGCGTCGCGACCTTCCGATTCTGCCTGTTCGTGCTGCTGCTCATTCTCGGGCTGCAACTTGTGGCGCGAAATCTGGTTTGATAGGCGAGACAGGCGGCTAGGAAAAAAATCCTTGCG
>CAYJNT010000297.1:0-4066 GCA_964370945.1 uncultured Hyphomicrobiales bacterium | reverse complement strand
ACGATCTCCACATGCGCGGTGTATTTGAACTGATCCACCGGCGCCACGGCCGACAGCTTGTAACCGCCATCGATCAGGATTTTGGCATCGCGCGCGAAGGTCGCGGCATTGCAGGACACCGCGATCACCAGCGGCACCTCGCTCTTTGCCAGTTCGCGCGCCTGCGCGTCCGCGCCCTGGCGCGGCGGATCGAAAATCACGGTGTCGAAGCTCTTCAATTCCGGCGCGGTGAGCGGGCGGCGGAAGAGATCGCGCTTCTGCACCGCGACGGGTTTGAGACCCGGCGCATGCGCGGCCTGAGCAAGCGCCTCGAGCGCGGCCGCGTCGGCATCGATGGCGGTGACTTTCGATTTTTCCGCAAGCCGCAGCGCGAACGGGCCGACGCCGCAGAAGAGATCGGCAACGTTTTTGGGTTTCCCGGCGTGATCGGCGACCAGGCGCGCGAGCGTCTCTTCACCAAGCTGCGTCGCCTGCAGGAAAGAACCCGGCGGCAGGACCAGGGTCGCGCGGCCCATCCGCACCGTCGGGGCGACGCGTTGCGTCGCCATCTCGCCATGACGCGTGATGCGCGCGAGCTTGTGTGTCTCCGCGATCCGCGCCAGCGCGCCGGTTTGCCTGGGTCCGAGCGCTCCGGAACCGCGCACATCGATATCGAGGCCGTTCAAGGTCGCGGTCACCTGGATATCGAGCGGCTTCTTCAAAGGCGACAACGCTTCCGCGATTGCCCAGGCCGCGGGAATCGTTCCGGCCATCGCGGGTGCCAGCACCGGGCAGGCATCGATCGGGACGAGCGTGTGCGCACGCAAGGTGGAGAAGCCGACTTCGAGAATATCGCGCGTCGCGTGCTTGCGCGCATGCAGCACGGCGCGCCGCCGGCCGTCGCCATGCGCGTCGATCAACGCGCCGACATCTGCATCGATCTTCGCTTGCTTGAGCGCTGTGACGACGAGATCGCGCTTCCAGGCGCGATAGGGCGCTTCCGCCCAATGCTGGGTGGCGCAGCCGCCGCAAATCCCGAAATGCGGACAGAACGGCGCGATGCGGTCGGGCGAGGGCGTTTCGACGCGCAGAAGATTGCGCCGGTCCGGATGGCCCGCAACGGGTTCGGTTTCGGCGGTTTCGCCGGGCAGCGTGTAGGGAATAAAGGCATCCCCGTCCGCGGTCGCGGCGACGCCATCGCCGCGATGGCCGATATGCGTAATGACAAGCCGCTCGCTCACAGGACTCTCCTGCGCGACTTTTACGGTGAACGGGCCGGCTTGGGGAGCCGTTTATTGGCCGACCAGCGCGGGTAGATTTCGCGGGCGATGGCAATTCAAGTCAAAAGCAGCGTGCGATCGCGGCGAGATCGCTCGTTGGCCAGCAGATGCACGGGCAGATGCCAAGGGTGGCCCTAAGGCAAAATTTACCTCTGCGAGCCCAAGTAGAGGCCGACCGGTCTGTCCGAAAGCGCGCGGAGGCAACCATGGATCTCTGGGCGGGCGTGCTTGCGCTCCTGCAGAAGCCGAGCACGGTGCTCCTGTCCGTCGGCTCCACGTTCTCGCTCACGTCCCTGTTGTGCGCGTTGTGCCTCGCCGCCGCCGTGATGGCCGTCAGGCGTCGCCGCCGGAATCGGCCGTTGCAGGTGCGGACCCTGGTGCGCGCCCTGTTTCCCAAGCGCATCATGACGAGCCGGTCGTTCACGACGGACGTCTTGTACTTTCTTTTGGCACTGTTCGTATTCGGCGTGATCTTCGGCTGGGCCCTGGCCTCGTATCAGGTGGTGAGCAACGCGGTCACCGGCTTCCTGGCCGCGCATTTCGGCGCGCGGGAGGCGACGTCGCTGCCCGGCATTGCCGCGCGATCCGTCATCACGCTCGCGCTGTTCCTCGCCTATGAGCTCGGCTACTGGTTCGATCACTATCTGAAGCACCGCGTGCCGATCCTGTGGGAATTTCACAAGGTCCATCACAGCGCGACCGTGCTGACGCCGCTGACCATTTTCCGCGTGCACCCGGTGGATTCGATTATCTTCGCGAACATCGTGGCGCTCAGCACCGGGATCGCCAACGGCGTGATGAATTATGCGTTCGGCATCACGACCTACCCGTATGCCGTGACCGACACCAACCTCATTCTCGTGCTGTTCATTCACGGCTACATTCACTTGCAGCATTCGCACGTGTGGATTTCATTTTCCGGGCTGTTGGGCCGCATCCTGCTCAGTCCCGCCCACCACCAGATCCACCACTCGGACAACCCGATCCACTTCGACAAGAACCTGGGCAGCACGCTTGCGATCTGGGACTGGCTGTTCGGCACGCTCTATGTCCCGAAACGGCAGGCCGAGAAATTGACCTTCGGCGTCGAGTCGAGCCACCCCGACGCGCACACGCTTCCCTACACGCTGTTCGAGCCGGTCCGGCGCGCGGGGGCGCATATCCGGTCGCTGCTGCGGCGCTCGCTCGCGCCCGGCAACGCACCTCGGCGCGTCGTGGATTGATCAGGCGAGCTTGACGGTCTCGGCCGCGACATCCTTGCCGAGCGCCTCGAACACGCGCGTGACGATGCCTTTCGCGTCGAGGCCGGCTTTCGCATACATCGCGTTCGGCGAATCCTGATCGAGGAACATGTCGGGCAGCACCATCATGCGCAGCTTCAATCCGCCATCGAGCGCGTCGTTGTCGGACAGCAGCTGCAGCACATGCGATCCGAAGCCGCCGACCGCGCCTTCCTCGATGGTGATCAGCACTTCGTGCTCGCGCGCGAGCCGCAGGATGAGATCGGTGTCGAGCGGCTTGGCGAAGCGCGCATCGGCAATTGTGGTCGAGAGCCCGAAGCCCGCGAGCTCGTCGGCAGCTTTGAGACATTCGCCGAGCCGGGCGCCGAAATTGAGAATAGCCACCTTGGTACCTTCGCGCAAAATACGGCCCTTGCCGATTTCGAGCGGTACGCCTTCTTCCGGCATGGTGACGCCGAGGCCTTCGCCGCGCGGGAAGCGCAACGCCGAGGGCCGGTCGTCGATCGCGGCGGCGGTCGCGACCATATGCACGAGTTCGCTCTCATCCGCCGCCGCCATCACGATGAAACCGGGCAGGCAGCCGAGATAGGCGACATCGAAGGCGCCGGCATGCGTCGGACCATCGGCGCCGACAAGCCCCGCGCGGTCGATCGCGAAACGAACCGGCAGCGACTGGATCGTGACATCGTGCACGACCTGGTCGTAGCCGCGTTGCAGGAAGGTGGAATAGATTGCCGCGAACGGCTTATAGCCTTCGGCCGCGAGGCCGGCGCAGAACGTCACCGCGTGCTGCTCGGCGATGCCGACGTCGAAGGTGCGTTTCGGAAATTCCTTCTGGAACAGATCGAGTCCGGTGCCGGACGGCATCGCGGCGGTGACCGCGACGATTTTGGAATCCTTGCGCGCTTCCTTGATCAGGCTTTCGGCGAACACCTTGGTGTAGACCGGTGCATTCGATTTCGACTTCGCCTGCGTGCCGGTGGCGACGTCGAACTTCACCACGCCGTGATATTTGTCGGCGGAGATTTCCGCCGGGCCATAGCCCTTGCCTTTTTGCGTCACGACATGGACGAGGATCGGGCCGGCCTCCGCGTCGCGCACATTTTTGAGCACCGGCAGCAGGTGATCGAAATTGTGCCCGTCGATCGGGCCGACATAATAGAAGCCGAGTTCCTCGAACAAGGTGCCGCCGGTCATCATGCCGCGGGCATATTCCTCCGCGCGCAACGCGCGCTTCTCGAAGAATTTCGGCAGATGCGCAGCGAGCTGCTTGCCGATTTCGCGCAGCGAACGATAGGTTTTTCCGGAAAGCAGCCGCGCGAGATAGGCCGACATCGCGCCGACCGGCGGGGCGATCGACATGTCGTTGTCGTTGAGGATGACGATCAATCGCGAATTCATCGCGCCGGCATTGTTCATGGCCTCGTAGGCCATGCCGGCCGACATCGCGCCATCGCCGATCACGGCAATCACATTGTTCTTCTTGCCTTCGAGGTCGCGGGCGACCGCCATGCCGAGGCCGGCCGAGATCGAGGTCGAGGAATGCGCGGCGCCGAAGGCGTCGTA
>CAYJNT010000296.1:0-4108 GCA_964370945.1 uncultured Hyphomicrobiales bacterium | reverse complement strand
CTGTGCAATGATCCCGCCGAGCGCGACCGCTATCAGGTCGCGGTCAAGCGCGAGGAGAACGGCCGCGGCGGATCGATCAGCCTGATCGAGAATGTGAGGGCGGGCGACGGCCTGATCGTTGCGCCGCCGGTCAACGATTTCGAACTGGCGCGCAACGCGCAAGCCTTCATCTTCATTGCCGGCGGCATCGGCATCACGCCGATCATGTCGATGATGCGCGCGCTCAATGCGATCCCGGGCAAGCAATACAAGCTCTATTACTGCACGCGCTCGCCGGAATTCACCGCCTTTCGCGAAGAGCTGTCCGGGCCGGACTTCGAGGGCAAGGTCATCATCCATCACGACGACGGCGATCCGGCGCGCGCGCTCGACCTCTGGCCGATCGTGGAAGAGCGCAAGAACCGCGCACATCTTTATTGCTGCGGCCCGCGCCCGCTGATGCAGGCGGTGCGCGACATGACCGGGCATTGGTCGTCGACCGCCATTCATATGGAGGCGTTCAGCGAAGCCGAGACGCGCAAGCCCGACGACAAGCCGTTCAACGTCACGCTCGCCAAGTCGGGCGAAACATTCGAGGTGCCGGTCGGCGTAACGATCCTGGAGGCGATGCGGGCGCGCGGACATGAAGTGCCGAGCTCCTGCGAAAGCGGCACCTGCGGCACCTGCCGGACGAAACTTTTCGCCGGCGAGGTCGACCATCGCGACCTCGTTCTCGCCGAACACGAGCGCGGCGACCAGATCATGATCTGCGTCTCGCGCGCCCGCTCGGGCGACCTCGTGATCGACCGGTGAGACAATGACCGCGCGGCAACTGCGGATGGGTGTCGCGGGACTGGGCCGCGCCTTCACCGTGATGATGCCGACGCTTGCGAACGATCCACGCATCAAACTGGTGGCCGGCGCCGACCCGCTCACCGAGGGGCGCACGCTGTTCGCCTCGCAATTCGGCGCGAAGACTTACGCAACCGTCGAGGAATTATGCGCCGATCCGGACGTCGAAGTCGTTTATATGGCGACGCCGCATCAGCACCACGCCGCGCATGTGCAGCTCGCGGCCGAGCGCGGAAAGCATGTGCTGGTTGAGAAACCGATGGCGATCGCGATCGCCGAGTGCCGGTCGATGATCGACGCGACGAAAAAAGCCGGTGTCGTGCTGATCGTCGGGCATAGCCACTCATTCAACGCGCCCGTCCTGCGCACGCGCGAAATCATCGAAAGCGGCGCTTACGGCAAGCCGCGCATGATCAGCGCGCTCAATTTCACGGATTTCCTCTACCGGCCGCGCCGCCCGGAGGAGCTCGACACCGCGCAAGGCGGCGGCGTGATTTTCAGCCAGGCGGCCCACCAGATCGATATCGTGCGGCTGTTCGGCGGCGGGCGCGTGCGCAGCGTGCGCGCGATGACCGGCGCCTGGGATGCCGCGCGGCCGACAGAGGGGGCTTATTCGGCGCTACTCACTTTTGAGGACGACACGTTCGCCTCTGTGACCTATAGCGGCTACGCGCATTTCGATACCGACGAATTGACAAACTGGATCGGTGAAATGGGGTCGCCGAAGGACAGTTCGCGCTATGGCAGCGCGCGCAAGGCTTTGCGGGCGGCAAAACCCGGCGAAGAAACGGCTTTGAAAGCGGCGCGCAATTTCGGCGGAAAGGATTATGCGCCGGCGGCCATCACGCCAGCCGACGCCCGGCAGCATCAGCATTTCGGATTCATGATCGTGTCCTGCGAACGCGCGGACCTGCGCCCGCAGCCCGACGGCGTCATGATCTATGACGACGCGATGGCCTGGCTCGATCCTGTCCCGGTGCCCGCCATTCCGCGCAGCGAAGTGATCGACGAGCTCTACGGCGCGGTGGTCGACGGCAAGCCGCCGCTGCATGACGGCGCGTGGTCGCTCGGAACAATAGAAGTCTGTCTCGCCATTCTGCAATCCGCGCGCGAGAAAAAGGAGATCCCTCTGCAGCATCAGATCGGCATTCCGGGGAGACGGTCATGAGCCGCGCCAAACGCACAGGCGACGATACGCAGGCGATCCTGCGGCATTGGCGCGAAGCGGTGCCGAACGACCGGCTCGCGCATCTTGTGAAGGACGCGACGCGCGCGCTGCTGCGCGCGCTGCAGATGCGGCTTGCGGCACATTCGGTCTCGCTCGGGCATTGGACTTTCCTGCGCATCCTCTGGGAGAAGGACGGGCTGACGCAGAAGGAATTGAGTGAGCGGGCCGGCGTGATGGAGCCGACGACCTTCTCCGCGCTGAAAGCCATGGAGCGCTTCGGCACCGTCACGCGCCGGCAAATGCCGGGCAACAAGAAGAAGGTGTTTGTCTATCTGACGCCCAAGGGCCGCCTGCTCAAGACCAAGCTCGTGCCGCTGGCCGAAGAGGTCAATGCGATCGCGGCGCGTAATGTGAAGGCTGCCGACATCGCGATCACGCGGCAGACGCTGCTGTCGATCCTCGAAAATCTCGCGCGTGACGAGCTCGAAGCCACGGCCGCGGAACGGCGCATCCCCTCGACCCGCGAATGGGCGGAACGCGGCGCCGCGCTAGCGAAAGGAAAGCGCGCGCGGGCGAAGACGCGGGCGTAAGCGATCGTTCGACGCTGCGACCATCGCCGCTGCGCTGAAAATTCCGCGTTTTCCTCTACGGATGTTCTTGATTTGTTCCACAAAAGTCAATAGCCTCACTCGCGCGCAATTGGGCGTACTCAGTGAATGAGGATTTTCCGATGTCGATGATGGCAGGCTTGGTATTTCGGGGCGAGATTCCGGACACGGCTGCGCTGACGCAGGCGATGCAGGAGCTCGGATTTCCGATTTCGGTCATACCACCCCACTACCCGCTCTTGGGACATTCCGGCTATGCGCCGATGCTCCTGCGGGGCAAGGAAAGCGGCGCCGAGTTCTATCTGGAGGACGATGGCCGCGACGGCGTCGAGAAGATGTTCGCTGAAGAGCCGGACATGCTCGCGAAGTTCGATCCGAGCTTTGATCGTTGCGCGTACTTTGCTTTCGGAAGTCGTTGGGACGAAGTGATTTGCGGAACATGCGCCGCAGCCGCTTTGGCGAAGCTCGTGAACGGCATCTTCTGGGAAGATCAAGTACCGTTGGTGCTGCCGGTCGACGAAGCGATCAAGTACGCCAAGGAAACCCTTGAAACACCGGATCCCACCAAATCTTGAAACGTGTTGGCGCGCCGGAAGGGACCCGAGCCCCTGACCTCATTCCGAACGCGTTGAAGCACCTCTTTTTACAGCGATGCCGAAATCCCTGATTATTTTCTTGAACGCATGGTGCTTGCCGTTCACGCCGTAGCATTCAAAGCCGCCAGGCTGCGTCTCCGGCCCGGATAACGCGCGCGCGGCGATGAATTCATCATCGATCGCTTTTTCCGTTTTCAGGATTTCGGCCAGCTCTTTCTCCAGTTGCTCATTGGTAAGCGATCTGAGCTCGGTGAGTTTCAGGTTATGCAGCGCGAGTTCGGTGTCGTGGTTCACGCCAAGATCCGGCAGCGGCCCGAGATAGCGCCCCAGCTCCGGGGCGGTCTTCAGCCGATTTTCGATTTTTTCCCTGAGGCGTGGATACGGAGAAATAATGGATACTTTTCGAACGACCCTCAGAAATGCGCACTCCACCTGATTCATGAGGGGAAGCTTGCCATCCGCAAACCGCTCCAGAAATGCGCGGCACTTTTCCCTGGTTGCGGCGTCGATCGCGCGTTCATGCAAAACGCAAATCGCGACATACGATTGCTCCTTCCGGAAAATCGATTGATCCTCGTAATCGTACGTGACTTGATCGTAAATCTGGATTTCCGGCAGCCGCGTGGACAAACTCTTGTCGATGAAAATGTGAGCTTCCGAAAGGCCCTCGCGCAGCGGGAAATCCATCAAAGCGAAAACCTGGCTTGTCGACAGCTTCTCGACATCTTCGCGCCACTGCAGGGCTTGTCGATCCGTCATCTCTCGCCTCAGGTCGGCTTGTATCGCAGTCTCTCGTCCACGACGAGGCTGCGCCCATTTCGGTGCGACTGAGAACTGAAAAAAGGCCCGGAAATACTGGCGCGCCGGAAGGGATTCGAACCCCTGACCCCCAGATTCGAAGTCTG
>CAYJNT010000295.1:0-4139 GCA_964370945.1 uncultured Hyphomicrobiales bacterium | reverse complement strand
ACCGTGAGTTCGAATCTCACCCCTTCCGCCATTTTCATTTGCGCGCGGCCGGCCCCCCAACCCCGCGCGTGGTTCCGGATTCGAACTGCGTTCGAAACCTCCGCCATTTCAGCATGAACGTCGCGGCTTTGATGCTTTGGCCAGTTCGTAGAATAGCGCTGGCGTTTGATTTTGATCAACGCTGTTGGGTTCAAAGCTCCATAAACGAAACGATCGTCTAGCAATAGCTTTCGGCCAATCGCACTGTCGGCGAGGACCTTGCTACGGGCGCACCAAGCACCATAAGATTAGGACAATCATGCGCCATAGATGCGCGTGAGGCGGCGCGCGCATTTCACGCGGCCGTCGTCCAGCCGACGATGGCGCTGGTGGTATTTTTTTGCTCCAACGAATACGACCTTGATGTACTGGCCGAAGAACTCAAACGTCTATTCGCTGGCATACAGGTTGTCGGCTGCACGACCGCAGGGGAATTCGGGCCCCTCGGCTGCCGCGAATGCAGCATTACCGGCGCGAGTTTCCCGGCCGATACCTTCAACGCCGTAACGGCCCGCATCGACAATCTCGGGCAGTTCAACAGCGCCGTAGGCGTGCCCTTGATTCTGGATTTGATGCACAAGCATGAACTGAGCTCGCCGCAAGCCAGCAACGACAACAGCTTCGCATTCCTGATGATCGACGGGATGTCAGGGCGCGAAGAGCCGGTGACACATATCGCGCAGACCGCCTTGGGCAAATTGCCGCTGTTCGGCGGCTCTGCCGGAGATGGCTTGAACTTTCGCAGTACGCATATTTACTTCGATGGCAGCTTTTATTCCGGCAGCGCCGTCTTGGTGCTCGCTACGACTTCCCTGCCGTTCCGAATTTTCAAAACCCAGCACTTCGTTGCCACGGACAAAAGGGCGGTCGTTACCGCTGCGGATGCAGAACGTCGTATCGTGAGTGAGATCGACGGCCGGCCCGCAGCGGAGGCATATGCGGAGTTGATTGGCACAACGGTAAGCAACCTTAATCCGATGCATTTCGCGGACGCGCCGATGGTCGTTGTGATCGATGGCACCAATTATGTGCGCTCGGTACGAAATTCAAATGCCGACGGCAGTCTGACCTTTTTCTGCGCCATCGAGGAAGGTGTGGTCTTGCGTGCTGCGCGCGGTGTGGATTTGGTGGAGAACCTGGATCGCGCCTTTGCCGGAATTCGCGCTGAAATTGGCCCGCCGCAGTTGGTTATCGGTTGTGATTGCGTTCTGCGAAAGCTGGAAATCGCTCAGCGCGGGCTGGTCGGTCGGGTAGCGGCGATATTGCACGAGAATAACGCCATCGGGTTCAACAGCTACGGCGAACAATTTCACGGCGTGCATGTCAACCAGACGTTCACCGGCATAGCTATCGGCGCCGTACCCTCAGAGTCCGCCGATGGCTGAACCCGCAATCGAGCCCGCGCAATTTGACTGGCAGGCGGAGGTCGTGCGCCTCAACAAGATTGTCCGCGCGCTGACCGATCGTGCCGAACGGACCAGCGCCGCTCAAAGCTCCGATTTCAGCTTGTTGCAGAACACGGTCCTGCTGGAAGAACAGGTACGCAAGCGCACGATGGAGTTGGAGCAGGCGGTGCGTGAAATTGACAAAACCAAGCAGGCGTTACGTGAATCCGAGGCGAAATTCCGTGGCCTGGTAGACCAGTCCTTGATCGGCATCGTTATCTTGGAAGACGAGAAGTACAGCTACTCTAACGCTCGGTTTGACGAAATGTTTGGCTATACCGCTAATGAAATCCGCGCATTGGCGGCGCTCGATATCGTCGTCGAGAGCGATCGTCCTTTTGTTGCGGAGGTTATGCGCAAAGAGCTCAGCGATAGCGCGAAAGGGCTAAAGTTTGAATTTCGCGGTTTACGCAAGAACGGTGCCTCAATCGACATTGAAAGCTATGCCCGCAGCATGGAAATGGGCGGCAAGCGGACGATAATCGGTGTTTTCGTGGACGTGACGGAACGCGTCACCGCCGAGCGCCAAGCCAAAGCCTTAGAGAAACAGCTACGTGAACTATCAACGCATGACTCACTGACAGGTCTCTTTAATCGCCGCTATCTTGAAGACACGCTTGCCCGTGAGCTAATTCTGGCTGAACGCAAAGGCAGTCCGCTCAGCTTGATCATGGGCGATATCGACCGCTTCAAGGAGGTCAATGACCGGTTTGGCCATCAGGCCGGCGACGCTGTATTGCGCTTCTTCGGCAATTCAATGAACTTTAACGTGCGCGGCAGCGACATTTGTTGCCGTTACGGTGGCGAGGAGTTTTTACTGGTCTTGCCGGGAATGGATAAAGAAAATGCCATCGAACGCGCCGAGCATTTGCGTAAAGCGATTGCCACCGCGCCGGTCGCCTACGGCACAGCCGTTGTCTCGGTTACTGCCTCATTTGGCGTTGCGACCTTTCCGCACGATGGCCTTGGTGCCGACGATTTGATCGGCGCGGCCGATAAGGCCCTTTATGCCGCCAAGGCGGAGGGGCGCAATTGCGTCAAGGCCCGGCTCTGAAGCGACGCGGCGTGGTCGATACCAAGTCCACCCCGCAGCGTTAATCGAGCAGGCCGAGAACTGGCGCCGCCAGCGGCCCGCCGCGGGTGCGGCAGTCGCGCTGGCAGGCGCGGTCGCAGCGGTCGGTCACCTTGAGGCAGCGGCCTTGGGCGTCGACCTCGAGACAGGCGGCTTCGTTCCAGGTGCAGAACGACTGGCACTCCGACCAGCAGGCGCGCGACGCCCACACCGATTGCGCCCGCTTGCCGCGCGCGAACGGCAGTTCGCTGCTGTGCCGGTTGTAGCGCCACACCTCGGGCCGCGGCGCGCTCACCGCCGCCTCGCGCCAGACCACCCCGGTGTCGGCGGCAGGCGCAACGCCGGCAAGGCCGGCCAGCAGTGCGAGAGCGATCAGGATGCGGCGCATGGGTCCTCTCCGTCCGGGCAAACGATAGCCCCAGGGCGCCGTTCCCGCCAGACGCCGGCCCTGTGGGCGGCCGCCGGTCCCGCGATTTTCGAGCGCCCGGCCTGTTGCTAGTGTGACAGGCTGACGACTGCGCCTTCCCGGGTGTGTCCCGCCGGGGAAAGCCACGCGAGGAGCAGCCCGTGACCGACGTCGCAGAGCAGAACCGGCCCGCCCAGCGCTTCGCCACCGACGGCATCAAGCCGATGGGCCGGCCGAGCCTGGTGACGCGCCTCTTCATGCGCATCGTCGCCTTCGCCGAGCGGCTCAACGTCCGCTGCAGCAAAGTCGGCAATCCGCCGATCTACGACAAGGCGGTGTTTCCGTGGGCGCGTGCGGTCGAGGCCGACTGGCGCGCGATCCGCGCCGAGCTCGACCGCGTGCTCACCCGCCAGGAAGAGCTGCCGGGCTTCCACGAACTGTCGACCGACGTCGCCACCATCAGCCAGGACCGCGGCTGGAAGACGTTCTTCCTGTCCGGCTACGGTTTCAGGTCCGCGGCCAACATCCGCCTCTGCCCGAACACCTGGGCGGCCTGCCAGAAAATCCCCGGCCTGATCACGGTGATGTACTCGATCCTGGAGCCGGGCAAGCACCTGCCGGCGCATCGCGGGCCCTACAACGGCGTGCTGCGGCTGCATCTCGGCCTGATCGTGCCGGAGCCGCGCGAGCAGCTCGGCATCCGGGTCGAGGACCAAGTCTATCGCTGGCGCGAGGGCGAGGCGGTCATCTTCGACGACGCCTACGAGCACGAGGCCTGGAACCTGACGCCGCACACCCGCGTGGTGCTGTTCGTCGACTTCCGCAAGCCGCTGCGCTTTCCGGCCAATGTCATCAACTGGCTGCTCTTGAGCCTGGCCATGTTCACCCCCTTCATCCGCGAGGGCGTGGACAACCAGAAGGCCTGGGAGAAGAAGTTCTACGAGGAAGCCGAGGCGCTGCGAAACAGGTGACGCCGCAGGTGTCATCACCCGCGAAAGCGGGTGATCCAGTAGTCCCAGCGCCCGTAATCCAAGGCTAAACCTGCGTTTACTGGATGCCCGCTTTCGCGGGCATGACAGCGCTTCTGGCCTTGCTATCGCCTTGGATCGCCTCTACCTCCCTCCCGCATGCTTGATCCGGACAAAAAACCCGATACCGCCGCCCCCAAGGTGAGCTT
>CAYJNT010000294.1:0-4153 GCA_964370945.1 uncultured Hyphomicrobiales bacterium | reverse complement strand
TCGCGCACATTGATGGTGTGATCGACCGGCGCGCCCTTGGCGTCCGGATTGGTCGTGAACGAGAACTGTGTCTTGGCGATGCAGACCGGCAGTTTGCCGAAGCCCATCTCTTCCCAGGCCTTGAGCTGATCCTTCACCGCCTTGTCGGCGGTGGCGTCGTTGGCGCGATAGATCTCCTTGGCGATCGTGCGTACCTTCTCGAACAGCGGCATGTCGTCGGGATAGAGCATCTTCAGGTTGCTCTTGCCCGCGTCGATCACCTTGACAACGGCCCTGGCGACGTCGGTCGCCCCTGCACCGCCCGTCGCCCAATGATCCGCCATCAGCGCCTCGACGCCGAGCGCCTTGCACTTGTCACGCACCAGCGCGATTTCGGCGTCACTGTCGGCAGAGAAGCGGTTGATCGAAACCACCGCCGGCAAGCCGAATTTCTTGATGTTCTCGATATGGCGCTGCAGATTGGCCATGCCGGCTTCCAGTGCCTTCAGATCTTCCTTCTTGAGGTCGTCCTTTTTCACGCCGCCGTGCATCTTGAGCGCGCGGATGGTGGCGACGATCACGACGCAATCGGGTTTCAAGCCCGCCTTGCGGCATTTGATGTCGATGAACTTCTCCGCGCCCAAATCGGCGCCGAAGCCGGCTTCGGTCACAACATAATCCGTGAGCTTGAGCGCGGTCGTGGTCGCGACCACCGAGTTGCAGCCATGCGCGATGTTGGCAAAGGGGCCGCCGTGGATGAAGGCGGGCGTGCCTTCCAGCGTCTGCACCAGATTGGGCGCGAGCGCTTCCTTCAGCAAGGCGGTCATCGCGCCGTGACCTTTGAGATCCTTGGCGCGGACCGGTTTCCGCTCGCGCGTATAGGCGACGATGATGTTGCCGAGCCGCGCTTTCAGATCGTCGAGATCCTTGGCGAGACAGAAGATCGCCATCACTTCCGAAGCGACGGTGATGTCGAATCCGGCCTCGCGCGGATAGCCGTTGGCGACGCCGCCGAGCGAGCAGACGATCTCGCGCAGCGCGCGGTCGTTCATGTCCATCACGCGCCGCCAGGCGACGCGGCGGCTGTCGATGCCGAGCGCATTGCCCCAATAGATGTGGTTGTCGATCAATGCGGACAGAAGATTGTGCGCCGACGTGATGGCGTGGAAATCGCCGGTGAAATGCAGGTTGATGTCCTCCATCGGGATCACCTGCGCGTAGCCGCCGCCGGCGGCGCCGCCTTTCATGCCGAACGAAGGCCCGAGCGAAGGTTCGCGCAGGCAGAGCATCGCCTTCTTGCCGATGTGGTTGAGCGCATCCGTCAGTCCAACCGTGGTGGTGGTCTTGCCTTCGCCGGCGGGCGTCGGCGAGATCGCGGTGACCAGGATCAGCTTGCCGTCCTTCTTGTCCTTGAGCGACTTGACGTAATCCATCGACACCTTGGCCTTGTAATGACCGTAGGGGTCGAGATGTTCGGCGGCGATGCCGAGTCTTTCTTTCGCGATCTCGAGGATCGGCCGCTTCTTGGCCGACTGCGAAATTTCAATGTCGGATTTCGGATTCTGGTGCTGCGAGGCAGGCATGTCGACCTGTTCCTTGCGTTGCGGGCTGGCGGGGGTCATGCGAACCTCGTACCGGTTGCGAGCTTGCTGGTGGATGCGAATTCTGCGGCGGAAACCTTGGGGCCGTCTGCCTGCACGCGCGTGACCTTGAAGCGGCCGTCGGCGCAGACGACGGTGAAGCCGTCGCCGTCGATCGCGACCACTTCGCCGATCTTGCCGGCGATACCCTTCGGATCCTTCGCCGGCATCGGCGTGGCGTCGAAGATTTTCAGTTTCACGCCGTTGATCTTGGCCCAGGCGCCGGGCGCGGGATTGCAGCCGCGGATCAGACGATCGATCTGCTCCCAGGGCTTGCCCCAGTCGATGCGCGCATTGTCGGGGCCGCAGCGGCCTTCATAGGTCGCCTTCGATTCGTCCTGCTTGATGCGCGGCGCCTTGCCGGCTTTCACGAGATCGACGCTTTCGAGCATCGCCTCGACGCCCATCGGAAACAGGCGATCGAAATAAACGGTGCCGAGCGTGTCCTTGTCGCTGATCGGCGTCTTTTTCTGGAGCAGCACGGCGCCGGTATCGAGGCCGTTATCCGGCCAAAAAATCGAGAGCCCGGTTTCCTTTTCGCCCTTGATGATCGGCCAGTTGATCGCGCTCGCGCCGCGATAGGCCGGCAAGAGCGATGGATGATACTGGATCGAGCCGTGGGTCGGAATGTTGAGGAATTCTTCCGGCACGAACAGCGTGACGAAAGCCATCACCTGCAGGTCGGGCTTGAGCGCTTTGAACTGCTCGGCCACTTCCGGCTTCTTGTAGGACTCCGGCTGATGCACGGGCAAACCCGCCGCGAGCGCGGCTTCCTTCAGCGGATCAGCCTTGGCGCCGGGCTTTTCCGGCGCGACATAGACCGCGACCACGTTGTCGCCGCGCTTGAGCAGCGCTTCGAGCACGGCTTTGCCGAAGGCCTGCTGGCCGTGAACGACAATACGCATGCGACTCTCTCTCCCGTCTCTTTCTGTTTCACCTCTCCCCTGTGGGGAAAGGCCGGTGAGGCGCGAAGCGCCGAACCGGGTGAGGGGATCTAACCCTCGACATCAACTTAGTCCCCCTCACCGCTCGCTTCGCTCGCAACCTCCCCGCTGGGGAGAGGTGAAGAACGACAAACGCGGAGAGGAAATTGTCAGTCGCCGCCGCCCTTGCCCGCCGTGGTGAGCGCGCCGGAGGCCTTGATCTTGGCGACGTCGTCCTTGGCGAAGCCGAGCACCTTCGACAGAATCTCGTCGGTATGTTCGCCGAGCAGCGGCGAACGCTTCACCTCCGAAATCGAGTCCGACATCTTGATCGGATTGCCGACCGACAGGTATTTGCCGCGCACCGGATGATCGACCTCGACCACGGTGCCAGTCTTGCGCAAAGACGGCTCCTCGGCGATTTCCTTCATCGACAGAATCGGGCCGACCGGAATATCGACCTCGTTGCAAAGGTTCATGACCTCGAACTTGGTCTTGGTCATGGTCCATTGCTCGATCCGCGCGAAGATCGCTTTCAACTTCGGCAGGCGCGCCTTCGGCGTCGCGTAACCCTCATCCGTCTTCCAGGTCGGCTCACCGATCAGATCGCAGATCGCGCCCCAGACCGGCGCCTGGGTGATGAAGTAGACGTAGGCGTCGGGATCTTTCTCCCAGCCCTTGCACTTCAAAATCCAGCCCGGCTGGCCGCCCCCGGAATCGTTGCCGGCGCGCGGCACCGAATCGCCGAACGGAACGCCTTCGCCATATTGGCTGTATTCGGTGAGCGGTCCGTGCTTGAGGCGCTGCTGGTCGCGCAGCTTGACCCGCGCGAGGTTGAGCACGCCGTCTTGCATGGCGGTGAGCACTTTCTGGCCGCGGCCGGTACGGTTACGCTGATAAAGCGCTGCGACGATGCCGAGCGCGAGATGCAGGCCGGTGCCGCTGTCGCCGATCTGGGCGCCGGTGACCAGCGGCGGGCCTTCGCGGAAGCCGGTGGTCGAGGCCGAGCCACCGGCGCATTGCGCCACGTTCTCGTAGACCTTGCAGTCTTCATATGGTCCAGGGCCGAAGCCTTTCACCGACGCCACGATGATGCGCGGATTGAGCTTGTGGATGTAGTCCCAGGTGAAGCCCATGCGATCAAGGGCGCCGGGGGCGAAATTCTCGACCAGCACGTCGCAGACCTTGATCAGCTCATCGATCACCCGCTTGCCCTGCGGATTCTTCGAATCGACCGTGATCGAACGCTTGTTGTGGTTGAGCATCGTAAAATAGAGGCTGTCGGCATCCTTCACGTCGCGCAGCTGGCCACGCGTGATGTCGCCGACGCCCGGGCGCTCGATCTTGATCACGTCGGCGCCGAACCAGGCGAGCAGCTGCGTGCAGGTTGGCCCCGACTGCACATGCGTGAAGTCGAGAATGCGCACGCCGTCGAGCGCCTTGCCGGCCTGGCCGAACGGCTTCTTGGACGGCGGCGGAAGCAGCGACTTCGCCGACCCGTTCTTCTTGAGCTTGAGCGCGGGTTTGTTCTTCACGCTCGCCTTCTTCGGCTTCGGACTCGTCTTCTTCATCGACGGCTTCAGCTTGGCTTTCACTTTCGATTTCGTCTTG
>CAYJNT010000293.1:0-4154 GCA_964370945.1 uncultured Hyphomicrobiales bacterium | reverse complement strand
TGGCGCCTCGTGCGCCGCATCCCGACGCTCGGGCCGGAAGAGCATGGCGGCGCCTGCGAATTGCGATTCGAAGGACTCGAGGTCGCTGACGAGGACATGCTGATGGGTCTCGGCGACGGCCTGAAGATGACGCAGGTGCGTCTCGGCCCCGCGCGGCTGACGCATTGCATGCGCTGGCTCGGGCTGTCGAAGCGCTGCATGGAGATCGCGCAGGCCTACGTGAAAGAACGCGAAGGCTTCGGCATCAAGCTCGCCGACCGCGAAAGCGTGCAGATCAAGCTCGGCGAGGTCGCACACCAGATCCAGATCGGGCGGTTGCTTACCATGTACGCGGCCTGGAAGCTGGATCAGGGCGAACGCGCGCGCAAGGAAGTGTCGATGGCGAAAATCCAGGTCGCCGACACCCTGCACATGGCGGCAGACGTCGGAATCCAGCTCAACGGCGCGCGCGGCTATTCCAAGGACACTGTGCTGCAATGGATCTATCGCTGGGCGCGGGCGGCGAAGCTCGTCGACGGGGCGTCCGAGGTCCATAAGATGGTGCTGGCGCGCTTCATGCGGGAAGAGGGCCTCGATTTCTGGCGCTGGGATGTGTGAGGTTCCCCGCTGCCATCAGTCCATTAAATAAAGCAAGAAAGACGTGGATGGCCGGGCGAAGCGCGCAGCGCGAAGACCCGGCCATCCACGTCTTCCTTTCTGAGTACGCGCCTGCGCGGGGCATGACATTTGAGGAGCCATGTCCGTCGCCGATAGGACTCATTCATAAAGGTTGTTTCTCTTAAATCCCGCCAACACATAGAATGACCCGAATGAATGCCGGGCATCCATCGAGCTCACCGCTCGATTCCACCTATTCATGGCTGCGTCTTGCCCTCGCGCTGTTGATCAGCACGGTCGGAAGCGTTGCCATGTGGTCGGTCGTGGTCGTGCTGCCGACGGTGCAGGCCGAGTTCGGCACGCCGCGCGCGGACGCCTCGCTGCCTTTCACCTTCACTATGATCGGCTTCGGTCTTGGCAATATCGTGATGGGCTGGCTCGCCGACCGCTTCGGCATCGTGCGGCCGATCATGCTCGGCGCCGTGTCGATCGCCCTCGGATATATCGCCGCCGGACTCGCGCCCAATGTCTGGATGTTCGCGCTCGCACATTTCCTGATGGGGTTTGGTGTCGCGTCGTTGTTCGGGCCGTTGATCGCGGACTGCTCGCACTGGTTCCTGCGCCGGCGCGGCATCGCGGTCGGGATCGCCGCATCCGGCAATTACCTTGCGGGCACTCTGTGGCCGATGGTGACCCAGAAGGCGATGCTGACCTATGGTTGGCGCCCGACGCATATCGCGCTGGGGATAATCTGCTTGTGCATCATCGTTCCATTATCGCTCGCTTTCAGGCGCCGCTTGCCCGCGCATGAAACCGCAGCAGCGACGACGCGGGCGGCGGATGCGCGCGCCGAAAGCGGTGTCCCGCTGCCGGTTCTGCACGTGCTGCTGTCCATCGCTGCATTTCTCTGTTGTGTGGCGATGGCAACGCCACAAGCACACATTGTCGCCTATTGCGGCGATCTCGGTTACGGCGTCGCAGTCGGCGCCGAAATGCTCACCCTGATGCTCGGCTTCGGCATCGTCAGCCGGCTCGCCTCCGGCTTCATCGCCGACAAAATCGGCGGATTGCTGACGTTGCTGGCGGGCTCGATGATGCAGGCGGTCGCGCTCGCGCTGTATTTCAGCTTCGACGGCCTGTCGTCGCTCTACATCATCTCGATCCTGTTCGGTCTGTTCCAGGGCGGCATCGTGCCGAGCTACGCGATCATCGTGCGCGAATATTTCCCGCCGCAAGAGGCGGCCGTGCGGGTCGGCATCGTGTTCGCGATCAGCGTCGTGGGCATGGCGCTTGGCGGATGGGCGGCGGGCTTCATTTTCGACCTGACCGCGTCCTATCGCGCGGCTTTCGCCGCCGGCTTTTTCGCGAACCTTTTCAATCTTGCGATCGCGGCATGGCTGCTGCTGCGTCTGCCGAAGCCGCGCCTGGCTTATGCCTGATCGCGGGCGCGTTTAACGCAACGGCTTGCCGCCGACGCTGACGATCTCCGGATGCACCATGATGGCGTCGCCGATATGCCAGGCGGTCAGCGCCGGGGACACGCCGCCGTCTGGCCCCGCCTTCACGGTCACGCGCGCGCCGGAGCGTCCCTTCAGGCGCGCGGCCTCGGACGGCGTAACCAGCAGATGCATCGCCCCGACATTGTCGAGGCGGGTCTTGTCCTTCGCATTGACCGATTCCTTGTACATGACGCAGACGGGCGGCTTGAACACGAGCTGCCAGGCTTCGATCGGTGTCGAATTCATCGCGTGCCGCGTGTGGACGAGGCGCAACGTCCCTTGCAGCGGTTTGGTCTCGTCGCGGCATTCGGCGGGGGAAGCGGGTCCCGGCGTGAGGAAAAAGCCGGTCAGGAACAGGGCGAATACCGCCCTTCGGGACGTCGTCATTCCACAGCCTTGTTGTTGCGTTGCGCCAAATGTCGCGGTTTGATGGGCGGCGGAAATAACCTTCTTTCGAGCGCTTCCAAAACGAAATTGACCCTCCTTGGCAACAGTGTCAGCATTGCTGACATATTCGCCAATCACGCTGTCTTGTAAGGGACAAACGGTCGCTGGCGATGTTGGTACCGGTAACGCATGTTAGATCGCGGAGAAGCGCCTGATGAGCCTTCGGCACGTCGATCTCGATGACAAATATGACCTGACCAAAAGCCCGGTTTTCGTAACCGGCTACCAGGCCATCATCCGCATGTGCCTGATGCAGAAGGAGCGCGACCGGCGCTCAGGCCTCAATACCGCGGGCTATGTGTCGGGCTATCGCGGCTCCCCGCTCGGCGGGCTCGATCTGCAGTTCATGCGCGCCGGACGAAAGCTCGCCGAAGCCGACATCCGGTTCCAGAGCGGCCTCAACGAGGATCTGGCCGCGACCGCCTTGTGGGGCGCGCAGACCGCCGAGCTGCATGGCGAAGGCAAGTTCGATGGCGTGTTCGGCATGTGGTACGGCAAGGGCCCCGGCGTCGACCGCACCGGCGACGTGTTCCGGCATGCCAATCTCGCCGGCAGCTCCAAACATGGCGGCGTGCTCGCGCTGATGGGCGACGACCATACCGCCGAGAGCTCCACCACCGCGCATCAGTCGGAATATCACTTCGTCGACGTGATGATCCCGATCCTCAATCCGGCCGGCGTGCAGGAGATCGTGGATTACGGCCTCTACGGCTATGCGATGTCGCGTTATTGCGGCACCTGGGCGGCGCTCAAATGCATGCACGAGACGGTGGAATCGACCGGCGTGATCGACGGCAGTCTCGACCGCGTGCAGATCGTGACGCCCGATGACTTCGTGATGCCGGAGGACGGGCTCAATATCCGGCTCAACGACACCGCGCTCCGCCAGGAGGCGCGGCTTTACGATTACAAGCGCGACGCGATGCTGGCCTTCATCCGCGCCAACAAGATCAATCGCATCGTCACCTCGGGCGGCCCGAACGCGAAAATCGGCGTCATCACCACCGGCAAGTCCTATCTCGATGTGCGCCAGGCGCTCGACGAGCTCGGCATCGACGAGGTCGCCTGCAACGATCTCGGGCTGCGGCTGTTCAAGGTCGGTTGCCCGTGGCCGCTCGGCCGGCGCGAATTGCAGGAATTCGCCAAGGGTCTCGAGCTGATCATCGTGGTCGAGGAGAAGCGCTCGCTGATCGAAGTGCAGGTGCGCGAAGAGCTCTATGGCAATGTCGACCAGCCGATCTGCATCGGCAAGAAGGACGAGCGCGAAGAGCCGCTATTCCCGGCCAAGGGCGCGCTCGATCCGAACGAGGTCGCGATCGCGATCGGCGAGCGCCTGCTGGCGCGCACGCATAACGACGCCATTGCGACCAAGGTATCGCGGCTGAAACAGGCGCAGCACGCCTTGCGCGAAATCCAGGACGTGGCGCAGCGCATTCCCTATTTCTGTTCCGGCTGTCCGCACAATACCTCGACGGTGGTTCCGGAAGGCATGCGCGCCTATGCCGGCATCGGCTGCCATTACATGGCGCAATGGATGGATCGCTCGACCGACGGCTATACCCAGATGGGCGGCGAGGGCGCCAACTGGATCGGCGAGGCGCCGTTCTCGAC
>CAYJNT010000292.1:0-4188 GCA_964370945.1 uncultured Hyphomicrobiales bacterium | reverse complement strand
TCAGCCGTTGACCTTCGGCCTGGCGCTGCGCGGCGGCGGCGCTTTCGGCTTTTGCGACAGGCCCATGGGGTCGAAGCCGACATAGAGGACGTAAGCTTCGAGCGTGTCTTTGCTCGGCATCGGCACGGTGAGATCGTCTTCAATATGCGTGAACGATATGCTCGGCTGCCCTTCGCCGATGACCACCGGCACGCGATAGAACTTGGTCCAGACCGTTTTCGGCTGGACGCCTTCCTCGACCAGTGCGAAGCGGATCGGCACGTCGACTTGTCCGGGTCCGCCGCTGGGGCCGAGGATGATGCGGCCCTGCACGCCGAGCTTGATAGTCATGGTCGGGCCCGAGCGCGAGCAGGAGCGCGCGGTCTGCGCGAAACTGCCCTGATAGCGTAGCACCGAGTCCGCCGGATTTTTCGCCGCCGTGTTCACCGAAAACGTCGACGCGCCCTGCCGGATATCGACCGGCGGGCAATTGTCCGGATCGAATTCGGTCGTGTCGGTCTTGGTCGACGTTGCGGCCTGCGCGTAGGAGGCAGGCTTGCTTGAAAAGATTTCGCTCAACGACCGCGACGAGCCGGTCGAAGCGGGGGTGGTGCCATCCGACGAGCATCCGGCCAGCAACGCCGCCAACACGATGACGCCGCCAGAAAGGGCGGCGCGGCCGGGCTTTTGAATGTCTTTCGCCTTACGCATGGATGTCACTCACAGCGCCTTTATAGCATCCGGATCGTGGCCTTCCCAAGACGCACCGCACAATGCGCGTCGCAGAGGTTAACGCCCGCCGTCGCCAGGTCAGTCGCTTTGTCAGTCCCTTTGCAGCCGCGCATAGAGCAGGTGATCCTGCCAGATGCCGTTGATGCAGAGATATTCGCGGGCATAGCCCTCGCGCTGGAAACCCGTTTTCTCAAGCAGCCCGATCGAGGCCTGGTTGGTCGGGATGCAGGCGGCCTCCAGCCGGTGCAGCCGCAGCGCCTCGAATGCAAAGGGAATGAAGGCGCGCACGCCGGCGGTCATATAGCCGCGGCGCGCATACGGCGCGCCGATCCAGTAGCCGAGGCTCCCGGCCTGGGCGACACCGCGGCGGATATTGGTGAGCGTGATCCCGCCGATCAGGCGATTGCCGCCTTTGAGAAACAGGAAAAAGGGATAGGCCTGATCGCCGCGGAAATCCTCGCTGTAGCGTTTCAGCCGCCGCTTGAAGCCGCCGCGGGTCAGATCGTCGGCGGGCCAGATCGGCTCCCAGGGCGTCAGAAAATCGCGGCTCTGTTCGCGCACGGATACCCAATCTGCGAAATCCGACATTTGCGGCGCGCGCAGGAAAACGCCGTCGCCCTGGATCGCGGGGAAGAGTTCGGTGACGCTGACAGCCCGGAAAAAAGCCATCGATCGCTCATGCCGCCTTTCGGAACAGACTTTCCGCCACCGTGGCGGCGCGTTCAATCCCCTTTCCGGGTCCGAGCGCGGCGATGGCCGGGCGCGAGCGCGCGATCAGGCTGCGGCCGGCGGCGCGGACGCTCTCGACCGTGACCGCCTCGATCTTGGCCACGATCTCGGCGAGCGGCATCGGGCGGCCCCAGGCGAACATCTGGCGGGCGAGCTGTTCGGCGCGCGCGCTCGAGCTTTCCAGCGCCATCAGCAATCCCGCTTTCATCTGCGCCTTGGCGCGCGCGATCTCGGCTTCGGTCACGTTTTCGGTGGCGCCCGCAAGCTGATCGATCACGACCTGCATCAATTCCGGAGCGGTCTCGGAATCGGTGCCGGCATAGAGCCCGAAAAATCCGGTGTCCGAATAGGGCGAGTGGAAGCAATAGATCGAATAGCACAGCCCGCGGACTTCACGGACTTCCTGGAACAGCCGCGAGGACATTCCGCCGCCGAGCACGCTCGAGAAGATCTGCAGGGAATAGAGATTGGGATCGCGCTGCGGCAGCCCTTCGAGTGCGAAGGTGATATGCGCCTGTTCGAGATCGCTGATCTCGATCCGCGTGCCGCCGCCGAAGGTTGCGGGGACGGGCACCGGCGCCGCCGGCGCCTGGAAGCTCGCGAAGCGCTTTTCGACTTCGGCGACCACATGGGCGTGATTGACGGCCCCGGTCGCGATCACGACCATGTCCGGCGCACGGTAATTGCGCGCGAGATAGCTGCGCAGATCGTCGGGCTTGAAGCGGCACACGCTCTCGCGTGTACCGAGGATCGAGCGGCCGACCGGCTGGTTGGGAAACGCTTTCTCCTGCAAATACTCGAACACGAGATCGCTCGGGTCGTCCTCGGCCGCGCCGATTTCCTGCACGATCACATTCTGCTCGCGCTTGAGCTCGACCGGATCGAAGGACGGGTCGGCGAGGATGTCGGAGAGCACGTCGAGCGCCAGCGGCACGTCGGCTTTCAGCACGCGCGCGTAATAAGCGGTGGTCTCGACCGAGGTCGCGGCATTGAGATCGCCGCCGACGGCTTCGATCTCCTCGGCGATCTGCCGCGCGCTGCGCCGCCTGGTGCCTTTGAACGCCATATGCTCGAGGAGATGCGACACGCCGTGCTCGTCCTGCTTTTCGTCGCGGCTGCCGGAACCGACCCAGACGCCGAGCGAGGCGCTCTCGAGATGCGACATGGCATCGGTCACGACCGTAAGGCTGGACGGAAGACGGGTTAACTCGACACTCATGCAGCAGCACCTCCACGCGCGGCACGGCTTGCCGCAAGCACAAAACGTTCGATCTGGCCCTGATCCGGCGGCAGCACCGTGATGGTCTCCTTGCGCGCCGGAAGGTCCGACAGCCAATCCGGCAAGGGCGGACGGACGCCGCAGGCGGCCTCGACCGCGTCGGGAAATTTCGCGGCATGCGCGGTCGACAGAACGATCATCGGCAAGGCCGGGTCGCGGTGTTCCTTTTCGGCGACCGCGACGCCGACGGCGGTGTGCGGATCGATCGACGCCCCGGTCTCGCGCAAGGTCGTGCGGATGGTGGCCGCCACTTCGTCTTCGCTCGCGCGATCGGCCGAGAACAGATTGCGAATCTCAGACAAGGCGCGTGGCGGCAGCGCGAAGCGTTGCGATTGCGCGAGTGAGCCCATCATGGACCGGATCGCGGCCGCGTCGCGGCCGGTGGCGTCGAACAGCAGCCGCTCGAAATTCGACGACACCTGGATGTCCATCGAGGGCGACGACGTCGCGACCACGCCGCGCATCTCGTAAGCGCCGGTCGCGAGCGTGCGCACCAGGATGTCGTTGACATTGGTCGCGACCACAAGGCGGTCGATGGCAAGCCCCATCCGCGAAGCGACATAGCCCGCGAACACATCGCCGAAATTTCCGGTTGGCACGGTGAAGGCGACTTTCCGATGCGGCGCGCCGAGCGCGATTGCCGCCGTGAAATAATAAACCGCCTGCGCGACAATACGCGCCCAGTTGATGGAATTCACGCCCGACAAACGAACCTGCTCACGGAAGGCGTGATGATTGAACATCGCCTTCACCAAAGCCTGGCAATCGTCGAATGTTCCCTCGACCGCCACCGCGCGCACATTCGAATCCGGCGCGGTGGTCATCATCCGCCGCTGCACGTCGGAGATACGGCCGTTCGGAAACAGCACGATCAGGTCGATGCGGGAGCGTCCGCGGAAGGCGTCGACCGCGGCGCCGCCGGTGTCGCCCGAGGTCGCGACCACGATGGTGGTGCGCTCGCCGCGCTGCTCGAGCGCGAAATCCATCAGCCGCGCCAGAAATTGCATGGCGACGTCCTTGAACGCCAGGGTCGGTCCATGAAACAGCTCGAGCAGGAAGGTGTTGACGCCGAGCTGCGACACCGGCGCGATCGCCGGATGACGGAAGGTGCCGTACGCCTCGCGCGCGATCCGCGAAAGATCGGCGTCCGACATGCTGTCGCCGACAAAGGGGCGGATCACCTTGACCGCGACTTCGGCATAGGGGCGGCCCGCGAAAGACGCGATCGCGTCCGCGCTCAGGCGCGGCCAGGTCTCCGGCACATAAAGACCGCCGTCACGGGCGAGGCCCGTGAGCGTGACATCCAAAAAGCCGAGCGGCGGAGCCTCGCCGCGGGTCGACACGTAGCGCAATGGTCGTCCTCAAACCCGCTGCCGACGGCCCGGAAGGCGCTCGAGCGGGGTTCCAAGCGGTTGAATGTCCTTAAGAATTCCCCGTCTTTAACGGCGGGGAACGCCGGAGCGCAGAGA
>CAYJNT010000291.1:0-4293 GCA_964370945.1 uncultured Hyphomicrobiales bacterium | reverse complement strand
ACCGCACTTTCGTGAACAGGACGTGCCGGCCCTGCATGCGCAGATTCAGGCAACGGGCCTGGCCACGTTGATCACGGTCGGCGAGCACGGTCCGATCGTGAGCCAATTGCCGATGCTGCTCGAGCCAGACGCAGGACCGTTCGGCACGCTGACCGGGCATCTCGCGCGCGGCAATCCGCAATGGCAGCAGAGCGATTTTTCAAAGCCCGCAATCGCCATGTTCATGGGACCCGACGCCTACGTGTCGCCGAGTTGGTATCCATCCAAGGCCGAGCACGGCAAGGCGGTGCCGACTTGGAATTACAGCCTGATCTATGTGCGCGGCATGCTCGAAACTTTCGAGGGCGCCGACGAATTGCGCGTGCATGTGACGGCGCTGACCGAACGCTTCGAGCGCGACGCACCGACGCCATGGAAGGTCAGCGACGCGCCCGAGGATTATCTGGCGCGCCAGTTCAAGGGCATTGTCGGCCTGCGGCTGAAGATCGACGTCATCGAGGGCAAGGCCAAGCTCAGCCAGAACCGCACCAAGGCCGACCGGGACGGCGTGATCGCGGCACTTTCCGCGTCCGAACGGCCCGACGACCGCGCCATTGGCGGCATGATGCAGCAGCGGTCGCCCGCTGCGGGCTGACCCGCGCCACCAGCCGTTGCATGGCTCTGAAAGTTCGGCCATGGTCCGCACCATCGTCCCGCAAGCCAGCCTAAAAGCGAGCCGCGGGACCGCGGGACTTTGGAATTGCGGGCCACCACGATGCCTGACGGCGCGGCCGAGGACCTGAAAACGAGACCGGCAAAGCCCGACGAGGCTCCGCTGAAGCTCGAGACATTCCTGCCCTACCGGCTCAATGTCGTAGCGAGCCTCGTTTCTCATGCCTTGTCCCGCATCTACTCGGAACGCTACGGCATCGGGATTCCGGAATGGCGGGTGCTGGTGACGCTCGGCCAGTATGGCACCATGACGGGCAAAGCCGTCGGCGCGCACAGCCATCAGCACAAGACCAAAGTGTCGCGCGCGGTTTCCCTCCTCGAGAAGCGGAAATTCGTCGCCCGGCGCGCCAATCGCGACGACATGCGCGAGGCTTTCCTGTCGCTGACGCCGGCCGGCCGCGCGATCTATGAGGAGCTTGCGCCGATTGCGATCGATTTTGCGAAACACCTCACGGAAGCGATCGCTCCCGCCGACCGCGCCGCCTTCGACCGCGCCATCGAAAGCCTGACCAGGAAATCCGCAACCCTCGCGCCCGCGCCCAAAGACGAAAACGACGAGTGATCCAGACTCCCGCGGATCGCTTTTAAAAATCTCGAGTGGAGGACACGTGAAGCTCTACACTTATTTCCGTTCGTCGGCCGCCTATCGCACGCGCATCGCTCTCGCACTCAAGGGCGTCCCCTACGAGCCCGCCTTCGTGCATCTCGCCAAGGACGGCGGACATCACAAGCGGCCGGAATACAAAGCTGTGAATCCGCAAATGCGCCTGCCCGCGCTTGTCCTGTCCAGCGGCGAGACGCTGATCCAGTCGCTTGCCATCATCGAATATCTCGACGAGGTTTATCCCGATCCGCCCTTGCTTCCGGCCGGTGACATCGAGCGCGCGCACGTGCGCGCGGTCGCGCAGATCGTCGCCTGCGACATCCACCCGCTCAACAATTCCGGCACCATGGCGTATCTGCGCAAGATCGGCCATGACGACGCGATGATCAACGAATGGTATGCGTATTGGGTGACATCCGGTTTCGAGGCGATCGAAGCCATGATCAAGCCCGCGCCTTACGCGTTCGGCTCGCATGTCACGCTCGCCGACATCTGCCTCATTCCGCAAATCTACAATGCGCGGCGGTTCAAGGTTCAGCTCGACACATTCCCGAAAATTCTCGGTGTTGAAACCGCCTGCAACAAGCTGCCCGCCTTTGACAAATCAAGGCCGGAAAACCAGCCGGATGCGGAATGAGGCCCCCGCGCCAAACGCACGTCTCACCGCATTGAAGTCTGCTACCAACGCACCGTGAGATCTTCCCGCATCCTGCGCGTCGTCCTCTGGATGACCGGCGTCCTGCTCTCGTTCTCGACACTCGCGCTCTCGATCCGCGGGCTCGCGGGGGCGCTCAGCATTTTCGAACTCCTGGCGGTGCGGACGATCGGCGCGCTCGTCATCCTGCTGACGCTCGCGGCCGCAATGCCCGAACTGCGCCCGAGCATGAAGCCGCGACGGATGGGGCTGAACCTCGTCCGCAACAGCGTGCATTACGCCTCGCAATATGCCTGGGCCCTGAGCCTCACGCTATTGCCGCTTGCAACCGTGTTCGCGCTCGAATTCACGATGCCGATCTGGCTCGCCTTCATCGCCGTGCTCTTTCTCGGTGAAAAGATGACGCCGAGCCGCATCGGCGTGGTCATTCTCGGATTTGTCGGCGCACTGGTGATCCTGCGTCCCGGCCTGATCGCGTTCCAGCCGGCGTCATTGCTCATTCTTGGCGCCGCGTTCGGCTTTGCCGTTTTCAACGCGCTGACCAAGAAACTGACGTCGACCGAGAGCACGTTCGGCATCGTGTTCTGGATGAACGCGATGCAATTGCCGATGGGGCTGGCCGGCAGCGATCCGCTGTTCTTCCAGAAGCTCGGATGGGAGCACCTGCCCTCGATCATCGGCATCGGGGTCGCGGGGCTGTCGGCGCATTATTGCCTGACCAATGCCTTCCGAGCGGGCGATGCCACATTGGTGATGCCGATCGATTTCCTGCGGGTTCCCTTGATCGCAATGGTCGGCTGGTGGTTTTTCGGCGAGAAACTCGACCCGTTCGTCGTCCTTGGCGGCGCCATCATCCTGTTCGGCATCGTTTGGAACCTGCGGGCCGAGGCAAAAAAGGCACACCGCCCACCCACCGGCGACGAGGTCGATCCCGTGCATTGACCCTCCGCCCGCGGTGTGGTCCTACATGGCCGGGGACGGCATTTACACTTCGTTAAGCATTTCGGCGCGACATGCGCCGGCGGCGAAGCAACTCGAATTGTCGGCGGGACGATGATTTCAAGGCAAAGTCGCACGCTTGGCCTCACGGCCGCGATCCTGTCCGCATCGTATATGAGCGCGGCCGCGCAGATCGGCGCACCGCCCCCCGCTCCCGGTGTCAATCCGCAAGCGCAGGTCTGCCAGCGGCTCGAGCAGCAGCTGGCCGCCGTCGACCGCGGCGGCTCCAATGATCCGGCCAAGGCCGAGCAGATCCGCCGCTTCGAAGAGGCCGCCGCCAAGCAGCAATCCGAACTCGACCGCATGGTGTCGCAGGCGCGGCGCCTGAATTGCGACTCGACCGGTTTCTTCGATCTGTTCCGCGGCGGGCCGAACGCGCAATGCGCCCCGCTCAACAGCCAGATTTCGCAGATGCGCGGCAATCTCGACCGCATCAACAACGATCTCCAGCGCATGCAACGGATCGGCGTCGATTACGAGCGCGACGGTCAGCGTCGGGCCTTGCTTACGGCGTTGTCGCGCAACGATTGCGGCGCGCAATACCGGCAGGCGGCCGCCTCGCCGCAAGGCCGCAATCTGTTCGACACGCTGTTCGGCGCCAATTCCGGCTTCCAGCCCGATTCGCCCGGCAACACCTATCGCACCGTCTGTGTGCGCACCTGCGACGGTTACTTCTTCCCGATCTCGTTCTCGACCTCGCCGAGCCGTTTCGTGGATGACCAGCGCGCCTGCCAGCGCATGTGCCCGGCCGCCGAAGCCGTGCTCTACACCCATCGCAATCCGGGCGAGGACATGAACCAGGCGGTGTCGGCGGGCGGGCGGCTCTATTCGGAATTGCCGAACGCGTTCAAGTTCCGGCAGGAATTCAACGCCGCCTGCTCCTGCAAGAAGCAGGGCGAGACCTGGGCCGAGGCGCTGAAAGGAACGGAAGACCGCTCCACCATCGAGCAAGGCGATATTCTGGTGACCGACGAGCGGGCGAAGGCGATGAACGCGCCGCGCGACGCCAAAGGCCGCCCGATCCTTCCGCCCAAGGGCAAGCCCAACCCGAAGACGACGGCCGCCGCGGCACCGCCGGCGGAGCCTGCCGCCGCGCCGGAAGAACCGGCGAGCGACGCGCCGAAGCCGCCGATCCGCACCGTCGGACCGCAGCTCGGGCCGGTGCGGTAACGCGTTCGACCGATCGCAACTCGCTTCGCTCTCTCACCGTCACCCTGAGGTGCCCGCGCGCAGCGCCGGCCACCGCAAGTCGGCAATAGGCGACATTCGTAACAAAAAAAACAAAAACCGGCTTCGGGTAAAAAATTCGCCGGCCAGGAATCTT
>CAYJNT010000290.1:1637-4302 GCA_964370945.1 uncultured Hyphomicrobiales bacterium | reverse complement strand
TCTTCGCCGTAAGGTCCGGCCGGATCGATCAGCGATTGCAGCCGCAAGGCCGCGCATTGCGAGAAGCGCAGCAGCATGCTCTTGCGCGTCGCGGCGGGGAGTTTGTGCTCTGGGGCTTCGCACGCGATCTGCGCACCAAAGGCATCCGCCACGATCAAGCCGGTATCCTTCGGGAAAATTCCGCACGGCACTTCGAGCGTGGTGGCAAAGAACAGCCGGTCGCAATGCATCCGGTAGTCCTGCCATTTCTGATCGGCGCGGAAATCCGCGACCGACGACTTGATCTCCACGATCCAGATTTCACCGGCGCCGTCAAGCGCGACAAGATCGGCGCGCCGGCCTGAAGGTAGCGGCAATTCGCTGACGCAGCAGAAGCCGTGCGACAGAAGTAAGCGCATGGTGCCGCGCGCGACGGCAAGCGCGGTTTCGGATTGCCGGCCATCGACGGGAACGTCGCCGATCCGGGCCAGCAAGCCGCTCATCCCATGGCCCGCTTCATTGCCGGCTTGCGCGAAGGGTGATCCGGAAATGCATTCGCGAGCGCATTGCGGTCGGCCGCGACAACGCCGCGTTCGGTAATCAAGCCACTGACGAGGCGCGCCGGTGTGACGTCGAAGCCGTAATTCGCGACAGGCGAGCCCTCCGGCGTGACGGTGACGGTCTCGATTTTTCCATCCGCCGTCCGCCCGGTCATCTTGGCAACCTCGTCGCCGGCGCGCTCTTCGATCGGAATCTCGGCGACGCCGTCGTCGACGGTGAAGTCGATGGTCGATGACGGGAAAGCCACGTAGAACGGCACGCCGTTGTCGCGTGCCGCCAACGCTTTCAGATAGGTGCCGATCTTGTTGCAGGCATCGCCCTGCGCGGTGACGCGGTCGGCGCCAACAATCACGATATCGACCTTGCCGTGCTGCATCAGATGTCCGCCGGTATTGTCGGCGATCACGGTGTGCTTCACGCCATGCTGGCCGAGCTCGAACGCCGTGAGCGACGCGCCCTGGTTGCGCGGGCGCGTCTCGTCGACAAAGACATGGACCGGAACGCCTTTGTCGTGCGCGGTATAGATCGGCGCGGTAGCGGTGCCGAGGTCCACGGTCGCAAGCCAGCCGGCATTGCAATGGGTCAGCACATTGACCGGTTCGCCGGGCTTCTTCTTCGCGGCAATCTCCTCGATCAGCCTGGCGCCGTGCCGGCCGATCGCCTCGCTCATGGCGACGTCTTCATCGCAGATTTCGGCGGCGCGCTTGTAAGCCGCGGCCACGCGTTCTTCGCGCGGGCGGTTGCGCACTGCCGCCATGACCTCGTCCAGCGCCCATTTCAGGTTGATGGCGGTCGGCCGCGTCGCGTGCAAAGCGGCGTAGGCGCGTTCGAGATTTTCATCCGACGCATCGGCGCGCAAAGCCATCGCGAGCCCATAAGCGGCGACGGCGCCGATCAGCGGCGCGCCGCGCGTCTGCATCGACTTGATCGCGTGCGCGGCGTCCTCGCAGGTCTTGAGCTGCAAGGTCGCGTAGCGGTGCGGCAGGAGAGTCTGGTCGATGATGCCGACCGACCGCCCGTCCGCTTCGAGCCAGACGCTGCGCGTATGCTTGCCGTTGACCTTCATCGCCGCTTAGTCCTCAGCCGAAAGAGACCGACCGACATAAACCCCTCGTCCCAAAGCGCAAGGTAAACCTGGAAAATTTCGCCGTCATTCCGCCCGTGCCGGGCCGCAATTCCGGCCCGCGCCCGACGCGAAGCCCCGTGAGGTTCCATGCCGTTGGAAGGGACCATCACGAGGGGTGTATCATGCTTCGTTATTATGCCTTGCTGACACTTGCGTTACTTGTCTTTCCCGTCGCTCTGACACCAACACCCGCCGCCGCCCGGCCCATTGTCGAGGTCGCGTTCGTGCTCGACACCACGGGCTCGATGGCCGGCCTGATCGAGGGTGCCAAGCGCAAAATCTGGTCGATCGCGACCTCGATCGTCGAGACCAATCCCGACGCCGAAATCCGCATCGGCCTCGTCGCCTACCGCGACATCGGCGACGATTATGTGACCAGGACATTCGACCTCACCGCCGATATCCAGGATCTCTACGCCAACCTGCTCGAGCAGAAAGCGCGTGGCGGCGGCGACTGGCCGGAAAGCGTCAACGAGGCGCTCTCTGTGGCGGTCGACAAATTGTCGTGGAGCAAGGGCTCTGACATCTGCCGCATCGTGTTCCTGGTCGGCGACGCGCCGCCGCACATGGATTATGCGCAGGACATGAAATATCCGCAGGTGATCGCACTCGCGAAGCAAAAGGATATTCTGGTCAACGCCGTGCAAGCCGGCGGCGCGCGCGACACCGAACGGGTCTGGCGCGAGATCGCGCAGCTCGGCAATGGCCGTTTCATCCCGATCCCGCAGGACGGCGGTAAGATCGTGGTGATCGAGACGCCTTACGACATCGAGATCATCGAGTTGCAGGGCCGCATCAACGGCACGGTTATTCCCTACGGCCCGCAATCGCGGCAATCGCGTATCGAGGAGAAAACGAAGCAGGTCGCCGCGGCGCCAAGAGCGGCCGCAAGCGAGATGGCGAGCTACCTCAACAAGAGTAATCGCGCGGGGAGCGCGGCCATCACCGGCGATGGCGATCTGGTTGCCGATGTCGCGGCCGGTCGCCAGAAGCTCTCGT
>CAYJNT010000290.1:0-1537 GCA_964370945.1 uncultured Hyphomicrobiales bacterium | reverse complement strand
CGCGGGCTGAACGCGCATGGCGTCACCGTCGGTGTCGCCGGCTACGATCTCTGCCCGAAGGTGACGATCGCCGACATCATCGGGCAACTGCGCGCGGCCACGCTGTTCCTATGGAAGCGTTTCGGCAAGCGTATCTTTGTCTATGGCCATTCCGCCGGGGGACATCTGGCGGGCGCTATGCTGGCGACCGACTGGACGAAGTTCGAGTCCGGCGCACCGGCCGATCTCGTGCCTGCCGCCACTTCCGTGTCAGGCGTGTTCGACCTCACTCCGCTCCTGCAGGCCTCAATGAATGCCGACCTGCGGCTCGATCAGGCGCAGGCGCGCGCGGTGTCGCCGGTATTCTGGCCGGTGCCTGCCGGTCGCGTGTTCGATTCACTCGTCGGCGGAATCGAGTCGAGCGAGTTCATCCGGCAGGCGGAGATCATTGTCGATGCCTGGAAGGACAAGACGCAGACGCGGTTCGAGATCATCCCCGGCGCCAACCACTTCACAGCCATCGATCCGCTCAGCGATCCGGCGAGCGCGATGACGGCACGGACGCTGGAGCTGTGTGCGCGGACATAAATTCGGCGGGTCACCTATTCCGTCGCTACCGGGATTTTCCGTTCGTGGAAACCGCGCTCGATCATCGCATAGGCTTCACGCACCAGGATGTGGGTGGCCACTTCGTTCTCGGTACGGCCGAGCTTGCCGAGTCCTGCGAGCAGGACGAGATAATTGAAGGTTTCCTCCGGCAGGGTCAGACTCAATGACCGGGCTTCCGAGCGGTTTTCAGGTCGCGCCATGCATTACGCCTCACAATTATAACTGGATTATAATGCCATTTTAACTTGATTAGCGAGTCGAATCGGGGGAGCCTTTGATTCGGCTGTTACCCCCGAAAAAGGCAGAAAAACCGGGGCCGCGGCTGGCGACGGGAGGTCCAACGCCAAATGTTTCGATCGGCTGGCGCGAGGCTTGAGAGCCCTGCCGCCAAACGGATTTTGCTGAGCCGCTCGATCCCTTTGCTTTAGGGCCGCGCCCGGCGCCTCACATCACAGAGTGAGGCCCTCATCATGTCGATATATTCCCTGACTTGGAGCCCCGAGCGCGTCGAGCAGCTCAAGCGCTGCTTCCATGCCGGGCTCTCCTGCGGCCAGATCGCGCGCGAGATCGGAGTGACCCGCAACGCCGTGATCGGCAAGATGAACCGGATGGGTCTGTCGCGACCGCGCGACCCGCTTGCCGCGCCGACGCGGCGTCACGCCAAGCCCACGCGGCCGAGATCGCAAAGGAGATGGAGCCCGTTCACCGTCGCCGATCAGCGCAAGCTGCTGCGGGACGCATTCCCGCAAGCGCGCGTGGAGGAAATCCCGATCCACGGCGGACGCGGTTGCACGCTCCTTGAGCTTGCGCAGGACCGATGCCGCTGGCCGATCAACGATCCAGGCGCGGCGAATTTCTGCTATTGCGGCAACGAGGCTTTCACCGGCCGGCCCTATTGCGCCGGCCACGCGCGCCTCGCTTACCGAGGCTCGAGCCGACGCAGTGCATG
>CAYJNT010000289.1:0-4327 GCA_964370945.1 uncultured Hyphomicrobiales bacterium | reverse complement strand
AGGAAGCCCAGGAAAAAGATCGCGAACAGCGCCATCGAAATGCGCCGGGCGAAGGTCGAGAGATTGGTCAGGCCGAAGCCGCCGGCGACAAGGGATACGATAAAGAACATCAGGGCGTATTTGAACATCGGCGGGGGATCCGTTCACGCAGAACCTTCCTCAACGCCACATCAAATGTCCGGTTCCGGCTAACCGCTCGATAATTCGTCGCAGTCTTCTTGCCTGGTCGCATTTTCTGCGGAAAACCGGTGTCCACTTTTCCGGAAAATGCTTTACGCCTCGAAGCCGCAATAGGGCGCGAGCTTCACGGCGAGGTCGAGCAGCGCCTCGTCGCCGCCGCGCCAGGCGATGAAAGAGAGACCGGCCGGGCAGCCCGCGACTGTGCCGATGGGAATGGTCACCTGCGGCAGGCCGCTCAATCCTGCCGTGCTGGTCATCCGCAACGCGCGCGCGCGGAAGCGGTCGAGCTCTTCGGGCGTGGAGGTCGCGAGCGGCGCGATTGAGGGGGATGTCGGCAATGCGAGAATCGTTCCGGGCTTGACGATGCTCGCCGTGCGCTCGCGGGCGCGCCGCCGCACTTCGTTGGCCCTGGCCGCGTCCTGGTCGGTGACGGTCGCGGCGAACGCAAAGCGCTCCTTCACGCCGGACCCGAAAGTGGGATTATGTCGGGTGACGAAGTCGCCATAGATCTTCCAGATTTCATGACTCTGGATGATGCGGAAGCTTTCGCGCCAGGCATCGAGCCCTTCCGGTGAAATGCGATCATGCGTTGGCGTCGGCAGATCGCCCGCCATCGCCGCGAGTGCCGCTTTCATCAGCGCCGCGATCTCGGCATCGGCTTCCGCGAACGCGTCGTCCAGCACGATCATGCTGGTGATCGCGGCATCCGCCCGCACGCCGCCGAGCAGAACGTCGCCGACGCGGCGGAAAATCGCCGGTGCATTGGCGAACCAGCCGCCGACGTCGAAGGAAGGCGCCATGTCCATGGCGCCGGTCATGTCGACGCGCGCATGGGTCGGGCGCAATCCGTAAAGCCCGCAGAACGAGGCCGGAATGCGCACCGATCCGCCGGTATCGCTGCCGACCGCGAAATCGCAGGCATTCGATGACGCCGCCGACGCCGAGCCGCTCGACGAGCCGCCCGGCACGCGGCCGGGGGCGCGCGCATTGACCGGGATGCCGTAATGAACATTCGCGCCGGTCAGGCTGAAAAAGAATTCCTCGCTGATGGTCTTGCCGATGATGGTCGCGCCGGCATCGAGCAGTTTCTGGATCACGCTTGCGTTGCCGGTCGCAGGCTCGGTGTGTTTGAGCCAATCCGGATTGCCGCCGCCGCTTCTCGTTCCCTTGATGTCGTACATGTCCTTGATCGCGGCGGTCAGGCCCGCGAGCGGGCCGGTCGATGCGCCCTTGATCGGCGCTTCAAGATCGTGCGGGACGAAGGCCGTGCGGGAACGGATAGTCGACATGGAGCGGGATTTCTCTTCTCAGGCTTCGATGACGCGAACGGGCTTGCCGTCGAGGAAGGCGCGCACGGCTTCCGCGGTCTGGCCGTAGAACAGCCGGTAATTGTCGGCGGTGACATAACCGAGATGCGGGGTGAGCAGCGCGTTCGGCAATTTACGCAAGGGGTGGTCGCGCGCCAGCGGCTCGACGTCGTAGACGTCGATCCCGACGCCGGCGATGCGATTTTCCGTCAGCGCCGCGATCAGGGCGGGTTCGTCGATCAGCGGCCCGCGCGAGGTGTTGATCAGATAAGCCGACGGCTTCATTTGCGAGAATTCATGCGCGCCGATCAAACCGCGCGAGCGGGTGCTGAGCACCATGTGAATGGTGATGAAATCGGATTGCCGCAGGAGCTCCTCTTTTGTTGCGTATTCGGCGCCGGCCTCTTTGCATTTCTCCGGCGTCAGGTTCTGGCTCCACGCCACGACCCTCATGTTGAAGGCCAGTGCCACTTTGGCCACGCGCTGCCCGAGCCGGCCGAGACCGAGAATGCCAAGGGTCTTGCCGTGGAGGTCGCTGCCGACGGTCGCCTGCCAGGCCTCGCCGCCTTTCATGCGCGCATTCTCGAGGCTGATCTTGCGGGCGAGATCGATCATCAGCCCGACGGTCAGTTCGGCGGTCGGATGTCCGGCTGATTCCGTGCCGCAGACGGTGACCTTGTGGTCTTTGGCTGCCGCCATGTCGATGGCGGCGTTGCGCATGCCGGTGGTGACGAGGAGCTTCAGCCCCGGCAGCGTCTCGAACATCGCGCGCGGGAAAGGCGTGCGCTCCCGCATTGCGCAAATGATGTCGAAACCGGCCAGTGCCTTGGCGGCCGCCTCGGGCGAGCCGAACGGCTCATTGAAGACCTTGATCTCGGCATCGGCCTTGACCCGCGACCAGTCGGCCATGGTGAGGGCGACATTCTGGTAGTCGTCGAGGATCGCGCAGCGGACGGGCATGAGGCATCCGTGGAAATAGGGCCGGATGGCCGGACATATCCCAAGGATGGCGGCTGGAAGCTAGAGGGTTTTGCGGGTGTCAGCCCTGCCGGACGACTTCAGCCGCTCGGGTGGCGTTCGCGCCATTTCGGCCCCGGGCCGCGCATATAATGCAGTTCCGGCCGGTAGGGATCGGTCATGCGGCGCTTGATTTCGGCGACATATTCGGCGATTGCCTGGCCCACGCCGGAAAGCGGCAGAAACTGCGGCTGCGAAGCGATATAGGCCCGAATGGCGGTCATGACGGTGACCCCTGTTTCCGCGTCGGCCGATCACACCGGCCATGCTTGTTGGTCGCGGAAGCTATGATCAGGTTCATACCGAAGTTTCGTGAAAACTTTCCGAAAGGCGCCGCGGAATCGAGGTCAATAAATGGTTTCCGTCTTGCCCTCGGGGGCCCGCGCCGCTACATCAACGCCCGCATTCCCGCACATTTTCGCTGATGCGCGCCGCGCGAGGGACCATGAACGGCCGGCAATTCATTTATCATATGCAAGGTTTGACCAAGACCTATCCGGGCAACCGCAAGGTCCTGGAGAACATTCATCTGTCCTTCTACCCGGACGCCAAAATCGGCGTGCTCGGCGTCAACGGCTCGGGCAAGTCGACCTTGCTGCGGATCATGGCCGGCATCGACAAGGATTTCACCGGCGACGGCTGGGTCGCCGAGGGCGCGCGCGTCGGCTATCTGCCGCAGGAGCCGGAGCTCGATGCGACCAAGACCGTGCGCGAAAACGTCATGGAGGGCGTGGCCAAGTCGAAGGCCATTCTCGACCGCTACAACGAGCTGGCGGTGAATTATTCCGACGAGACCGCCGACGAGATGACCAAATTGCAGGACGCGATCGAGGCCAAGGGCCTGTGGGATCTCGATTCCAAGGTCGATCAGGCGATGGACGCGCTGCGCTGCCCGCCGGACGACGCCGATGTTACGAAGCTCTCCGGCGGCGAGCGCCGCCGCGTCGCACTCTGCAAATTGCTGCTCGACCAGCCGGAACTCCTGCTGCTCGACGAGCCGACCAACCATCTCGACGCCGAGACCGTGGCCTGGCTCGAGGGGCATCTGCGCAATTATCCGGGCGCGATCCTGATCGTCACCCACGACCGCTACTTCCTCGATAATGTCACGGGCTGGATTCTCGAGCTCGATCGCGGCCGCGGCATCCCGTACGAGGGCAATTATTCGTCCTGGCTCGGCCAGAAACGAAAGCGCCTCCAGCAGGAAGGCCGCGAGGAAGAGTCGCGCCAGCGCACCCTCGACCGCGAACAGGAATGGATCGCGGCCAGCCCGAAGGCGCGGCAGGCCAAATCCAAGGCGCGCTATCAGCGTTATGAAGACCTGCTCAAACAAGCGAACGAGAAGCAAACCCAGACCGCGCAGATCACCATTCCGGTCGCCGAGCGGCTCGGCCAGAACGTGGTCGATTTCGAAGGTCTCAAGAAAGGTTATGGCGACCGCCTGCTGATCGACGATCTCACGTTCAAGCTGCCGCCCGGCGGCATTGTCGGCGTGATCGGCCCAAACGGCGCCGGCAAGACCACGTTGTTCCGCATGATCACCAAGCAGGAGACGGCGGACGCCGGGACCATCACCGTCGGTGAATCGGTTCATCTCGGCTATGTCGACCAGTCGCGCGACGCGCTCGACGGCAAGAAGAGCGTGTGGGAGGAAATTTCCGGCGGCGCCGATATGCTGCAGCTCGGCAAGCGTGAAGTGAATTCGCGCGCCTATTGCTCGTCGTTCAATTTCAAGGGCGCCGACCAGCAGAAGAAAGTCGGTGACCTTTCGGGCGGCGAGCGCAACCGCGTGCATCTCGCCAAGATGCTCAAGTCGGGCGCCA
>CAYJNT010000288.1:0-4339 GCA_964370945.1 uncultured Hyphomicrobiales bacterium | reverse complement strand
CGGAGGGCATCAGGTCGGGCGTGAACTGGATGCGGCGGGCATCGAGGCCGAGCACAATGCCCATGGTTTCCACAAGTTTCGTCTTGGCGAGGCCCGGCACGCCGACCAGAAGCGCGTGGCCGCCGGAGAGAATCGTGATCAGCGCATGCTCGACCACCTGTTCCTGGCCGAAGATGACGGTGCCGACCGCGGCCTTGGCCGCACGGGCATGCGCCGCCGTGGTCTCGGCTGCGCGAACGATCATGTCTTCGAGCTTTTCGATGCCCTCTACGCCAGTTTTCGCCATGCTGGTCTCCTTGTTCGTCGCCCGTAAGACAATGCAACAAACGCGCCATCGCTGGCGCTGCGGGGTGCGCGAATCTCTCCGCTGGTTCCCGACTTGCCCGCAGCTTACGCTATTTCCCGGTGATTGTTCCGCCGTTCACGTTTTTGCGAAGCGGCATGGACCTTGCGCGGGTGGGCGATTACAGGCTCGGAACAAACAATGGCGAACCAAAGGCGCTCAGATAGCGGTTTGGAGGGCATTGCAGGGGCCGTCCAGCGGGAAGGCCGCAAGGGCCCGCCACCCGTCCACCAGTGGAACCCGCCTTTTTGCGGTGATCTCGACATGCGAATCGCCGCCGACGGCACCTGGTATTATCTGGGGACGCCGATCGGCCGGCCGGCGCTGGTGAGACTGTTTGCCTCGGTTCTGAAGCGGGAAAACGGAAAGTATTTTCTCGTCACACCGGTCGAGAAAGTCGGAATTATTGTCGAAGACGCGCCGTTTCTGGCGGTCGAGATGCAAGCCGAGGATGCGGCCGACGGTCCTGTCCTGAATTTTCGCACCAATGTGAATGACTGGGTTGCATGCAATGCAGATCACGCCTTGCGCTTCGAGCCGGAAACGGCGACCGGGGGCTTAAAGCCGTATTTGCACGTGCGCCGCGATCTGTGGGCCAAGGTGTCGCGGCCGCTCTTCTACGATCTCGTCGCGCGCGGCGAGGAGCGCAACTTGAACGGACAGCGCATGTTCGGCGTCGCGTCAGGTGCTGAATTTTTCGTGATGGCGGGCGCCGACAGTTTAAGAGAATTCGCCTGATGGATGGCGCAGCGAAAATCGTGAAGTCAGAGACCGCGCACGCGGATTTTTTTTCGCGCGCGAAGGCACGGCTCACCCTCGATGTGCCGCATGGTCTCTCCGATCCGAATGTGACGCCGAAGCGCGGCGACCATGACGCCGATCCGGTGATGGAGGCCATTGCAAAAGTGCGGCCGATCAAGCCGGCGGCGGTTCTTGTTCCGGTGGTCGCGCGCGCGGAGCCGACCGTCCTGCTCACGACGCGCACGGCGCATCTCGCCGACCATGGCGGACAGATCGCGTTTCCCGGCGGCAAGATCGATACCGACGATGAAAGCCCGGCGGCGGCCGCCCTGCGCGAAGCCCAGGAGGAGATCGGGCTTGAAGCGCCGTATGTCGAACCGCTCGGCTATCTCGACGTCTATATGACGACGCGCGGTTTCCGCGTCGTGCCGACCATCGCGCGCGTCTCGCCCGAATTTTCGCTGACGCTCAACGCCCAGGAAGTCGAGGATACCTTCGAGGTGCCGCTGGCTTTCCTGATGGATTTGGCGAACCATCAGCGCAACAGCCGCGACTGGGAGGGCATGACGCGGCATTATTATGCGATCCCGTTCGGCGAGCGCTATATTTGGGGCGTCACGGCAGGAATCCTGCGCAATCTGCACGAGAGGATTTATCGCGAATGATCCGTCCGGTCCTGACCGAGATCGTGCTCTTCCTCACCCCATTCGCGCTTTATGCGGTTTTCCTGTTCGCGACGAAGGCCGAGGTGTTCGAGCGCGCGTCCTGGTCGCCGCGCATCCTGCTCTGGCTGACGGGCGCCGCGCTCGCGCTTCTGATCGTGAGCTTCATTCTTCTTGCGCAATTTTCCGGCGCGCCGCCCGGCTCGACCTATGCGCCGGCGCATCTCGAAGACGGAAAATTCGTTCCGGGCCGCACGCGGTGAGTACGCCCCGCCTCGACCATGCCGAATGGCTGCGTGACGGCGCGCTCGCGCGGTTGCTCGCGGCGCTCGACAAGGACGGCGAGGAAGCGCGGGTGGTCGGCGGCTCGGTGCGCAACGCGCTCCTTGGCGAGCCGATCGGCGATATCGACGTCGCGACGACCGCCTTGCCCGACGACGTGATCAAGCGCACGCGGGCACAAGGCTTCAAGACGGTGCCGACCGGGATCGACCACGGCACGGTGACGGTCGTGATCGACGGCCGGCCGTTCGAGGTCACGACCTTGCGCGAGGATGTCGAGACGTTCGGGCGCAAGGCGCGGGTGGCCTTCGGCCGCGACTGGAAGACAGACGCCGAGCGGCGCGACTTCACCATCAACGCGCTGTCGGTCACGCGCGACGGCACGATCCACGACTATACCGGCGGGGTTGCCGATCTCGAGAAACGGCGCGTGCGTTTCATCGGCGATCCGGCCGCGCGGATCGCGGAGGATTATCTGCGCATCCTGCGCTTCTTCCGTTTTCACGCGCATTACGGCGAAGGCTTGCCGGACTCGGAGGGATATCACGCCTGCATTGCCGCGCGCGCCGGCCTTGCGACGCTCTCTCGCGAAAGGGTGCGCGCGGAATTGCTCAAGCTCCTGCTCGGCCGTCACGCGGTGCCGGTGCTCGCGGTGATGTCGGAATGCGGGTTGCTCATCAGCGTGCTGGGCGGCGTTCCGCTGCTCGCGAGCCTGTCCAACCTCGCCAAGATCGAAAACGCCGCGGGCATCCATCCCGACGCGATCAGGCATCTCGGCGCGCTCGCCGTGTTTGTGTCCGATGACGCGCCGCGACTGGCCGAGCGCTTGCGCCTCGCCAATGCCGAAGCCGAACGCCTCGCCTCGATGGGCGAGCATTGGCACGGGCTGGCGCCGGAGCCGTCGGGCAAGTCCGCGCGCGCGCTTCTGTTTCGGCTGGGGCCGGATCGCTTCACCGACCGCGTGTTGATCGCGTGGTCGCGCGCGAGCGCCGGCATCACGGACAAAAACTGGCGCGCGCTGCTGGAGTTACCGCAGCACTGGATCATCCCGGTGTTTCCGTTCAAGGCGGCCGACTTCATGCAGCGCGGCATCGAGAGGGGACCGGCGCTCGGCGCCGCGCTCGCGGCGGCCGAAGACGCCTGGATCGCGGCGGATTTTCCGGCGGACGGGAAGACGCTGTCCGCGATTGCTGATCGCGCCGTGGAGACAGCCGGGCAGCGTTGATTGCGCCGTCCGCGCAAACAAAAAACCCCGGGCCAAGGCCCGGGGTTTTTTCATTTCGATTTGTGTGCGGATCAGTACCGCGCGGTGACCGGGCCCTTGCCCCAGTCGAAGCGGTAGTTCAGGCCGAGCTTGACGAGATGGGCCTGGGTGTCCGCGTCGACGCCGATCGGAGCGGCGATGCGCTCGTTGCCGAAGTCGAGATAATTGTATTCGAGCTTGGCGGACCAATTCGGGCCGAGCGCCCATTCGAGACCGGTACCGACCGTCCAGCCGGTGCGGGTATCGCCGCTGGAGACGCCGCCGATGGAATAGTCTGCGTCCATCCAGGCCGCGCCGCCCTTGACGTACCACAGCCAGTTGTCGACCGCGTAACCGACGCGCGCCGTGGCGGTGCCGTACCAATTGTGCTCGACATTCACGATCGCGCCCGGAATGGCGGCGGAACCGTCGGCGTTGGTCCAGGACCAGTCGCCTTCGATACCGAACACGAACGCGCCGGTCTGCCAGTTGAAGCCGATCTGCGCGCCGCCGAGGAAGCCCTCCGGATCGCTTGCGCTGGTGACGCCGGTGATCACGTCACGCAGGTCTTCGCGGCCGAAGGCGTAGCCGATATGTCCGCCGACGTAGAAGCCGCTCCAGTTATAAGCGGCCATGACCGGCGCGGGCTGGGCCTTGTAGACCGGGCGCTGACCGAGATCGGCAGCGGACGCGGCCGTGACGCCGAGTGCGACAGTCGCGGCGGCGAAGGCAAGAATGAAACGACGCATGGTGGCTCCCCCATTTAATCGGGTGTTGAACTCAGAACTCGAGGTTCCTGCGAACGAATAACGAAACGTGCGATCCTTTGAGCGGGCCAAATGGGACCAGATCGAGACAGGATCGCGGCAGAAACTGTTCAGCGAGTTAAAAGTTCAGGTTCCCCAAACATAAATCGGACCGTGTTACCCTTGGGCCACACCCGAAGGCACGAGGCCTTACATCGCGTGGTGACATAGTAGTGAAGCAGGAGTGACGTGACGGGTCCCCTGCGCCTCAACTAGGCTGCATCCGTTACTGAAACGTTAATCGGGCGGGAATGAAGCGAAC
>CAYJNT010000287.1:1687-4345 GCA_964370945.1 uncultured Hyphomicrobiales bacterium | reverse complement strand
AAAAGACGTGGATGGCCGGGTCGTCGCGCGAAGGCGCGCTCCGCCCGGCCATGACGACGTGAGAGATATGCACGCTATCTCAACGTCATGGCCGGGCTTGGCCCGGCCATCCACGTCTTACTTTGTGCCTCCGTCTACGTAGCGATGACCATGAGTGTGTGGCGCCTACATCTGCGCCGAGGTGCCGCCGTCGACCACGATCTGCTGGCCGGTGACGAAGGACGACGCTTCCGCGGCGAGATAGATCGCGGCGCCGGCGAGCTCGCGCGGCTTGCCCCAGCGCCGCATCGGCGTGCGGGAGTTGACGAATTCGACGAATTCCTTGTTGGCCAAGAGCGCGGCATTCAATTCCGTTTCGAAATAGCCTGGCAGCACGCCGTTGACGGTGATGCCGTGCTCGGCGAGTTCGCAGGCGAGCGAGCGCGCCATGCCGATGAGCCCGGTCTTGGCTGCGACATAGGCATGGATACCGGGACGGCCGCGGATCGCGGTGAGCGAGGTGGTGAAGATCACACGGCCGTATTTGTTCTTCTTCATGTGCGGCACGGCCGCCTGCGTGGCCATGAAGCACGCAGTGAGGTCGGCATTGATCACCGCGTTCCATTGCGCCAGCGTCCAGTCCTCGAGCGGCTGGCGGATGGTCATGCCGGCATTGGCGATCAGGATGTCGAGCCGGCCGTGACGCTTGGCGATATTGTCGATGCCGGTCCGCGCCGCTTTCTCATCGGTGACGTCGAGGGCCGCGATGTCGGCGCGCAAGCCGCGATCTGTCAGCTTTCTCGCAACCTCGCTCAGGGTTTTCTCGTTGCGGCCATTGAGCACGACGGTCGCGCCGCATTCGGCCAGACCTTCGGCCATGGCGAAGCCGAGGCCGCGGGAGGAACCGGTGACGAGGGCCACGCGGCCTTCGAGGGAAAAGAGCGGATGTGTCATCGATGAAGACCTTTGCTGCGGTTAGAGCACTTTCGTTTGCGAGGCCGTTGCGAGCCGTCGCATGCCGGCGGCCAAGGCGAAGCTCAGTACCAGATAACAGCCGGTCAGCACGAGCATGATCATGAGCTGGCTGTATTGAAACACCGGCATGACAAGCACGGGCGGGATGGCCGAGCCAGCGATTGCCAAAGCCGCGGCGACGGCGACGCTCCAATCCAGGGGCTTGGCATTGGCCGCCAGCAGGATTGCCGCGAAACCCACAACCAACAAGGCGAATGGCCGCAACGGATTCAAATAATGTCGACGCTGCGCCCTTTGCTCGGGCGTCTCAAAGGTGCCTCCTTTCCACAGGGAATCCTGAAAGATCGGATAGCCGCTCATGTAGGAGAGGTTGGCAATGAATATTCTGGGCATCAATACGAAATAGGTCTTCAGGACCTCCAACGGCATTTCGCTGACAATGTGAAAGTAGAGTTCACGCGCTTTTGGCTCGTAGGCGGACCACCTGAAGCCGGCGAAATTGCCGCCCGTGTAGTTCGGATCGGAGAATAGCGATTTGAGAATTTCGGCCTGGTCCGTTTTCGACAAATGCGCCCTCACCGCCTCCGTGACGGTCGCGTCTTCAAGCGGGATCATCGCAAACCGGTCGCGAATGGCCTGGTTCACCGACAGTCCCATGACGGCGTTGTGCCACAACACGCGTGTCATCAGGTCCGTCGTCTGATACGCCCGATGATATGTTTGTGCCCGGTACGCGACGGTGGCGGCGCCAAGTACTGCAATGATCGCGATCGCGCCCAGCGCGGCGCGGCGATCCCTTTTCAGGAGCAACGCCGTTGTGCAAGCCGCAAGGATGCAAAGGACCTGCCACATCTCCGACGTACGCAAATGAACGACGAACATCAGAATGGCGAGCTGGATCGTGGCACTCACGGCCGACCAGAGATTGAGCCGCCGCGTGTCGAGGATCGTAAGCACCACATGCAGCAACGGCACGATTCCGAGAAACCCGATGAAGCGCGGCTCGATGATGCTTGTCGACTGATCGGTGATTCCGAAAGTGAACAGGATGACGTAGAAACTCGCGAGCGACGCCACCAGCAGCGCCATCTTCTGCGCCGATCGGCAAAACTGAAATACATAGAGCGCAATCGAAACGTTTGCGAGAACGGCCACCAAAACAAAAATGCTTGCGACGGACGATCCGAACAGTTCAAACGATATGTAGACGAGATCGACGAGGCCTTTGTCGTCACCGGACACGAACAAGCGGTAATCGGGATTAAGTATCGGTACCCTGGAAGCCTCAAGAATGTTTTCGGCAATCGGGCGCTGCTTGTGATGCTGAAACCATGTCGCAACTTCCATATAAGCCGTGTAGTCCGGCAAGCCGCGCAATTTGCTGATCGAGACCGGGATCGCGTAGTCGGAATGACGCGGCGAGAGTGCCGCCTCGACCATCTCAAGCCGCTGAACCGTGAACCAGATCGTGATCACGCTGATCACAACGAGTGCGATCCAGGCGAATGCGTATCTCGTTTCGGGAGACATCTGCATCTTTACCCAATCGCGCTGGGATACCAAGCAGCCCGACGCACGCAAGCGAAGCCGCTCGTTGCGCCACGTTTCCAGCGGAAGAAGTCCTGCAAGGCATAATAGCCGGGCGATGGGCTCAGCACCGAAGCTCGCGGGTCGTGGCCCGCCCATAACGGGGCATGCCAGCTC
>CAYJNT010000287.1:0-1587 GCA_964370945.1 uncultured Hyphomicrobiales bacterium | reverse complement strand
CCCAAATCCACGATCCCCGCTTCGCCGTCCTCGCAGCCGAAAGCGAACGACTTGCCGTTACCCGAAAACGCCATGGCGGTCACCGGCGCATTGCCCGGCTTCTTCACCAGGATTTCCGCGGCGTCGTCGATGCGGACCAAAAGCACCATGCCGTCGGCGAAACCGGCCGCGACCACATCCTGCTTCGGATGGCATGCGACAACGGCAAGCCGCGATGAATGGGGGCTGAGCAGTTTCGGCTCCTTGCCCATCGGACCGTCCTTGCCGTGGAACGGCCACAGGATCAGCTGATCCGAGCCGCCGGTGGCGAGATAATCGCCGTCATGCGTCCACGCCATCGAACGCACGCGCGCGGCGTAGCCGGACATGCGCATGTTCTTTGCGTCGGTCAGCCGCCAGCCATGCAGCATCGGCTCCTGCATGGCGGTGACCAGGAATTTTCCGTCCGGTGAGAAAGCGACAGCGAGATGCGAGCCCTTCCATGTCAAGAGGTCTGGCCTGGTCTTGAGCGCGTTGGGAAACCAGAGGCTGACGCCATTGTAATGCGCGACCGCGAGCCGGAAACCTTTGGGCGCGAAAGCCAGGCCACCGACGCTCGAGACCGCGTCGAATGTGCGCAGTTCCCCCTTGCCGGTCTGCGCGAAGGCTGTCTTGCCCGCCGACCAGGCGATCGCGTTGTCGGGTCCGAGCGCGATCTGGTCGATCCAACGTTTTCTCTCGTCGGACGCGACCACGTTGCTGCTCCCGTGCGCGTCGGTGACAACGACCTTGCCGTCGTCGCCGCCGGTCGCAAGGCGGTTTCCGTCGCTGTCGGAGCACAGGATCGCGCCGGCATGAACGCCCAAACGCTTCGCGCTGCCGTCCGGTGCCGCGAGCAGGATCGCTTCCTCGCCGAGGACGAAGGCCGCCTGCCGCCCAAGAAAATGCAGACCAACGACGGTGGCGCCATCGGTCGTGACCGGCTTGGTGCGGGCGGCGATGGAAGATGCAGGACGGGTGTCGGTCACAGTCTTACTCAGTCGTCGTCGCCGTAGGGTGGGCAAAGGCGCACCCGGATCGGCGCTTCGCGCCGTCCGGGCACAGGCTCCGCGCCGTGCCCACGTCAAGGAAAATGGTGGGCTCGCTTCGCTCAGCCCACCCTACAGGGTGAGGCCGATTGAGATTTGTCATCGCGGCAATATTACTACGCCACACAAGCCGCGAAGCCCTGCCTGATCTTCTCTTCCGGCAGATCGCGGCCGATGAAGATGATCCGGCTCTCGCGCGCCTCGCCCTCTTTCCACGGCCGCTGATGATCGCCGTCCAGGATCATGTGCACGCCCTGGAAAACGAAACGTTCCGGGTCGTCCTTGAACGACAGAATGCCCTTGGAGCGCAAAATGCTCGGCCCGTCCTTGGCGACGAGGTCCTGCACCCAGGGAAAGAACTTGTCGGGATCGAGCGGCTTGTCGGTGCGGATCGACACCGATTGCATGTGCTCGTCGTGATAATGTTTCAGGCCACCATGAGCATGGTCGTGATGCGCGTGATCATGGTGATGATCGTGACCGTGATCATGGCCGTTGCCATCGCCGTGCAGGAAATCCG
>CAYJNT010000286.1:0-4357 GCA_964370945.1 uncultured Hyphomicrobiales bacterium | reverse complement strand
GCGAACGACATTGGCTGTGCGGCGATAGGGCATGGATGGAGTGAAGGACGATTCAGGAGGAAATGCAACGACTTGCCCCTCCTCGCGCTTAAAAGGAGCAAGACTCTGGTACCGAATCGGGTGAAAGCTTAGATTCGCACCATGTCAATACTGCCCGACAACAGAGCAAGGCTTACGTGGAAAGTTCCACTGCCCGGCGGGCAGCGCCGGTTGCGGGAGGCTGTTCTTTACGTCTCACACGCCTGCGAGAAAGCGCAGCACTTCGGGCTGGTGAAGTTAAACAAGATCATCTGGCGCGCAGACTTTGAATCGTTTGCCCAGCGTGGCCAGCCGGTGACGGGCAGGCAATATCAGCGGCTGCGGCAAGGACCGGCTCCCGTAGAAATGCTGCCGGTTTTGAATGAGTTGCAGGCCGATGGGCTATTGCGCATCGAGCGCAAGAAGATCGTTGATTTCGAGGAGCAGCGTCCCGTTGCCCTCGCGGAGCCCGTGCTCACGTTTTTCAGCCCCAGCGATATCGATTGTCTAAATCGCGCCATATCTGCGTATTGGGACAAGACCGGGACCGAAACCAGCGACATATCCCATGGCGTGGGATGGAAGAGTCGCTCTGATGGCGAGCCTATGCCGTATGAGCTCGCTTATCTTTCTGACGAAGCAATCGGGACAGGCCAAAAGGCTCGATTATTGAAGCTCGCCGCAGAGCACCATTGGCATAGCAAATAGTGCGCGAGATAATTGAAGGCCTCCATTTTGCTGAATGTGTGGAGCGCCTCGGTGGCTATCGCGCCATTGACCTAGCACTTGAAACGATAATGGAAGCATTGATCAGGAATCCGTACGGTTTCCCGTCAATTGAAAATGATTGGGTGAAAATCAGATACGCTCGCACCAGAATGATCGAGGGCTACATTCCTCCGCTTGTTATCGCGTTCACGATCGATGAAAAGAACGATGTCATTTTAGAATGGGCCGAACTTGCAGACGAAGCAGAAGACTCGGAGTGAAGACCTTTAGAGATTTCTAGGAGCTTGGCTCAAGCCACACCCGAAAGGGAATAAGATCGCCACGCCTTAGTTTCGATGCCCGCCCCCCGCCAGCGCCTTCTCACGGATGGCCGACAGGCTCATGCCGGGCGTGATCGCTTCGGGGTCGACCTTGAGGTGCACGATCGATGGCTTGCCGGATTTCTTCGCCGCCGCGAAGGCGGCCGGGAAATCGGCGGTCTTGTCGACGCGCACGCCGAAGCCGCCGAAGGCCTGCGCGTAAGCGACGAAGTCGGGGTTGCGCAGTTGCGTGGCGATGACGCGGCCGGGATATTCGCGCTCCTGGTGCATGCGGATCGTGCCGTACAGGCCGTTGTCGTAGAGCACGACGATCACCGGCAGCTCGTATTGCACGGCGGTGGCGAAATCCTGCCCGGTCATCAGGAAGTCGCCGTCGCCGGCGACGCACACCACCGTGCGGTCGGGATACAGCGTCTGCATGCCGAGCGCGGCGGGAAAACCGTAGCCCATCGAGCCCGAGGTCGGACCGACCAGCCCGCCGTATTTGCGCACGCGATAAAAGCGATGCACCCAGGTCGTGAAGTTGCCGGCGCCGATGGTGACGATGGCGTCGGCCGACAGCGTGTCGCGCAGCCACACCATGACTTCGCCGAGATTGATGCCGCCCGGCTGCGGCGTCGCCTTGTCGGTCCAGGTGCGGTAATCGGCATGCGCGATGTCGCTCTCGCCGCGCCAGGCAATCTCGTTCGGCGGCTGCAAGCCTTCGAGCGCCGAGCAGAACGCCGTCGGCGACGCGTTGATCGCGAGATGCGGGTGATAGACGCGGCCGAGTTCATCCGAGCCCGGATGCACGTGCACCAGCTTCGTCTGCGGCTCTGGGATGTCGAACAGCGTATAGCTCTGCGACGGCATCTCGCTCATGCGGCCGCCGACCAGCAGCACCAGGTCGGCACCCTTGACCCGCGCTAACAGCTTCGGGTTGGGCCCGATGCCGAAGTCGCCGGCGTAGCAAGGATGCGTTGCGTCGAACAAATGGCCGCGGCGGAACGTGGTGGCGACCGGCAATGCGAAACGCTCCGCGAAGCGTTTCAGCGCGGCGGTCGCAGCCTCCGACCAGCGGCTGCCGCCGGCCAGCACGACCGGACGCTTGGCCGCCCACAGCAGCTTCTGCAGGCGGCTCATGTCGGTGAGGCCGGGCCAGATTTCGACCGGCTCGACCGCGCGCGCATCGGGCGTCACCACGCGCTCGGTCAGCATGTCCTCCGGCAGCGCGATCACCACCGGACCGGGACGGCCGTTGCAGGCGGTGTGGAAGGCGCGCGACACGATCTCCGGAATGCGCGCGGGATCGTCGATCTCAGTCGCCCATTTTGCCACGGTGCCGAACATGGCGCGGTAGTCGATCTCCTGGAAGGCCTCGCGCTCGCGCATGCTGCGGCCGATCTGGCCGACGAACATGATCATCGGCGAGGAATCCTGGCGCGCGATGTGGACGCCGGCCGAACCGTTGGTGGCGCCGGGGCCGCGCGTGACGAAGCAGATGCCGGGGCGGCCGGTGGCCTTGCCGACCGCTTCCGCCATCATGGCGGCGGTGCTCTCGTGGCGGCAGACGGTGAGCTGGATGTCGCTGCCGTGCAGCGCGTCGAGGGCGGCGAGATAGCTCTCGCCCGGCACGCAGAAGGCGTGGCGCACGCCCTGGATCGCCAGCTGGTCGATGAGGATTTCGCCGCCAGTGCGCGTGCCGTCGTTCGATCGCATGCGAGCAACTCCGAAAGTTCAATACGTGCGCGAAGCTATAGACGATCGCGCACGCCGGTGCGAGTGACCCCGTCATTCCGGGGCCGGCGAAAGCCGGAACCCGGAATCCAGTCGCAAGCACTGTGCTCGCCTCTGGATTCCGGGTTCGCACGCCAAAGCGTGCGCCCCGGAATGACGGACATTTATTTCACGATCTTGCCCATCGCAGGCTGCGGTGCCCACGGGACCGGCGTCATCAGGCAGTTTTCCTGCGCGAGCAGATTGTCGCCCTTGACGTTCTCGGCCAGGTACACCGCCCAGTCCGGATCCTTGACCATGCGGCCGCGCTTCTCCTCGCGGTCGGCGGCGCTTTCATAGACCCAGACGTGCGTGAAGGTGTTGAGTTCGCCGCTTTCGGCGACCGCGTAGCACAGCGGCTCGCCCATGTAGCGCAGTTGCACCGGATAGCCGAATTTCTTGTAGATCTCGAGCTGCGCCGGGACCCGGCCCGGTTTGCACTTGTAGGTGCGGACGTCTAAGAGCACGCGCTCCTCCCATGGATTGTCCGCCGGTGCCGGCGGAGCGCGCACTTTCCACGGACGCGTGCGCCACGGTCAATAGCGCCGCGCGCCGATCCGTCGCGCGGGCGAGGCACTTTCGCCTGATCGAAATCAGCGGCTGCGAAGTCGCCGTGTCAGGTCGCGGCCTCGACCGACATCACGCGATAGGTGTGCATCTCGCCGTCTTCGTCGCGGATCGAGACGTATTCGCCCGGCATGAAGGCGTGGCCGCCGAAGCGATAGCCGCTTTCGTCGTCGGTCTCCGCGGTGCGGTCGTAATCGAACACCCAGCGCGCATGCTCGGGGCCGCCCGGCTTGTGCACCAGGAAGCCGACCTGATCGTCTTCGCCCACGGCGAAGCGGCGCACGCGGCAATTACCGCGGTGCTCGCGCCAGAGGGCGATGTCGATATGGCTCTTGGCGTCGAGCGGAGCGACGAATTCGTAACCATGCCCGGGAGAGCCTTGCGGGAACTCCTTGCTGCGGGCGAGATTGAGCCTGATGCGCTTGAAGGTATGCGGCAGGGTGGTCACGGGTCGCGTCTCCATCGTTATGGTATCGGCATCATGGCCGCATCCGGCGTATCCGCGTATTGATCTGGATCAGCCCGGCCCTTTTTAGCACGCCGATGCTGACGGCGACATGGGAGCCCGGAGCGAGATGACCCAGCCTGATCCGTCGCAGCAGCCGGTGCTGGACTTCCTCGGCCGCCCCGACGGCGCCGGTGGCGAGCCGGTGCGGCGGATCGACACCCATGCGGCGGCTGTGTTTCTGAGCGGCGGGCGCGCCCTCAAGATCAAGCGCGCCGTGACATTCCCCTTTCTCGACTATTCCACGCTCGAAAAGCGCAAGGCCGCCTGCGAGGCCGAGATCGAGGTCAACCGGCCGTTCGCGCCGGCGATCTACCAGCGGGTCGTGCCGATCACGCGCACGGGCGGCGGCGCCCTTGCCATCGGCGGCGACGGCGAGCCGGTGGAATGGGCGGTCGAGATGGCCCGCTTCGACGAGACCCAGACGCTCGATCATCTGGCCGACGCCGGCCGCGTCGACGAC
>CAYJNT010000285.1:0-4365 GCA_964370945.1 uncultured Hyphomicrobiales bacterium | reverse complement strand
GTGTTGCGGGCCCCTTTTAAAACCCCCGCGACCCCCTGGGGGTAGCGCGTGGGCACGGCGCTAACGCGCCTTTGCCCACCCTACGGCAGCGGAGAAATCGTCCGGCTAAGCGGCTACAAACTCCTCCCGCTTGTACCCCTGCATATAAAGCAGCGCGGTGAGATCGCCGTGGTCGATGCGCGCATGCGCGCAAGCCGCGATCGCGGGCTTGGCGCGGTAGGCGACGCCCAAGCCTGACATCTCAATCATGGCGAGATCGTTGGCGCCGTCGCCGACGCTCATTGTGTCCTCAAGGCCGATGCCGAGCCGCGCGGTGAGATCGAGCAGGGTCGCGAGCTTTCCTTCGCGCCCGAGGATCGGCTCGCCGACGACGCCTTCGAGCGTTCCGTCATTCGCCACCGCCAGCGTATTGCCGCGGTTCTCCTCGAAGCCGATCATGTCGGCGACGCGCTTGGTGAACAGCGTGAAGCCGCCCGAGACGAGGCAGGTCAGCGCGCCGCCTTTCCGCATCGTCTGCACCAGCGTGCGTCCGCCGGGCGTCAACGTAATGCGCTCGGCGATCACCTTTTCGACCATCCCGACCGGCAGGCCTTTGAGCAAGGCCACGCGCTCGCGCAAGGCCGGCTCGAACGCGATCTCGCCGCGCATCGCGCGTTCGGTGATCGCGGCGACATGGGCTTTCAGCCCGACGAAATCGGCGAGCTCGTCGATGCATTCCTGCCCGATCATGGTGGAATCCATGTCGGCGACGAAAAGCTTCTTGCGCCGCGGCCCGGTCCGTTGCACCACCGCGTCGACGGGGTCGCGGCCGATCACCGAGCGCAGATGATCGGAGAGGCCCCGCGCGTCGCTGTCGATGCCGGGGGCGAATATGATCTCGGCGGCGATGCCGGGGTCGAGCCAGGTCGGCTCCTGTGCCGCGAACAGCGAGCGCCGCGCGCGGCGCAGGATCGTGTCGTCGAGCGCGGGAGCGGCGGGATTGGAAATCAGGGTTGCGACATAAGTCATGAATAGCTTTGGGTCATGAACAAGCGGCTTTTCGAGGCAGGCGGCAGGCGCGCGGTGCTTATTGCAGGGCCGACCGCGAGCGGCAAGTCCGCGCTCGCGCTTTCGCTTGCCGAACAGCTGAACGGCGTCGTGATCAACGCCGATTCCATGCAGGTCTATCGCGACCTGCGCATCATCACCGCGCGGCCGTCGCCCGAGGAAGAGCGCCGCGTACCGCATGCCCTGTATGGCCATGTCGATGCGGCGGTGAACCATTCGGTCGGGCACTGGTTTCGCGATGCGCAGCGCGCGCTCGCGGCGGCCGCGCGCGCCGGCAAGACGCCGATCTTCGTCGGCGGTACCGGGCTGTATTTCAAGGCGCTGCTCACCGGCCTCGCCGCCATTCCGCCGATCGATCCGGACATCCGCGCGCAGTTTCGTGCGCGGCTCGACGCGGAAGGCGTCGAGGCGCTGCATGCCGAGCTCGCCCGCGTCGATCCGCGGACCGCGGCGCGGCTGATGGTGCGCGACCGCTCGCGCATCTTACGCGCGCTGGAAGTGCTCGCGGCGACCGGCCGCACGATCGGGGAGTGGCACAATAACGAATTGCCGGCGGCGCTCGATCCCGATACCGCGATCAGGATTTTCCTGCATCCCGAACGCGAGCAATTGAAAGCGCGGATCGAAGGGCGCTTCGACACGATGCTCGAGGCGGGCGCGATCGAGGAGGTGCGGGCGCTGGACGCGCGCCATCTGCCCGAGACATTGCCGGCGATGAAGGCGCATGGTGTGCCGTGGCTGCGACGGTTTTTCCGCGGCGAGATTTCACGCGAGCAGGCGGCGGAAGGCGCGGTGATGGATACCCGCCGCTATGCCAAGCGGCAGGTCACCTGGTTCCGCAACCAGATGCCGGGCTGGCTCTGGGCGAAGCCGGAGGAGGGGATGGAGGCCGTCGACGCGGCGTTGCGCCACTAGCAAACGCCACGCCCGCATCATCCAGGCGGCTTGCAACCGGCATTGAACTGGATACAATCAAAAGGATTATTGATACTCGTATGCAACCATAAGGCATGTGACATGCAAATGGCAGCAGCGACACCGGCGCAGGACCTGAACATCGTCATTCAGGCCGCGGACTTTGCAGTCAAGTACGGCTTTCTGGCGGTCGGCTTGCTGCTGATGCTTCTCATCGCTCCCGCTCTCTACAAGTGGCCGAAATTGGCGATTGGTACCGCGATTTTCGGATTGGCCTTTGTGGTCGCGTTCGGTGTCGTGGACCTGATCAGAGTCGTTGCTCCGCAGTGGCTCGGGTCTCAGCGCGTGATCATCAGCGGCGCCGTTCTGGGCGTCGCAAATGGACAACAGATGCAGTTGAGGTCCGACCTGCGGCGTCCGGGACACGCCTACACCAAGCGCGAACACGATCCCGACCCCAAAAGTGCGAATGTCTTCAATTTTCCTTTCCTGCTGGTGACCAGGTCTGCTCCCAAATGCATCGCCCTCGCTTTTGAGAACACGACCGGAAATACCGAGATCAGCCATGTCTTCAACATCACCCCGGTGTCGATCGAGGACATGAAAGCGAATGTGGACATTCTCATCGAGCTCGGCAGAGATCAGGAGAATCCTTCTGTCAAAGTATGGCGGGAGATCGAGGGCAACCCGACATCCGGCGCAACCCAGTTTTTCCCGCTCAAGGATTCCGATCCGGGCTGCACATTTGCGCTCGCCACCGCACCCAATGCTCCGTCCGCGTGGCATTTTATCGGGCGGGCGAGCGCGCAAGCCGCCTCCACAAGCATCGAGGAGCTGCTCCAGAGCGACGACGTCTTCACGCGACGCAACGCGCGCATAACGCTGTCGAAGCAGGGGCAAACCGGAATCAAGAAGATCGAGGAGTTGCTGGCCAGAGACGATAACTACCGGCTTCAACTTGGCGCAGCCGTGGCCATTACCGCACTGCCTCTGGCCGATCGCGCGAATATCCCGCCGAGTGTGAATGACAAGCTGCGCTCGCTCCAGAAGGCGTCGGACAAGACGCTCCGCGACACGGCCGTGAAAGCGCTGGCAGGGCCGTAACGACACCGGGATTTCCGTCTCGAGAATGATGACGCGTGGCTGTTTTGAATCCGGAAGACGTGCGCGATGCGAACGCGAGGCACGATTCTTTTTCCCTCTCCCCGTAGGCTGGGGAGAAGGAATTCACCTCACATGCTTGAAGAACAGCTCGTAGACCGTGATCAACACCTCGACCACGATCAGCAGCACGATCATCACTTCGAGCCGGAGACTGCGCGAGGCGTCGATCAGGTCGGTCAGGGCGCGCGCGGTTTCGGCGACGACTTCCAGCTTGCGCGACAGGATGGTGGCGCGCTCCTTCAGCTCGTATTCGTCGGCGAGCCGCGCGTGCAGGCGCTCGAGGTCCCAGCGGTCCCACAAGACGTCGGGCTTCTCCTCGACCTCGACGCGGCCGCTCATGCGGTGCCGCACCAAGAGCGCACGGCCGATCAGGCGCAGCATGTTCGCGCGCCCGACCGGCGTGCGGCCGCGCTTGGCGAGATCGGCAGCCAAGGGTTCGATCACCTCGAACACGCGGCTCACCTCGCGTTCGTCGCGCGTCAGCGCCACGTTCTTGGCCAGCGCATCCGCGATCACCGCGAGCCGGGGCGGCGACAGATCCTTGATCTGGATCGGGCCGCCGGGCGGAATCTGGTCGTCATAGGCGTCGGAGACGTCGATCGCCGCGGTTTCGTCTTCAATCTTGTCGAAGGGCCCGATCACGCGCTTCTGCAGATTGCGCAGCGTTTCGTGCTCCTCGGCCGGCGATAGCCCGATCAGCACCGCGACCCCGTAGCGGAACAGCACGATGAATCCGTCGCCGACCCGGAACGCCAGCGGCGCGGTGTTGATCACGTCGGTTCGTTCGGCCGCAAGCACGACGGTATCGAGCCGTTCGCCGAGCAGCAAAGCGCGGGCGGTCAGGGTGCGCCGCGTCGTTTTGCTCTCGGTCGCTGGTGCTTGAATGGTCATGCGCGAAATTCCGGTATTCTCTCTTGTCATTCCGGCCGAGCCAACGGGTCCGCGCGAAGCGCGGCCCGATGACAGGCTCCGCGAGAGCCGGAATCCATAATCACAATTCGTGGTTATGGATTCCGGGTTCGTCCGCCTTCGCGCTCCGCGCTACGGCGGACGCCCCGGAATGACGGCTTGCGGCCGTCATTTCTGCGCCTTCATCCAGGCGTCCACTTGGCTGTCGGCCTGCGCCTTGTCGATGCCGTAACGCGCCTGGATGCGGCCGGCGAGTTCCTCGCGCCGGCCATTGGCGGCGGCGATATCGTCCTTGGTCAGCTTGCCCCATTGCTTCCGGATCTTGCCCCG
>CAYJNT010000284.1:0-4398 GCA_964370945.1 uncultured Hyphomicrobiales bacterium | reverse complement strand
ACGCGCATGCGAAGATCAAGCGGATCGACGTCAAGGCGGCCGAAAAAATGCCGGGCGTCGTCGCGGTGCTGACCGGCGAGCAACTCGCCGCCGACAAGATCGGCAACCTCATCTGCGGCTGGATGATCCATTCCAAGGACGGCTCGCCGATGAAAATGTCGCCGCATCCGGCGATCGCGGCCGGCAAGGTCTGTTATGTCGGCGATCCGGTGGCGCTCGTGGTCGCCGAGACGCTCGCGCAAGCCAAGGACGCGGCCGAGAAAATCTCGGTCGATTACGAGGCGCTCCCCGCTGTCGCCGATCCGGCCAAGGCCAAAGCCGGGCCGCAGATCCATGAGATCGCGCCGAAGAACACGATCTACGAATGGCATCTCGGCGATCCTCAGAAGGTGGCCGCGGCCTTCGCGGGCGCCAAACACGTCACCAAGATCGACATCGTCAACAACCGCCTGGTGCCGAACGCGATGGAGCCGCGTGTCGCGATCGGCGAATACGATACCGGCAACGAGAGCTTCACGCTCTGGAACACGTCGCAAAATCCGCATGTGGCGCGGCTTGTGATCGCAGCCTTTGTCGGCATGGCGCCGGAGCACAAGCTGCGCGTGATCGCGCCGGACGTCGGCGGCGGCTTCGGATCGAAGATTTTCATCTATCCCGAGGAGGTTGCGTGCCTGTGGGCTTCGAAGCGGACCGGACGGCCCGTGAAATGGACGTCCGATCGCTCGGAGGCTTTTCTCGCCGACGCGCATGGCCGCGATCACGTCACGCATGCTGAAATGGCGTTCGGGGAGGACGGAAAAATCCTGGCGCTGCGCGCGAAGACCATCGCCAATCTTGGCGCCTATATGTCGACCTTTTCGTCGTCGATCCCGACCTATCTCTATGCCACGCTGCTCTCCGGCCAATATGCCATCCCGCAGATTTATTGCGAGGTCGACGCGGTCTATACCAACACCGTGCCGGTCGATGCCTATCGCGGCGCGGGGCGGCCGGAGGCGACGTTCGTGGTCGAGCGGCTGGTCGAGATCGGCGCGCGGCAATTAGGGATCGATCCGGCGGAATTGCGAAAGCGCAATTTCGTGAAATCGTTCCCGCATCAGACGCCGGTGATCATGAATTACGATGCCGGCGACTATCATGCATCGCTGAAGAAAGCGATGGAACTGGCCGACGTGAAAGGCTTCGGCAAGCGCAAGCGCGATGCGGCGCGCAACGGCAAGCTGCGCGGCATCGGCTACTCGACCTATATCGAAGCCTGCGGCATCGCGCCCTCGCAAGCCGTCGGCTCGCTCGGTGCGGGCGTGGGTCTTTGGGAATCCGCCGAAGTGCGCGTCAACCCGACCGGCAGCGTGGAAATCCTCACCGGCTGTCACCAGCACGGGCAGGGGCATGAGACCACATTCGCGCAAGTGGTCGCCGAGCGTCTGGGCATTCCGATCGAGAATATTTCGGTCGTGCATGGCGACACCGACAAGGTGCAGTTCGGCATGGGCACCTATGGCTCGCGCTCCGGCGCGGTCGGGCTTTCCGCGGTGGTGAAGGCGCTCGACAAGATCGAGGCCAAGGCGAAAAAGGTCGCGGCCCACATGTTGGAAGCGTCCGAGCGCGACATCGAATTCAAGGACGGCAAATTCACGGTCGCGGGCACCGACAAATCGGCGGCCTGGGGCGATGTCACGCTCAACGCCTATGTCGCGCACAAATTCTCCGGCCAGGAGCTCGAGCCCGGCCTGAAGGAAGGCGCGTTCTACGATCCGGTGAATTTCACGTTTCCCGCCGGCTGCCACATTTGCGAAATCGAGATCGACGAAGAGACGGGCGAGAGCCGCATCGTGAACTGGACCGCGGTCGACGATTTCGGAACGATCATCAATCCGATGATCGTCGAGGGCCAGGTGCATGGCGGCATCGCGCAGGGCGTGGGGCAGGCGCTCCTTGAAAACGCGGTCTACGACAAGGAGGGCCAGCTCGTGAGCGGCTCGTTCATGGACTACTCCATGCCGCGCGCGGAGAATTTCCCGGCCTTCAAGGTCGGCACCATTGTCACGAAATGTCCGTCCAATCCGCTCGGCATCAAGGGCTGCGGAGAAGCCGGCGCGATCGCCGCGCCGGCGGCCGTGATCAACGCCATCACCGACGCGATCGGCTCTGAAAACATCGCGATGCCCGCGACCGCGCAGGCGGTCTGGGCCGCTTTACAAAAAGCACGGCCGCGTCAGGCGGCTTAAGGGAGTTCTTGCATGTACGCTTTCACATTCCATCGTCCGACCACCGTTCGGCAGGCGGTCAACCTGCTCGCCAAGCACGAAGACGCGAAATTGCTCGCGGGCGGGCATTCGCTCATTCCGGTGATGAAATTGCGGCTCGCCAACCCGCCGGTGCTGGTCGACCTGTCGAAGGTCGAGGGCATGTCCGGCGTGGAGCTGAAAGGGCGTTCGATCGTCATCGGCGCGATGACGCGCCATGTCGAGGTCGCGAATTCGGCCACCGCGAAAGACAATCTCCCCGCGCTCGCGGAAGTGCCGGGCTCGATCGGCGATCCGCATGTGCGCGAAGCCGGCACCATCGGCGGCTCGGTCGCCAACAACGATCCGAATGCGGACTATCCCGCCGCGTGTCTCGGGCTTGGCGCGACCATCATCACGTCGAAGCGGAAAATTCAGGCAGATGAATTCTTCACCGGCATGTTCTCGACCGCGCTGGAGCCGGACGAGATCATCACCAAGATCTCGTTTCCGATCGCCAAGAAAGCGGCGTACCAGAAGTTCAAGCATCCGGCCTCCGGCTTCGCGCTGGTCGGCGTGTTCGTCTCAAAGCGCGGCGCCGACATCCGCGTCGCGGTGACGGGCGCGGGATCAAACGGCGTGTTTCGCGTCAAGGAATTCGAGGAGGCGCTCAAGAAGCGCTTCGCGCCGAAATCGCTCGAGGGACTGAGCGTGAAGCCCGATGGCCTGAACAGCGACATCCACGCCGGCGCGGAATACCGCGCGCATCTGATCGGCGTGCTGGCACGCCGTGCGGTCGCGGATGCTGTGAAGCGTTAAGCCGGCGCTTTCTCGAGCTCGGCCAGCAGATCTCGCAGATCGAGCGGTTCGGTCTGCATGACGACGTCGCCGTTGTCGTCATACTTCCATTGTTCTCGCGGGCGGTCCCGGTAGAGCTCGACGCCGTTCTCGTCCGGATCGCGCAGATAAAGGGCTTCACTCACGCCATGATCGCTCGCGCCGTCGAGCGGGATTTTCGCCTCGATCACGCGCCGCAAGGCGTCGGCCAGCAGCCAGCGTGTCGGATAGAGGATCGCGGTGTGATAGAGGCCGGTCGTGCCGGGCGCCGGCGGCTGGCCACCGAGGCTTTCCCAGGTGTTGATCGCGAGATGATGGTGATAGTCGCCGGCGGCCATGAACACGGCGCCGTGGCGCCTCCGCGTCACCTTGAACCCGAGGACATCCCGATAGAAACCGAGCGAGCGCTCGAGGTCAGCCACCTTCAGATGGACATGGCCAATCCGCACGCCCGGATCGATGGTTCTCAACGGCTGACCCGGCATGACTTAACCCCGTGCAATTTCGCTGATGATCCCGATATGTAGGCGGGCCTGCGCGGGCGGCAAGCAGGCCCTGCGTTCCGGCATCTCGCCCATGCGTCTCTCGTCGGCTAAGGTATTGGCATGAAAAAGAATATTTCCGTCCAGCCGGTCTCCATCGACGCGACGCAGGAGTTGCTGGCCGCCGGCCGCTATGTCGGCGACCGTGCGCTTGCGACCGTGCTCTTTCTGGCCTTGAAGATGGGCCGGCCGCTTTTCCTCGAAGGCGAGGCCGGCGTCGGCAAGACCGAAATCGCCAAGGTGCTGAGCGAGATGCTCGGCCGCCGGCTCATCCGCCTGCAATGCTATGAGGGCCTGGATATTTCCGCCGCGGTCTATGAATGGAATTACGCCGCGCAAATGATCGCCATCCGTCTTGCGGAATCCGAAGGCACGAGCGACCGCGATCGTCTTGAGCATGACATTTTCTCCGAGCGCTTCCTGATCAAGCGTCCGCTGTTGCAGGCGCTCGAGCCCGATCCTGCCGGTGCGCCGGTTCTCCTGATCGATGAACTCGATCGCACCGACGAAGCGTTCGAGGCGTTCCTTCTTGAAGTGCTGGCCGATTTCCAGGTCACGATCCCGGAAATGGGAACAGTGAAGGCTGCGCATCCGCCGATCGTCGTCATCACCTCGAACCGCACGCGCGAAATCCACGATGCGCTCAAGCGCCGCTGCCTCTACCACTGGATCGGCTACCCGGATGCCGCGCGCGAACTCGCCATTGTGCAGAACAAGGTGCCCGGCATAGCCGCCAAGCTCTCACGTGAGATCGTGCATTTCGTGCAAGCGTTGCGGAAGGAAGATCTGTTCAA
>CAYJNT010000283.1:0-4417 GCA_964370945.1 uncultured Hyphomicrobiales bacterium | reverse complement strand
TTCAAGAAGATCAAGGAGCTCAAGGCGGCGCTATACTTCGATTCCTCGGGCGCGGCGAGCAACGCTTACCAGAGCGGCGAAGTGATCATCGGCGCGCATTTCAGCGTCGGGGCTTGGGATTTGGCGGACAAGGGCTTACCGATCGGTTTCGTTGTGCCAAAGGAGGGCGCGTGGGCAACCGATGCGCGGCTACATCTGGTGAAAGGCACGTCGAAGAAGGCGGCCGCACAGAAATTCATCGATCAGGCCTTGACCGTGCAGGCCTCTAGTTGCCTCGCCGACAAGCTTTATCTCGGTCCTTCGGTAAAGGGCGTGTCCGTGAAGCCAGAGACGGCGCGCAAGTTGCCTTGGGGCGAAAAAGGCTCTGTGAAGGATCTCCTGCTATTCGATTGGACGGAAATCAACGGGCTGCGCGCCAAGATCGTCGACACCTGGAATCGCGAGATCGCTCGCAAGTGAGCGCTTCACGTTCGGGACTCTCGGACTCGTCATGATCGCTTCTCTCCTCGAAATCAGCCGGCTGTCGAAAAATTTCGGCGAGCATGCGGCGCTGACGGACATCACACTCAACGTTGAGCAGGGCGAATTCATCGCCCTGCTCGGCCCCTCGGGTTGTGGCAAGACCACGCTTCTGCGTTGTATTGCGGGCTTCCTGACGCCAGATGTCGGTACCATCCGCATCGCCGGTGAGGATGTGACCGGCCTGCCACCGTACCGGCGGCCGCTCAACACTGTCTTCCAAAATTATGCGCTATTCCCGCATATGAGCGTTACAGAGAACGTCGCCTATGGACCGCGCCGCCACGGTACCCCGCGCGCGGAGGCGAGCAAGCAAGCCGCGGAGGCGCTCGAACTCGTCGGTCTGTCTGGCTTCGGCGACCGCTACCCCAGCCAACTCTCTGGCGGTCAACAGCAGCGCGTTGCGCTCGGCCGCGCCATCGTCAACAAACCCAAGCTTCTGCTTCTCGATGAGCCGTTGAGTGCGCTCGACCTCAAACTGCGGAAGCGCGTCCAGATCGAGCTAAAGCATCTTCAGGAGAAACTTGGCATCGCCTTCATCTTTGTGACTCACGACCAGGAGGAGGCCCTGACCATGGCCGACCGCGTCGTCGTCATGAATCACGGCCGGATCGAGCAGATTGGCTGCGGGCAGGATATATACCGCGCGCCGCGGACCCGCTTCGTCGCGGATTTCATCGGTGAAGCGAATCTGCTCTTGGGTAAGGCCCTTGACGATGGTCGCTTGTCGCTTGCGCTGGGACCGGTCACGCTTCCCGGACTGAAGCTTCCCGCCGGTCGTGACATTGTCGCAGTGCTGCGCCCCGAGCACATCGTGCTCCTTAAGGATACGGTCGGAGAGGGACTCTCGACCGTTGCGGCCGTCGTTGAGGACGTGATTCATATTGGCAGCCATGTCGTTGTTGCGCTCCGGAGCGGCGACGTGACCTTGACCTGTCGCTTGAGTGGCGCTGTTCCGCCTCATGTCGTCGAGGGTGCCAACGTTCTCGCGGGCTTCCGCCCCCGCGATCTGCACCTAATTGCGGGCTGATGGTGAGATGGCAACTCCCTTGCGCACGGTCGCGTTTCTGGCTGGACTGCCGACGCTTTTCTTCGGAGCCTTCTTCGTCGCACCGATGGTGGTCGTGGCCATCGCCAGCTTCACCAAGGCGGGCGGGGAACTCACCTTCGCGAACTATGCGCGTGTTCTCCTCGACAGCTACCACTGGGACGTGCTCTGGGTGACCTTCCGCATAGGTGCGATGACCACGATTGCCAGCGTGCTGATTGGTTACCCGCTGGCCTGGTACCTGGTACGGCTGGTGAAATGGGCGTTCTGGCGACGCGCCTGTATCATCCTGCTGGTGATCCCGCTCTTCACCAGCAACATCGTCAGATCCTTCGGCTGGATGGTGCTGCTCGGCCGCAACGGGCTTGTCAATGAAGGACTGATTGGCAGCGGGCTGATGGAACGGCCGATGCGCTTTCTCGGTACCGAACTCGGGATACTGATTGGACTCGTCTACATCCTGCTCCCCTTCGTCGTGCTGGCGGTCGGCAACGGGCTCGCCAAAGTCGATCCGTCGCTGGAGCAGGCATCAGCCGATCTCGGGGCCACGCCCGCGGCCACTTTCTGGACAGTTACCTTTCCGTTGAGCCTGCCGGGGCTGATGGCGGGTTCAGTTATAGTTTTCATGCTTGCGGTTAGCGCCTATGTCACGCCGGCCCTGCTTAGCGGCGGACGCATGACCGTATTCTCGATGCTGATCTTCCAGCAATATAGTTCAGTCTTCGATTTCCACTATGGCGGCGCGCTCAGCATCACGATGCTGGTGCTTACGCTCGTCCTCGTCGCTCTCGCCGGTTACATCGGTGAACGGAAGAGGGCATGAAATGATCGTGTTCATGCTACGCTTAATCTCTTATGCCGCGCTGGCTTATCTGGTGCTGCCGCTGGCGGTCATTGTTGGATCATCCCTGACGACAACGAGCTTCCTTGCCTTTCCGCCGCAAGGGGTGACGCTCGCCTGGTACGGCAAGATGCTGGGTGATCCGTCCTACGTCTCCGCTTTCGCCACCAGCACTGTGCTCGCGGCGGCGGCTACGCTCATTGCTGTACTGTTGGCGGTGCCGGCCGCGCTCGCGATCGCGCGTCATGCCTTTCTCGGCAAACAAGTGTTCTCCGCCATGTTGATGTCGCCGCTGATCCTGCCGCATGTGGTGATCGGCGCTGCGATGCTGCAATACGGCGCGGCGATCGGCCTGACGCGCAGCTTCAACGCGCTACTCGTCGGGCATATCGTGATCATTATGCCGTTCGTGCTGCGCGCCGTGCTACCGCAGCTGGCCGAGGAGCAGAAAAGCCTTGAGGAGGCTTCCGCCGACCTCGGGGCCGGGCCGGTGACTACGTTCTTCCTGGTCACTCTGCCTCAGATTCGAAGCGGCATCGTCAGCGGCGCGATCTTCGCGTTCATCTCCTCCTGGATCAATGTCGAGCTGAGCATCTTCAACACGACCGCCGATCTGACGACGATCCCGGTCAAGCTCTTCAACTACGTTCAATACACCATCGACCCGACAATCGCTGCTGTGTCGTCGATCACGATTCTCGTGGCAGCCGTTGTCATCGTCGTCCTCGACCTCACTCTTGGCCTCGACGTCCTATCTGAACGCGGCTGAGATCTATCGAACCAAGGAGCAAATTGTAATGCGCCAGCAGGATGTCTTTGATGTCATCTACACTCATACCGAGGGCGAGCCCCTCTGTATCATTCACAGTGGAATTCCTTACCCGCCGGCGTCCAGCGTCCTCGAGAAACGCAGGTTCATTGAGCAGAACTACGACTGGCTGCGCTGCGCTCTGATGCGCGAGCCGCGAGGACACAAGGACATGTTCGGTGTGTTCCTGACGCCGCCGTCTGGTCCCGACTTCGATGCGGGGATGATCTATATCGATGGCACACAATACTCCCATATGTGCGGCCATGGCACGATTGCCCTCGGTATGGCGATGGTGGCACTTGGCCTCGTACGTCGTGAAGAGGGCGGGCGAACAACGGTTCGCTTCGAGACTACGGCTGGTCCGGTGACCGCTGAGGTCGCTAACGAGGGACCAGAAGTCCAGTGGACTCGTTTCGAGAATGTGCCGGCCTATGTCGCAGCTCAGGACGTGCCGCTCGAGTTGCCCGGTATCGGAGCGCTCAAAGCGGACATCGCGTGGGGCGGAAACTATTTCGGGATTATCGACCTGCGTGGCACTTCGCTGCGCATCGCCCCTGAAAACAGCCCGGAGCTTTCACGTTTAGGCGTCATCGCCCGCGAGCAATTGCGCAAGAAGGGCCCAATCCAGCACCCGGCGGCTAGCCATATCAATAATCTCAATTTCGTGACCTTCTGGCACGAGCCGACCATCCCCGATGCCTTTCACAAGAATGTCCATGTCTTCTCAGCCGGGCAACTCGATCGGTCCCCGGGGGGTACCGGGACCAGTGCCATGATGGCGATGTACGAGGCGCGCGGGATGCTGAAGCTGCACCAGCCCATTCGTGCCGAGGGGCTACTCGGCAGCGGTACCTTCGAGGGCTGTTTGATCGGCGAGACGAGCCTCAATGGTACCCGTGCCGTCCGTCCTACGATCAAGGGTACGGCTGGATTGCTCGGCACCGCGCGCTGGATGATTGATCGGCAGGATCCCGTTGGCGCGGGTTTCCTCGTTGACGCATCGGGATGTTGAGCCGCCGGACTTCTCCGTCTTGAACGGGCGCCCGCGCGTTTCCTCCCGCGGCGGACTTGGCCGCGCTCCTCTGGAGCGCGGCCTTTTTACTTGTGGTTGGGCAACGGGCTGATAACTGTGAGTTATGCAAAGATCGTAAGCGTCCATTCCTGACACGTGGGTCAGGTAGGGGCGTTTGACAGGCTC
>CAYJNT010000282.1:2138-4441 GCA_964370945.1 uncultured Hyphomicrobiales bacterium | reverse complement strand
CCGGTCTCCCGGCTTCGGGATTCCTCGATTCGGTAGAACGGTTCGAAGACGCGAGAGAGTTCTTGCTCCGGAATCCCCGGCCCCTCGTCATCGATTGTGATGTCGATCGTCTTTGGCGTGACGGTGATCGCGGCGTGAGCCGTCTTTCCGTATTTGACTGCGTTGTCGATCAGATTGGTCAGGGCGCGCTTGAGCGCGGCGGTCCGGCATTCGTAGACGAGTGGCGGGGCTGGCTCGATGGTCACGGAAAGACCGGCATCATTCATATCGTCGGCGATGCTCTGGAGAAGAGATGCAAGGTCCGTGGGTCGCCGCACCTCGGCAATAGTCTCGTCGCGCGCGAATTGCAGCGTCGCTCCGATCATGGAATCCATCTCGACGATCGTCGCCAGCATCTTGTTCCGCTCGTCCTCGTCTTTGACGTTTTCTGCGCGAAGCCGCAGAAGCGTCAGCGGTGTGCGCAGATCATGCGAGATGGCGGCCAGCATCCGCATCCGGGTGTCGATCAGATTGCGCAGACGGGTCTGCATGTCGTTGAAGGCGCGCGAGGCCTGACGGGTTTCGGTCGTGCCGGTTTCCGGAAGGGGCGCAGCGGCTACGTCCCGCCCCAGCCGCTCGGCGGCCACGGCGAGCGATGCCAAAGGGGCCGTCACGTGTCGCACGACCCAGATCGAGATGCCCAGAATGACAATCGCCATAACGGCCATCGAGACCAGGAACTGTTGGGAGAATGCAGGGCCGGTGTCGGGAAGGTTCGTTGCAAACGAGAGCCACTGTCCGTCGGGGAGGGGCATTGCGACCTGCAGATCGCGAAAGCCTCCGAGGCCATGCATCATCCGCCCCCGCGCCATCATCGGACCGGGGCCCATCATCGGGCCTGATCCCATAGGGTGCCAGGTTGCAAACGGCGAGTCCGCCGCAGCCGACACGACAACGCGGAGCTGTTGCGCGGCCGTCGGCGGCAGCTGATCGGCGAGGAAATCCCTGATGGTTTGGGAAATAGTGCCATTCTCGTTCACGCTCCCGAATGCGGGAGGCTGCGCCGAGAGTGACACGCGGAGCGTTTGATCGCTCAGGGCCGCGACGATCCGGTCGCGCCATTCGCGCGGCGCTTCCTGGACCAGCCGGGTCAAATTGGCGATGCGCTGCGCGGCTGCGAATCCGCCCACCGCGCGTACGGCCTGCTCCCGATCCGCGGTGTAGATCCAGGAGCCGATCACATGCGATACGACCAGACCTGCGAGCAGAATGAGCAAGGTCTGGCCGAACAGGCTCCTGGGAAAAAACCGGTTCATTGGCGGATTACGGAAGGCGTGAACATGTATCCGCCGCCCCATACCGTCTTGATGATTTTCGGATCGGCGGGATCGCGTTCAAGTTTTTTGCGCAGCCGGCTGACCTGCGTGTCGATGCTGCGGTCGAAGGTCGAGGCCGCGCGCCCACGCGCCAGATCGAGCAGCTGATCGCGGGTGAGCACACGTTGCGGGCGCTCAACGAATGCCATCAGCAAATCATATTCTCCAGTGCTCAGCGGAACGGTGACACCGTCGCTGCGCACGAGTTCCCGCGCGCCGACGTCAAGACGCCAGTGGTCGAAGCAAAAATGCGACGGCTTTGTGCTCTTTTCGTTTTTCTCGTTGCGCCCGCGCCGTAACACCGCGCGGATCCGGGCGGTCAGCTCGCGGCTGCCAAATGGCTTTGGCAGATAATCGTCGGCGCCCATTTCTAGCCCGATGACGCGGTCGATCTCCTCGCCCTTGGCGGTCAGCATGATGATCGGGATGTCGGATTCCGCACGCAACGCGCGGCATAGCGTCAGCCCGTCCTCGCCGGGCAGCATGAGGTCGAGCAGGATCAGGTCGATGCGGCCGTCGACGAGGACTTTTCGCATCGCGCGGCCATCGGCAGCCGTGCTGACGCGGAATCCCTCCTTGACGAGCGCCCGCGAGACCAGATCGCGGATTTCACGATGGTCGTCAACGATCAGGATATGCGGCGCCCCGGACATGGCGTGAATATAGCGGCTGCGCGGACGTTAATTCGTAGAAATGTTGTAACGGGATATGCCGGTTACGGCTCGCGGCACACTTTGTCACATAATTCGACCGTTCTGAAAAACTTCCGCGGCGCCCGCTTCCTATTGTCTATGCAAGCAACGGATTTCTCTGTTGCCAGCGATTGGAGACAGACATGAAAACGAAAGCTCTGGTTATTGGCGGCGTCGCAACCGCCGCTTTGCTCGCCGGCGGATGGGCTTTGGCGCAGACATCCGGTCAGGGCCCGGGCGGAATGCAGGGCATGCA
>CAYJNT010000282.1:0-2038 GCA_964370945.1 uncultured Hyphomicrobiales bacterium | reverse complement strand
GCATGCACGGCCAGATGGGCCCCGGCATGCATGGCGGCCCGGGTTTGACGCAATTCGATCCGACACAGATCGATACGCTGAAGACTGAGCTCGGCATCACGGCGGCCCAGGAGCCCGCCTGGACCAAGTACACCAAGGCGCTTCAGGACGCAGCCACCACGATGAAGACCGCGCGTGAGGGCGTCAATCCCGACGCCGTCAGCAAGCTGAGCCCGCAGGACCGCTTTGCGTTCGCGACCAAGATCCGGGAGCAAGGGCAAAAGCAATTCGAGGCCGTGAAGACGGCTGCGAATGAGCTTCTCGCCGCGCTCGACGATACGCAGAAGGCCAAGGCTCAGACGAGCCTGCTTGGGCTCGCGTTCGGCCCTGGTGCCATGCACACCGCCGGCGGCCCGCCGTTCCGGCATTGAGGTCGAGAACGCGCGGTGAACAACCGGAAAGCCGCGCCCGCCAAGCCCTCTGGACGCATCCAGCGTCCAGAGGGCGATTGCGGCAAGGCCAATACGGCGCCCGCGGGGCGAACTTTCGGGTGGCATTGGGTGCCGCGACTGGACACACTTTGTCACAAACAGAGCTGTCTCTGAAAAACTTGGGTGACATCCGGCCTTTCCAATGGCCCCAGCAACGGGCCTCTCCGTTGGCCAGGCATTGGAGATTCAGATGAAGAAGAAAGTTCTGGTCGTTGGCGGCATCGTGGCCGCAACCGTGCTCGTCGGCGGTTGGGCGCTGGCGCAGTCGTCCGGTCATGGCCCGGGCGGGATGCGTGGCATGGGACCGGGCATGCACGGCCAGATGGGATCGATGGGACAGGGTATGCGGGGCCAAATGGGGTCCGGCATGATGGGCATGGGCGCCGGAATGATGGGGATGGGCCCCGGCATGATGGGGATGAACCATGGCTCCGCGACCGCGTCGGAGCACAACGATCTTCGCGAAATGTTTTTCAACCATGATCGCATCAAGCGCACGGTGACGAACCTTCCCGACGGCATCCGAACCGTTACGGAATCGGACGACCCCCAGCTTGCGGCGACCATCAAAAAGCACGTCAGCGAAATGGGGAAGCGGGTCGAAGAAGGACGTGATCCAGGTTTGCCGATCGAGACCCCGGCGCTGCACGCGATCTTCCGGCACAAGGATAAGGTCAAAAGCACGTATGAGGTGACCGAGAAGGGCGTGATCGTCGTCCAGACCTCGACGGACGCGGATGCCGTCAAGGCCCTGCAGGATCACGCCGCGGAGGTGACCGATCTCGCCCAACGCGGAATGGTCGCGGCGCACGAGGCCATGATGAAGAACGGCGGCGGCATGATGGGGCGTCATATGCGCGGTGCCTCGGCCGAACCGCAACACCAGCATTGATGCCGGCGACATGCGAAAGAGCGCGCCGCAAGACGCGCTCTTTTGTATATTTGAGCACTCCCCATGCACAGGAGAAAGATTATGAAGCGCGTTCTCGTTCCGGCGTCGTTGATTATGGTCGTTTTCGCCGGCCTTTCGCTGGCATGGGCCCAACACGGCCACCACAACAGCGGCGCACCCGGGGCTGCCGGAAACGATAAAGATCAGCGCGAATTCGTTCGCTTTCCGGATGCGCTTCGTGACCATACGCTGGCGAACATGCGGGATCATCTGCTCGCGTTGCAGGAAATCCAGGAAGCGCTCGGGCGCGGTCAGGAGGACGTCGCAGGTCGTATCGCGGAGCAGCGTTTGGGGATGAGCTCTCTCAGTCTGCACGGAGCGCATGAGGTGGCCAAATACATGCCGCAAGGCATGCAGGATGTCGGCACCACGATGCATCGCAGCGCCAGCCGGTTCGCGATCGAAGCCCAGAATGCCGGCGTAACCGGCGACTTGAAGCCGGCGCTGCAAGCTCTATCGACCGTGACCGCGGCGTGCGTCGGGTGTCACGCCGCCTATCGGCTGCAGTGACTCAGGCCCGCGCTGTCCGAGCTATATAAATTATAATTTGAATGTGATATTCGAGCCGAATTCGCTCGTGCTGTCGCCGGCGTTTCGACCGCGCGCCGATGGTCAA
>CAYJNT010000281.1:0-4482 GCA_964370945.1 uncultured Hyphomicrobiales bacterium | reverse complement strand
AATGCACCGCCGCGGCGTTGCGCGGCATGATCGCGCCGCGATGCTTGATTTTTTCGGCGGCAAGCAGATGCCCGCAACTCGCGGCGTCGGCCGGATTCTGTCCCGAAAGCCGTGCCGACATGTAGCCGGCATTGAAGCTGTCGCCGGCGGCCGTGGTGTCGACCGGCATGACGACGTCCGGCACGGAAATATAATCCTGATGTCCGCCGGCCGCGACCAGGGCCGGATTGGGTCCGTTCTTGACGGCGATCTCCCCGATCCCGAAGGATTGCAGGCGATCGACCGTCGCCTGCGGAGAGGCGTCGCCCCAGAGCAAAGCCTCGTCGTCGAAGGTCGGCAGCGCGATGTCGACGCGCTTGAGCGCTTCGGTGAACACCGTGCGCGTGCGCGCGATGTCGCCTTTCCAGGCGCGCGGACGATAATTCCCGTCGAACACCACTTTGACTCCTTTCTGCCGCGCCATTTCCAGCACCGCGAGAAAGCGTCCCAGTCCGTTGTTGGAGTAGAGCGACAGGGTGATGCCGGAAAAATAAACGACGCGCGCGGTCATGATGCTTTCGGCGACGCGGCTCCAGTCGGCGAGTTCGAACAATTCGCGCGCCGGCGCCGAGTCGCGCCAGTAATTGAACGTGCGTTCGCCGGCCGGATTGGTTTCGATCAGGTACAGTCCCGGCATGCGTCCGGGCACCCGCAGGATGAGATCGGTGGCGATGCCCTCGGCGGTCGCGAGCGCGACGATGCCGTCGGAATAGCGGTCGTCGCCGAGCGCGGTCGCGTAAGCGACCTCGACCCCGTTGCGCGCGAGATAGACCGCCGTGTTGAACGTGTCGCCGCCGCAGGCGAGCCCGAAGCGCCCGTCGGGCCCCCGGCTCATCTCGATCATCACCTCGCCGATCGAGACGACGCGTTTTTTTTGTTCGTTCATGGTTTTCGCCGGGTGGGGGGACGAGGGCTGGAGCTGCCGGAAAGGAAGAAGCGGAGCATGGCTTTCGGGCCATGGATTGGCAATTCGCCGATCATGTCGAAACTCAAGAAAATCAGGCTCTTGGCTAACGGCTTGAGGCGCACCCGGCTTGCAATCGCCCAAAATGTTATAATATAACAAATCATGGCTTCACATCACCATCACCACGCCGGGCATTCGCATCCGCCGGCCTCGATCGCGCCGTCGATCCTGCGGCTGTCGGTGATCGAGCGACTTTCGATGTCCGCCGTCCTGATCGCGGTCTTGTGGGCGGCCGTGTTCTGGGCGCTGTCGTGAGGTCCACATGAACGCGCAATTGCAATTCCGCAATCTCACCCTCGGTTACGACCGGCACCCGGCCGTGCATCACCTGAGCGGCGAGATCAAGGATGGGGCACTCGTCGCCGTGGTCGGTCCGAATGGCGCCGGCAAATCAACTTTGTTCAAAGGCGTGGTCGGCGCGCTCAAGCCGCTGTCGGGTGAGATCTCCCGCGCCGGCGTCGATCCGCATGAGATTGCCTACCTGCCGCAGGCCGCCGAGATCGACCGTTCCTTCCCGATCAATGTCTACGACATGGTGGCGATGGGGCTGTGGCGGCAGGCGGGCATTTTCGGCGGCATCGGCAAAGACGCGCGCACGAAAATCGGCGACGCGATCGCGGCGGTTGGATTGACCGGCTTCGAAAGCCGCGCCATCGGCACGCTGTCCGGCGGACAGATGCAGCGCATGCTGTTCGCGCGCCTCTTGCTGCAAGACGCACGCATTGTGGTGCTCGACGAGCCCTTCACCGCCATCGACGCGAAATCAACGCTCGACCTGCTCGATATCGTGCGGCGCTGGCACGGCGAAAAGCGCACCGTGCTCGCGGCGTTGCACGACATCGATCTGGTGAAAGCGAATTTCCCTGAGACGCTGCTGCTCGCGCGCGAGAAGGTGGCCTGGGGCGCGACGCCCGAAGTATTGACGCCGGAAAATCTCACCAGGGCGCGGCACATGTGTGAAGCCTTCGACGAGGAGGCGGCCGCCTGCGCGGCGTGATCTCATGATCCACGACATTCTCATCGCACCGTTCCAGGACTTCGAGTTCATGCGCCGCGCGCTGGTCGGCGTCTGTGCGCTCGCGCTCGGCGCCGGACCGATCGGCGTGTTCCTGATGCTGCGGCGGATGAGCCTTGTGGGCGACGCCATGGCGCACGCGATCCTGCCGGGCGCCGCTATCGGCTTTCTCATTTCCGGACTGAGCCTTTATGCCATGACGGCGGGCGGTCTGATCGCAGGCTTTGTGGTCGCGCTGCTCGCCGGCCTGATCGCGCGCGCGACTGAATTGAAGGAAGACGCCTCGCTCGCCGTGTTCTTTCTGATCTCCCTCGCGGTCGGCGTCACCATCGTGTCGATGAAGGGCACCAATATCGATCTGCTGCATTTCCTGTTCGGCAATGTGCTGGCGCTCGACGACCAGACACTGACGCTGATCGCGGTCAATGCCTCGATCACGCTCGTCGCGCTGGCGGTGATCTACCGGCCGCTGGTGATTGAATGCGTTGATCCGAATTATCTGCGCTCGGTCAGCAGGCTCGGCGGACCCGCGCATCTCGCCTTCATGGCGCTGGTCGTGATCAATCTCGTCTCCGGCTTTCAGGCGCTCGGCACACTCCTGGGCGTCGGCATCATGATGGTGCCGGCGGCCATCGGGCGTTTCTGGGCGCGCGATATCAGCGCCATGGTCGTGATCGCGGCGGCAACCGGCATGCTCTCCGGTTTCGGCGGACTGGTGCTGTCATTCCATAGCGGCGTGCCGTCCGGCCCTGCCGTCATTCTGGTCGCGGCGGTCCTCTATGTCGCGTCCGTGCTGTTCGGCCGCGTCGGCGGCCTCGTCCGCCATCTCGTTCCAAGGCGTCATCTCGAAGCGTGAAGGAGACAGTCATGTCGGTGAAACGAGTTGCTATTGCGGCACTGGCGTTGGCGGCGCTGCTGCATACAGGGCCTGCCTTGGCGCAGGACAAGGTCAAGGTTATCGCGACCTTCTCGATCCTGGCCGATTTTGTGAAGAATGTCGGCGGCGATCGCGCCGAGATCGCGAGCCTCGTTCCGGTCAACGGTGACGCGCATGTTTATGCGCCGTCGCCGGCCGACGCGAAGAAACTGAGCGCCGCCAAAGTCGTGTTCACCAACGGACTCGGCTTCGAGGGCTGGATACCGCGTCTGGTGAAGGCGTCCGGCACCAAGGGCATGGTTGTGGTGACCACCAAGGGCATCAAGACGCTCAAGATGGAAGAGGAGGGTAAAGTCCAGACCGACCCGCATGCATGGCAATCGGTCGCCAACGCGAAAGTCTATGTCGCGAACATTCGTGATGCGCTCGTCGCCGCCGACCCGGCCGGCAAGGCCGCCTACGAAGCCAACGCCGCCGCCTACACGGCGAAGCTCGACGCGCTCGATCGCGAGGTGAAGGAGCAGGTCGCGAAAATCCCGGCCGACCGCCGCCGCATCATCACCACCCACGACGCCTTCGGATATTTCAAGGCCGCCTACGGGGTCGACTTCATCGCGCCGCAGGGCGTGTCGACCGAGAGCGAGGCCTCGGCCAAGGACGTCGCCAAGATCATCGGCCAGATCAAGAAGCAGACGATTCCGGCGGTGTTCCTGGAGAATGTCAGCGACCCGCGGCTGCTGGAGCGGATCGCCAAAGAGAGCGGGGCGAAGGTCGGGGGCACGCTTTATTCCGACGCCCTGACCGACGAAAAGGGACAGGCCCCCACTTACATCGACATGATGAAGCACAATATAAGGACGCTCGGCGCCGCATTGACGAGCTGAGCCTTCTGGAGTGCTGAATGTCCGATAAAATTCCCGTCACGGTCCTGACCGGATATCTGGGGGCCGGGAAGACGACGTTGCTCAACCGCATCCTGTCCGAGCCGCACGGCAAGAAATACGCCGTGATCGTCAACGAATTCGGCGAGATCGGCATCGACAACGACCTCGTGGTCAATTCCGACGAGGAAATCTTCGAGATGAATAACGGCTGCGTCTGCTGCACCGTGCGCGGCGACCTGATCCGGATCATCGAGGGCCTCGTGCGGCGCAAGGGCAAGTTCGACGCCATCATCGTGGAAACCACGGGCCTCGCCGATCCGGCGCCGGTGGCGCAGACCTTCTTCATGGACGAAGCGGTCGGCGAGAAGACCAAGCTCGACGCGGTGGTGACGGTCGCGGACGCCAAGTGGTTGAAGGAGCGGCTGAAGGACGCGCCGGAAGCGAAGAACCAGATCGCCTTTGCCGACGTCATTCTCGTCAACAAAACCGATCTCGTCAGCGAGCCGGAATTGCAGGAGATCGAGGCGCGCATCCGCGGCATCAATCCGTACGCGAAACTGCATCGCACCCAGCGCTCGCAGATCGCGCTCGGCGAGGTGCTCGACCGCAAGGCCTTCGATCTCGACCGGATTCTCGACATCGAGCCGGATTTCCTGCACGGCGATGGCAACGGCCATGATCACGGTCACGATCATCACCA
>CAYJNT010000280.1:0-4492 GCA_964370945.1 uncultured Hyphomicrobiales bacterium | reverse complement strand
GCCTGTGGTGCACCAATGCCGGGCATAATCGTCAGCCGATCGTCGAGGCGATCGCCAAGCAGGCGGCCGAGCTCGATTTCGCGCCGACCTTTCAGTTCGGTCATCCGCGCGCTTTTGAGTTGGCCAACCGGATCGCGGCGCTCGCGCCCGGCGATCTCGATCATGTGTTCTTCTGCAATTCCGGCTCCGAAGCCGCCGACACCGCGTTGAAAATCGCGCTCGCTTACTGGAATGCGCGCGGGCAGGCGCAGCGCGTGCGCTTCATCGGCCGCGAGCGCGGCTATCACGGCGTCGGCTTCGGCGGCATGGCGGTCGGCGGGCTTGCCAACAACCGCAAGGCGTTCGGCACCATGCTGCCGGGCGTCGATCATCTGCCGCACACTTACAATCGCGAGCATCAGGCCTTCTCGAAAGGCGAGCCGGATTGGGGCGCGCATTTGGCGGACGATCTCGAGCGTCTCGTCGCTCTGCACAGCGACACCACCATCGCCGCCGTGATCGTCGAGCCGATGGCGGGCTCGACCGCGGTGCTGCCGGCGCCGAAAGGCTATCTGCAGCGCCTGCGCGCGATCTGCGACAAATATGGAATCCTCTTGATCTTCGACGAAGTCATCACCGGCTTCGGCCGCCTCGGCCACGCCTTCGCCGCCGAACGCTACGGCGTCATCCCCGACATGATCACGTTTGCGAAAGGCGTGACCTCGGGCGCGGTGCCGATGGGCGGCGTGATCGTGCGCAAGGGCATCCATGACGCGTTCATGAACGGGCCCGAGCACGTGGTGGAGTTCTTCCACGGTTATACCTACTCGGCGCATCCGCTCGCCTGCGCGGCGGGTCTCGCGGCGCTCGATCTTTATCGCGACGAGGATCTGTTTGCGCGCGCGAAGGCCATCGAGCCGCTCTGGTACGACGCGGCCATGACGCTGAAAGGCTTCCCCAACGTGCTCGACATCCGCTGCGTCGGCATCACCGCCGGCATCGATCTCGCCTCGCGCCCGGATGCCGTCGGCAAGCGCGGCTTCGAGGCGATGGAGCGCGGCTTCCACGACGAGGGCATCATGTTCCGGATCGTGGGCGATTCGCTCGCGGTGACGCCGCCGCTGATCGTGAGCGAGAAACAGATCGGCGAGATCTTCGACAAGGTCGGGCGGGTGATCAAGGCGCTGAGTTGAGTTCGGCTCTCTGATCCGCCTCATCCTGAGGAGCGCCGAAGGCGCGTCTCGAAGGATGCAGGCGGCCCATTTCACGGGCCTGATGGTTCGAGACGCGCTTCGCGCTCCTCACCATGAGGAGAGGGAATGGCGCTCGCCGCCCTACCTCTCCGGCTTCAAGATCGCCCAGCCGATGCCGTTCTCGACAATGCCCCTGCGCCACAGCCAGGGCACTTCGGCCGGCGGCTGCACCACGGCGTCCTTCGCGACCTGCATCGCGTAAGGCGGCAGCGCCTTGCGGTCGAAATCGAACCACAGCACGACCGCGCCGTGACGCCTGAGATCGGCGATATCGATCCATGGCGCGCGCTTGGGATCGCCATCGATCAGAACACGCGGGCGCCCTTCGCGCGCGTAATGGGAGAGCGCGCCGGCCGGATAGATGCGGCCGATCACATAGCGCAGCGTCTCGCCGGTCTGCCGTTCAAATTCCCTGGTCATCCGGTCGGCGATCTCCTGACCGGGATAAAGCTGCGCGCTGAAGCGGCTGTGGAAACGCGGAAGCACCGCATGATGCACGAGGAAGACGATGACATAGATCGCGGTCACGATGGCCCAGCCGGCGACGATCAGCGACAGTCGCGCGCGATCGATCGCGGTCTTGGCAACGATCACGATCCAGAGCCCGAAGAAAATGGCGAGCGGGAATCCCCACATCGCAAGCAAGCCGCGCCCCGTGATCGTGGAGAGCAGGATCAGCAACGCCGTCGGCCCCCAGGCCAGCAGTGTGACGATGCGGAAGGTGGCGTCGGCGAAATCGAAACTCAACTTGCCGGACCAAAGCTTTCCTGCGTCGGTCCGAAACAGCGGCGAGGCGATGAAGAAGGCAGGCAGCATCGCGCCGAGATGCGAGACCAGAAACAGAAACGGATGCAGGAAGTGATCGTAGAAGCCGCGATAGGGCAGGGCGCGTGCCTCGGCATAGGCGAAGGGAAGAAAATCGTTTCGCACAAGCCAGATGAGATGGGGCGAGGCGACGACGAGCGCGACAACGGCCGCGACATACGGCCCCGGTGTCAGCAGTGTGCGGCGCGCGCTTCCATCAAGCAGAAGATAGAGCGCGAGCGGGACGGCGAGGATCGCCACGAAATATTTCGACCACAGCGCGCCGCCGAGCGCGGCACCAAGCAGGGCCCACCACAGGAGCCGTCCCGATTGCAGCGCGCGCAGGAACGACAATCCCGCGAGCGCCCAGAACGGAAGCTGGATGACGTCGTGATTGAATTTTGGCGTGGTGAAATTAAAAAAATGGATGCCGTCGATGATCAGGATCGACACCAGGGAGCCGGTCGCGCCGACGATCGGCAATGCCGCCGCGTAAGCGAACGCGAAGCACGCAAGCACGACAATCTGTGCCAGGAGGTAATAGGCGATGTCGCGGCCGATCAGCCGGTAGACGATTTCGACCATCCACCATGGCAGCGGCGGCAGCTTGTCATGGCCGAGTTGCCATTCGCGCCCATAGGTCAACGCCTCGATCAGGTCGAGCGGAAGATTGGGATAGATGATCGTTGGCAGCGCGGTCCAAAGGGCGGCATGGAACACGCAGAAGGCCGCGAAGGCCGGGCGCGGGTTGTCCGCAATCCATGCCGTCAGTCGGGAACTCAACGCTGGCAGGCTGTGGACCGCTGGGCTGGTCATGAAATTTCGTTCGATGTGCCTTGAGGAAATTCGTTAGGCTTGCGTGGTCCGGGCCGGTCGTGGACAGTGTAGCGCGGGCTGGCGAATCACGGCCACTCCCGTCCGCATGGGTAAGCCGATGTTGCGCCTGACAGCCATCTTTATCGCGGTCTGTGTGGTCCTGATTGCGGCCTCCCTTGGCGCGGTGGTTTATCTGCTGCTCGGCCTGTCGACCGCCGAATCCGCGATTGTGGCGCTCGCCGCGCTTGCCACCCTCACCATCTACAATACCGTGTCGTCGCGCGTGCGCGACCGCAGCGATGTCGGCGACCAGATCGCGGACCTGTCGCGCGGAACCGCCGATCTCGCCCGCCAGGTCGGCGAATTGGGACGCAAGGTCGCCGCGTTCGAGAACGACGCCGGCAATCTCGAGCGCCGTGTGAAGGTCGTTGTCGATCCGGTCCGATCCGAGATCGGCGAACTCGGAGTTCTGATCAAGAATCTCGCCGAGACGGTCGCCGCGCACGAAACCCGGATCGCGTCGCTCGCGTCGTCGCCGCCGTCGCCCGTGACCGAAATCGCCTCAGCGGTGCCGCCGCCGGCGCAGACTGCGTTGCCCGTCGATACGCCCGCGCCGGCTGAAGCCAAAGCCCAATCAGGCGTCGGCGAGGAGAGCGGCCCGTTCAAAGGCATGAGCAGCGAGCAGATCGTTGCGACCATCCGCGAAGCGGTCGATGCCAATCGCATCGATCTCTACCTGCAGCCGATCCTGACCCTGCCGCAGCGCAAGGTGCGCTATTACGAATCGATGACGCGGCTGCGCATGCCGGACGGTACGCTCATCCTGCCGGCGGATTTCCTGAAGCACGCCGAGAATGCCGGCCTGATGCCGAAGATCGACAACCTGATGCTGTTCCGCTGCGTCCAGGTGTTGCGCCGCTTGCTCCTGAAGAATCGCGAGATCGGATTGTTCTGCAATGTCGCGATGTCGACGCTGAACGATCCGGAATTCTATCCGCAATTCTCGCAATTCATGGAGGCGAACCGTGCGCTCGCGCCGTCGCTGATGCTGGAATTGCCGCAAGAATCCTGGCGCGCGATGGGCCCGATCGAAACGGAAAGCCTCTCCGCTCTCGCCGAGCGCGGCTTCCGCTTCTCGATGGATCAGGTCACCGACCTGCGCATGGAGCCGCGCGATCTGTCCGAGCGCGGCATCCGCTTTGTGAAGATTCAAGCCGCGCTCCTGCTCAACAAGGCGGCGGCACCGTCCGACATCCACGCCGGCGACCTCTCCGATCTTCTGGGCCGCTTCGGCATCAGCCTCGTGGCCGAGCGGATCGAAACCGAGGCGGTGGTGGTCGATCTTCTGGATTACGACGTTCGCTTCGGACAGGGCTTCCTGTTCTCGCCGCCGCGCCCGGTTCGCGCCGAGGCGCTGCAGGGCGTCGCCGACCGCGATGTGGTCATCCGCGATGCGACGAATGGCGGCACCGCGGCCCGGCCGAGCGCGCCGGATATTCCCACTGCCGCGCCGGCGCGCGCCGTGGTCTAGAGCATGATCCCGAAAAAGCCTGTCCCGGACTTGATCCGGGATGGGTACCGGTTTTCGGAAAAGATCATGCTCAAACGAGGAGGGTGACGCGGCGGCCCGGATAGTCTAA
>CAYJNT010000279.1:0-4500 GCA_964370945.1 uncultured Hyphomicrobiales bacterium | reverse complement strand
TCCACCCCGAGCCATTCCCCAGGAATGATTGGCTCGAAATTCCGGACTCAGGTCAAAGTCGGTCGAGCAACAGGCGCTGCAGGCGATGCACCGTACCCGGTCCCTGTGGATGGCGACGCGGACCTCGCGCATCAACGCGCTGCGCGGCTTCTGCCGCGAGTTCGGCATCGTCATCGCCCAGGGCAGCCGTCTCGGCGTCGAGCAGATCGGCCGGGTGCTGGCGGATCCCCATTCGGCCGTGCCCCTGCTGATCCGCCGCTCGATGTCCTTGCTGGTCGAGGAGGTCCGCCTGCTCGAGGCGCGCATCGGGCAGCTCGAACGCGAGCTGACCGCGCTGGCCCGCCAATCGCCCGCCTGCACCCCGCTGCTGTCGATTCCCGGTGTCGGCTTGCTGACCGCCACGGCGATGGTGGCAGCGACCTCCGGCGAGGTCAGCCACTTCCACGACGCACGGCACTTCGCCTCCTGGTTCGGGCTCACGCCGAAGGAACATTCGTCCGGCGGCACCCGCCATCTCGGACGCATCTCCAAGCGCGGCGACCGCTACCTGCGCATGCTGCTCACCCACGGCGCGCGCTCGGTATTGCGCGCGGCCGGCGTGGCCGTGCGCGCCGGCAAGACGGTCGATGGCCTGCGGCAGTGGGCACTTGCCGTGCAGAGCCGCTCGAACCACAACAAGGCAACCTGTGCCCTCGCCAACAAGCTGGCGCGAATCTGCTATGCGACGCTGCGCGACGGCGAACCCTACGGTGTCACTCGCCTGAACAAGAAAGTCGCGCGCACGGCGTTCGCGCTGCCCGCCTGAACACCGTTGCCTCGCATTCACCTCACCCCGAGCCTTGCGTAGAGATTGATCGCCCATCATGGCAAACCGGGTCACCCCCACCGCGCTTGACGCCGATAACCCTGCCGGCAGCTTCACGCTTGCCGCTTGTAACGATTGGCGCAGCGCGGTCCGCAGATTCCATGTCGGCACGGGCCATCATGAGCCCACTTCAGATGCCGGATATACGACTGCAGGCTCACCCTACTTGCCACAACTATCGATCAACCTCTTCCTTTGCGGGGGGAGTCCATATACGCCGGGTTAGGCCGCATCGGCGCTGACCTTGATGACAAGACAAGCCTGAGCCAAGACCTCAGACGACTGCGACCAGCCTGTGCGAAGCATGGCTGCGCCAATGAGTGAATACACTGGTGTGACGCAGGTAACTGCATTGACTGCTCGAGGATCTGGGAGCGATTGGGTGAACGCTACGGCTGCGGACTGTGCATCAGCGACGTGCGTGGACGACTTGCTCTTGCCGGATACGAACGCTTCCCAGAGAAACAGCCCCGATGGGGCCTTGCCAAAGGCTTCCCAGTCCAGGTGCGCCGCACGCGGCGAGTTAAGCAAGGCGCGGATGGCGCGCAATACGAAAGCGACCTGAACGAGTCCGGTAGCCAACACCCCGCAGCCAGCGCCCGCACTCCATGGGCGACTGCCCTCGCCAGGGCGCGCACGGGTGAGTTGAGACTCATCTTCGCCGAAGGGGACGAACAAAGGGCACTCGAACCCTAGTGCGACCGGGCGGTTACTGTTTAGCGCGACTGCGACTGACGCTGCGAGAGTGGACGGCTCGCGGCCTGAATCTCCATCCGAGGACCACCACCCGAAGTTACCGGCAGCGACGGAGCCGACATCGGCGCAAGCGGTGAGGAGAGGGCTGGTCATGCGGCCTAACGTGTCAGGTAACCGGCCGCAGAGGCCGGCGAAGCCGCGCCGAAAGCGGTCCGGTTGACCGCCGGGTTAGGCCGCACCTGGTCTACCCTCCGAGTTTTGACGAAACCAAGTGGCTGCATTGCCAGTGAAGAGCAGGTAAAGCGCAAACGCTTGGAGAATGGCCACAAAGGTGTAAACGGCGAAGGAAAGCCAGCCTTCTACAATTGGCCACGAAAGCGTTGCAACCGAAATCGACAATCCTACGACAAACAGAACGAGCAACAGAATCCGGGCCCAGTTGCGTCGGCGAGACACAAGATAGAAGAGTAAAGCGGTAATCCCGACGGTGGCGGCGGCAAGGGCAAGTTCACACCACCAAGCAAGTGACTCCGGCGCGAATGACAATTCGGAGCCAGGAAAGAATGCAGGTGCACATGAGATGGCCAACGAACTCCACAGGAGCGTCATGGCGCGATTGACTTGAGCGGGGCGTTCCATCTCGGCGGAAGGTGCGGCCTAACGTGAAAGGTAACCGGCCGCCGAGGCCGGCGAAGCCGCGCCGAGGTCGGTCCGGTTGACCGCCCGGTTAGGCCTCACGCACATGGGAGCACGAACGCTCATCGCCTTCCTCGTATTGCCACCACCAGAGCGACAAGTGCGCCGAACCCGGTAAGGACAGCCAAAGCCAACGCGATTGGTGGTTGACGGCATCGCCATTTCTCCGCGCTGAAGCTGTAGAGACAGTTGCACTCTTGGCACGCAAGGCCGGATGAGGAGAAGAACCGCGCGGTAAGCCAAACTGCGGCAAGCAGCAAAACAACGAACGCCGCAAAAGTCTTGGTGCGTCGGGTGCGGAGGTCCACGCTTGAGGCCTAACGTGAAAGGTAACCGGCGCGCGAGAGGCGGGCGAAGCCCCGCCGAGGCGCGTCCGTGTTGACCGCCGGGTTAGGCCGCATCGCGCCGCCGGACAAGAACCATCTCCTCGTTATGGCCAGGAGGGTAGTGGACCAGACTCGCAAGCAAGAAGCCGCGTACCGGCCCGTCCGGTTGAGCGCCGGGTTAGGCTGCATGTGCTCAGCGCAGTTTGCTCAAACGCTCGGCAATGCGAGTTTGCCAGCCCGGGCCTGTGGCCTTCCACCGTTCAATGACATCGACCGGGAGGCGAATTGAAATGAGCTTGCGCGGGTTAGCGGACCGGGGACGACCGCCCTTGTTCACAACTGCACGAGACAACGCTTGCTCGGTGAGTTCGGGCAAGTCCTTGTACTCATGCGGACGAATCGCATGAGCATCGACCTTGGCAAGGTCAGATTTCAAAGTACGGCGCGAGGCGGGCTTTCTCACGATCGTTGGCCTTTCGCATGCTGAATACATGGCGCGTGGCGCCTCTAGGGGTGTAGCCGATCACAACTAGGCGACCGGAGAGCCGCCCGTAGCAGATGATGCGGGGCTCACCATAATTCCTGCGCGTGTCCTCAACTTCGAGGGTGGTCCCTTCGAACACGAGCGCGGCGTCTTCGAAGTCCAGGCCTCGATCTGCCAGAGTCTTTGCACGCTTGGCAGGGTCGAACGTAACGCGCATTAGTTATTGTAACTACAATAACCGTCGAGCGCAATGACCTTTACACCGCGTGCAGCCTAACGTGTCAGGTAACCGGCGCGCGAGAGGCGGGCGAAGGCCCGCCGAGGTACGTCCGTGTTGACCGCTGGGTTAGGCGACATTCGACCTACCGCTTTGCAGAGGAGGCCTTCTCCCAGCCCGCAATCACACGCTCAAACCGTGCCATCAATTGCTCCTGAGAAGTGAGTAGTGCGTCCATTCGCTTTAGCTGTTCTTCGGACTTGTCCATCGATGCAGCCGATCGAGCCTGCTGTTCATCGAAGCTTTTCCAAGCCTGTACCTGCCGCTTCAATTCATCATCGCTGGAGGGTGACGTGGATGAGGCAGACCACGGAGCGCGGTAGATAGCCGCATAAACGGCCCAAAACGCAAGAGAGTAGAGAAGCCCGCGACCGAAGAGCGCCAGCGCGCGACGAATCGGCGCCGAGCGCGGGTCATCCAAATGCGGAGGCGGAACGTCTGCCATGTCGTCTCCTCTGTGTCGCCTAACGTGAAAGGTAACCGGCCGCGAAGGCCGGCGAAGCCGCGCCGAGGACGGTCCGGTTGACCGCGGGGTTGGGCGTCATGGCCCGATCAGAGGAGTTCGCGGAACTGCTCAACTGAAAGGCCGGCATCGCGAACGATTCCGCCCAGGGTGAAGGCGTTGACCGGGTTGTGACGCGGAATGGTCAAGATACGTCCGCCGTTCGACATGACGATGTGCTTGCCTTGACGCACGACCACAAAGCCCGCTTTCTCCAGGGCGCGCACAGCATCGAGATGGTTGACGCCCGGAATCTTCGCCAAGGCTAGACCAAGACTTCGATCTCGCGGACGTCCTCGCCGCGCAACTGCTCATCCACCACACTCAAGTACTCGCGGATGGCGTCCTTGATGTTCTCGACGGCCTCCCTCTCCGACGCCCCTTGCGACCAACAACCAGGGAGACCGGGGACCGAAACGGAATAGCCTTCATCCGACTGATGAAGCGCGATGCGGTAGCGCATGAGTACCTCCAATTTCGGCATAGTGTAGCGCTGCGCCCGATGACGCCCAACGTTCAAGGTAACCGGCCGAGCCGACGCAAGCGAAGCGGCGCCGGGAGAGGTCCGCGTTGACCGCAAGGTTAGGCGCATCGCGGCTCTGACCTGAGTCCGGAATTTCGAGCCAATCATTCCTGGGGAATGGCTCGGGGTGG
>CAYJNT010000278.1:0-4581 GCA_964370945.1 uncultured Hyphomicrobiales bacterium | reverse complement strand
CTGCCGCTTTACATCGAGCTCGGCCCCGACAACGGCAAAGGCTATCCGGAAGTGTCGCAGGCGCTCGGCGGCCAGAAAGCCAGCGTCGTGCGCATCAATTCACGCGGCGAAGTCATCGTGTCGGTTGCGACGCCGGTGCAGCGTTTCCGCGCCGTGCGCGGCGTGCTCCTTCTTTCGACGCAAGGCGCCGATATCGACCAGATGGTCGAGGCGGAGCGCTGGGCGATCCTGAAAGTGTTCCTTGTCGCCGCGGCGGTGATGATCGTTCTGTCGATGCTGCTCGCGCGCACGATCGCCGGCCCGGTGCGGCGGCTCGCCGACGGCGCCGAACGCGTGCGCCGGCGCATCCGCTCGCGCGTCGAAATTCCCGACTTCACTCCCCGCGGCGACGAGATCGGGCATCTCTCCGGCACGCTGCGCGACATGACCAATGCGCTCTACAGCCGCATCGAAGGCATCGAGAGTTTTGCCGCCGACGTCGCGCATGAACTGAAAAATCCACTCACCTCGCTGCGCTCGGCGGTCGAAACCTTGCCGCTCGCCAAGACGAAGGACAGCCAGGACCGTCTGCTCGCGGTCATCCAGCACGACGTGCAGCGGCTCGACCGGTTGATCTCGGATATTTCCGACGCCAGCCGCCTCGATGCCGAGTTGCAGCGCCAGGAAGCCGAACCGGTCGACCTTGCGAAATTGCTCGCCGCCGTGGTGGAATCGAAAGACGGCGTGCGCAGCGAACACGACGTCGGCGTCTCGCTGTCATTCGAAGGTAGCGTGTCTTCGGGCTTCCTCGTGCAAGGCCACGATTCGCGCATCGCACAGGTGATCGACAACCTGGTGGAAAATGCCCGCTCCTTCTCCTCGGCGGCCGGCATGGTCCGCATCACCTGCCGCCGGCTGAAGAACGACATCGAGATCGTGATCGACGACGACGGACCCGGCATCCGCGCCGACGCTTTCGAAAAAATCTTCGAGCGCTTCTACACCGACCGGCCGCATCAGGGCTTCGGCCAGAATTCAGGCCTCGGTCTTTCGATTTCCAAGCAGATCGTGGAAGCGCATGGCGGACGCATGTGGGCGGAAAACCGCCACGGCGTGCCGACGCATGACGGCGCCGATCCGCTCGTTCTCGGCGCACGCTTCATCGTGCGCCTGCCCGCGATGTGATGGGCGATCCGTCGACGATTCACGCATCCGCCGCGCTCGTCGGCGCGCGGGCGGTCCTGGTCCGCGGGCCCTCCGGTTCGGGAAAATCGTCTTTCGTGCTCGCGTTGCTGCGCGCGGCGCAGAGCGGGACACTGCCTTTCGCAAGGCTCGTCGCCGATGACCGCGCGATCGTCACCGCCGAGAATGGACGGTTGATCGTGCGCCCGGCGGACACGCTCAAAGGCCTGATCGAAGCGCGCGGGCTTGGGATTCTTCGCCTGCCTTACGAAGGCTCAGCCGTGGTCGGCAGCGTGGTCGATCTCGGGGTGGCCGACGCCGAACGGATGCCGGCGCAATCGGAACGCGAAACCGTCATTGCTGGTGTGCATCTTGCGCGACTCGCGGTCGCACCCGGCGCGGAAGCCCTGTCTTTGTTCCGGAATTTCCTCGATCGGGCCGCTTTCGCGGCCCCGGCAGGCCGCTAGGGCCCCCACTCGCAAAAGTCCTCAGAAACCACTATTTACCGCAATGCAGTATAGCGCTCATATTGGCCGCGAGCCCCTTGCCAAGGGACTTCGGATGGTCAAGATGAGCGCCCTTTCGTGCGGCGCAAACTAAAAACCGCGCCCACGAGGAGTGACTTAATGATCGGACTAGTCCTCGTTACCCACGGCCGGCTCGCCCTTGAGTTCCGTGCCGCTCTCGAACATGTCGTCGGCCCCCAGCAACAGATCGAATCGGTGACCATCGGTCCCGACGACGATGTTGAGCAGCGCCGCAAGGACATCATCGAGGCGATCAAGCGCGTGGATTCCGGCGACGGCGTCGCGGTGCTCACCGACATGTTCGGCGGCACGCCGTCCAACCTGTCGATTTCCTGCATGAACCGGCCGAAGGTCGAAGTGGTCGCCGGCATCAATCTTCCGATGCTGGTCAAGCTCGCCAAAGTGCGCGCGGATTGCCCATTGCCGGACGCCGTGATCGCCGCGCAGGAAGCCGGCCGCAAATACGTCACCATCGCCAGCCGGGTGCTCGCCGGAAAATGAGCGACGAGGCGGACGCGCAGAACGCGCTCGAGCGCATTGTAGAAATCACCAACAAAAAGGGACTGCACGCCCGCGCCTCCGCGAAATTCGTGCAGGCCGTCGAAAATTTCGATGCCGAAGTCACGGTGACACGCGGATCGGAAACGGTCGGCGGCACCTCGATCATGGGGCTGATGATGCTCGCGGCCGGGCCCGGCACCTCGATCACGATTCATGCGCGCGGGAAAGACGCCGCCGAGGCGATGACCGCGATTTGCGCGCTAGTGAACAGCCGTTTCGGGGAAGACGACTAGCGTCCCGAATCCGAAGTTCGCCACCACACTAGAACATCCCACCCCGAACCGGCGCCATGCTACACATGCGCACGAATGCGCATCAGGGAGCGGCACATGGCAACGAGCGATGACAACAAAAACCCGGCGGCACGGCAGCGGGCGACGGTCCGTTACGTCGACATGCCGGATTGCGCGGAGACCTTCGCGGATTCGGTCAACAGCGTGTTCTTCGACGGCCAGACCATGCGTATCGAATTCGGCATCACCCGCATGGACGAGATGAAGAAGGACCAGCCGCTGACTGGCCGCCGCTACCCGGCCTGCCGTCTGGTGCTGGCCCCCGCGGCCGCGATCGATCTCATCAACAAGATGCAGCAGACCGCCGCCGCCCCGCAGCAGGCGGGACTCGTGAAACAACAGTCGGAGGCGGCTCCGGCCCCCAAAATGGGCTGATTCGAGCGGTTCCAAAACACATAAAGAAACCTTTATATCGTTCTTGCAGGGGGGCTTGGGGCCTGCTATAGGCTCGCCCCAAGGCGGCCGGTCTTGTGCCGCGTATCTCCAATTTCAGGAACCGACATGAGCACCGCCGCAGCGAAGAAGGCCGATTTCTCCGATTACATCGTCAAGGACATCGGCCTTGCCGAGTTCGGCCGCAAGGAAATCAGCCTCGCCGAAACCGAGATGCCGGGCCTGATGGCCACGCGCGAGGAATATGGCCCCAAGCAGCCGCTCAAGGGCGCGCGCATCGCGGGCTCGCTGCACATGACGATCCAGACCGCCGTGCTGATCGAAACGCTCGCCGCGCTTGGTGCCGACGTCCGCTGGGTCTCGTGCAACATCTATTCGACGCAGGACCATGCCGCCGCGGCGATCGCCGCCGCCGGCATTCCGGTTTTCGCGATCAAGGGCGAGAGCCTCGTCGAGTATTGGGACTACACCGCCAAGCTGTTCGAGTGGCACGGCGGCGGCACGCCCAACATGATTCTCGATGACGGCGGCGACGCCACCATGCTGGTGCATCACGGCCTGCGCGCCGAGCAAGGCGACGTCAAATTCCTGGACAAGCCGGGCTCCGAGGAAGAGGAAGTCTTCTTCGCGCTGATCAAGCGTCTGCTGAAGGAGAAGCCCAAAGGCTGGTTCGCCGAGATCGCAAAGAACATCAAGGGCGTCTCGGAAGAGACCACCACCGGCGTGCACCGGCTCTACAATATGGAGAAGGAAGGCAAGCTTCTGTTCCCGGCGATCAACGTCAACGATTCGGTGACGAAATCGAAATTCGACAACCTCTACGGCTGCCGTGAATCGCTGGTCGACGGCATCCGCCGCGGCACCGACGTGATGATGTCGGGCAAGGTCGCGATGGTCGCGGGCTTCGGCGACGTCGGCAAAGGTTCGGCCGCGTCATTGCGGCAGGCCGGCTGCCGCGTGCTGGTCTCCGAAGTCGATCCGATCTGCGCATTGCAGGCGGCGATGGAAGGCTACGAAGTGACGACCATGGAAGACGCCGCCCCGCGTGCCGACATCTTCGTCACCGCGACCGGCAACAAGGACATCATCACCATCGAGCACATGCGCGCGATGAAAGATCGCGCCATCGTCTGCAATATCGGTCACTTCGACAACGAGATTCAGATCGCGCATCTGCGAAACATGAAATGGAATAACATCAAGCCGCAGGTCGACGAGATCGAATTCCCGGACGGCAAGCGCATGATCCTGCTGTCGGAAGGCCGGCTCGTGAACCTTGGCAACGCCATGGGGCATCCGTCATTCGTGATGTCTGCGTCGTTTACCAACCAGACGCTGGCGCAGATCGAATTGTTCGCCAACAACAAGGACGGCAAGTACGAGAAGAAGGTTTACGTGCTGCCGAAATCGCTGGACGAAAAGGTCGCGCGGCTGCATCTCGCCAAGATCGGCGTGAAGCTGACCAAGCTGCGCCCCGACCAGGCGGAATATATCGGCGTGAAGCCGGAAGGCCCGTTCAAGGCGGATCATTACCGGTATTGATCAGCGCGCTATTGATTTGGAACTGGCCGGGCGAACGCCCGGCCATTTTCGTTTCCGGCCGTTATTTGCTGCAAACGCGGTGATCCCTACGCCTCCGGTCCGGC
>CAYJNT010000277.1:0-4598 GCA_964370945.1 uncultured Hyphomicrobiales bacterium | reverse complement strand
TCGACGTCGAGGACATCCTGGACGTCATTTTCCGTGACTTTTGTATCGGTAAATAGCCTTGCGCCGGGCGGCGATGTTTCACGTGAAACACTGACTCTTTCAGCTCACGAAATGAGCAGTTAACTGCAATTTTACCTAACTGGCCCAAAGTCCGGCCGGTTACCTCCAAAAGGCCAATCCGTCGGCATGTCGGCGCCCCCTCCCGGTCTCACAGCCAGTAGCCCTGCGCTGGTGCCAGATCCTGCGCCGGCCCGGCCCGAACTGTCGGCCGTCCGCGAAACCATCGATCTGCTCGAGCAGGATCTGATCGCCATGATCCGTGGCGTCACCGGCGCCGCCGACGGCGTCCGGGTCGGCGCCAAGGCCTCGGTCGATGCGCTGTACGGCATTCGCGGCCGGTCCGAGGCCCTGGCGGCCAAATCGCAGGAAGCCCGGCAAGATACCGCGCAATTCGCCCAGGCCGCGGAAGAGCTGGCCCGCACCGCGAGTGAAATCGGCAATCGCATGAAGGATGCCGACGGCCTGGCCCAAAGCGCCGCCGACGCGACCGCCGCTGCCACCCAAAGCGTCGACGGCCTGCGCTCGTCCTCGTCCGAGATCGGCAATGTCGTCAATCTGATCGCCACCATTGCCCGCCAGACCAATCTTCTGGCCCTGAATGCGACGATCGAGGCGGCCCGGGCCGGCCAGGCCGGCCGCGGCTTCGCGGTGGTGGCGGCCGAGGTCAAAGCGCTGTCGGTCCAGACCCAGAAGGCCACCGACGAGATCTCGCGCAAGATCGCGCTGCTGCAGCGCGATGCTACGGGCTCGATCCAGGCGGTCCATCGCATCGCCAAGGTGATCGACAGCATCCGGCCGCTGTTCAGCGCCGTCACCGGATCGGTGACCGATCAGGCGCTGACCGCCGGCTCCTTGTCCGCAAACGCCTCCGAAACCTCCCGTTATGTGGCGAACGTCGCCGATAGCGCCGGGGAAATCGAGCAGGCGGCGTCAGAAGCCATCGATCACGGCGCCGGGGTCGATCAGTCGGGCAAAGCTGTCGCGGAGCTGGCCGAGAAGCTGAAGACCCGTTGCGTCATTTTCCTGCGGCAGACCGAGTTCGGCGACCGCCGCCGCCATGATCGTCTGCCGTGCGAGCTGGATATCACCCTGACAAGCCCCTCGGGCCGCGTGAAAGGCCACACCGTCGACTTGTCCGAGGGCGGCGTGCTCATGCGCATGCCGTCCGGGGCGGGGGTTCCCGACGGCACCATCGCCGCGGCGGCCATTGCCGGCATCGGCGACGTTCGCGTCCGGATTCTCAATCACTCCACGCTGGGCCTGCATCTGGAGTTTATCGAGCTTTCTCCCCAAGCGAAGGCCGCGCTCGACCAGAAGCTCGCAGCCATTCGGGCCGAACACAGCGTCTTCATCGAGTGGGCGATCACGACGGCGGCGCGCATCTCGCGGCTGTTCGAAGACGCTGTTTCACGTGAAACACTTTCCGAAGAGCAGCTTTTCGATACGAATTACGTCCCGATCCCAGGCTCGGACCCACCGCAGTACCGGACGCGGTCGCTCGACTGGCTCGAACAGGTGCTACCAGCGATCCAGGAGCCGCTGCATTCGAGCGATTCCCGCATGGTTTTCGGCGCGGCGGTCGACCGGAACGCTTATCTACCGGTCCACAACGCGCTTTATTCCAAGCCACAGCGGGTCGGCGACCTCACCTGGAACGTCGCGAATTGCCGCAACCGGCGCATTTTCGACGACCGGGCAGGGCTTTCGGCCGCACGCAACACCCGGCCGTTCCTGATCCAGAGCTATCCGCGCGACATGGGCAACGGAATCACCATCATGATGCGCGAGATCGACGCGCCGATCCGCGTCCACGGCAAGCACTGGGGCGGCTTCCGCACGGCCTATAAGCTCTGAGTTCTTTGACCCCCCGCCGATCCTCCGCTAAAACCGCCGCATCCAAGGATATTTGCGATGGATGCGCGTTTCGACGTTGTCGTGATTGGCGGCGGCCATGCCGGCTGTGAAGCCGCGGCCGCGGCGGCGCGCCTGGGCGCCAAAACCGCGCTGGTGACCCACAAGTTCGCGACCGTCGGCGCCATGTCGTGCAATCCGGCCATCGGCGGGCTCGGCAAAGGCCATCTGGTGCGCGAAATCGACGCCTTGGACGGCCTGATGGGTCGGGTGGCGGACGCCGGCGGCATCCAATTCCGCGTTCTCAACCGCCGCAAAGGTCCGGCGGTGCGCGGCCCGCGCGCGCAAGCCGACCGCAAGCTCTACGCTGAGGCGATGCAGCATGAGCTGCGCGCAATGGCCAATCTCGCCGTCATCGAAGCCGAAGCCGACGATCTCATCGTCAAGGACGGCCGCGTCACCGGCGTGCGCTTCGCCGACGGCCGCGCGATCGCCACCGGCGCGGTGGTGCTGACCACCGGTACGTTTCTGCGCGGCCTCATTCACATCGGCGAAAAACAAATTCCGGCCGGCCGCGTCGGCGAGGCGCCGGCCTTGGGACTTTCAACGACGCTCGAACGCGCCGGCTTCGCGCTCGGCCGCTTGAAGACCGGCACGCCGCCGCGGTTGGACGGCCGCACCATCGATTGGCAGAGCGTCGAGATGCAGCCCGGCGACGATCCGGCCGAACCGTTCTCGATGCTGACCGAACGCATCACCAATCCTCAGATCGAATGCGGCATCACGCGCACGGTTGCCACCACGCACGAGATCATTCGCGACAACGTGCATCGCTCGCCGATGTATTCCGGCCAGATCGCAAGTCGCGGTCCGCGTTACTGTCCGTCGATCGAAGACAAGATCGTAAAATTCGGCGAACGCGACGGCCATCAGATTTTTCTCGAGCCGGAAGGACTCGACGACCACACCGTTTATCCGAACGGCATTTCGACATCGCTGCCGGAAGACGTGCAGCACGCTCTGGTCGCGACCATTCCCGGATTGGAGAAGGCCAAGTTCATCCGTCCGGGTTACGCGATCGAATATGATTGCGTCGATCCGCGCGAATTGAAGCCGACACTGGAAACGAAACGTCTGCGCGGGCTGTTTCTCGCTGGCCAGGTCAACGGCACCACCGGTTACGAAGAGGCTGCGGCGCAAGGGCTTTTGGCCGGTCTCAACGCAGCCGCGCTGGCCGGTGACAGCGATGAAATCATTTTCGATCGCGCCGAAGCCTACATCGGCGTGATGGTCGACGATCTCGTGACGCGCGGCGTCAGCGAGCCCTACCGCATGTTCACGTCGCGCGCCGAATATCGTTTGCAGTTGCGCGCCGACAACGCCGATCAACGTCTCACCGGCAAAGGCATCGCGCTCGGTTGCGTCGGCACCGTGCGGACGCGCTTGCACGAAGTGAAGAGCGACGCCTTGAACGACGCGCGCGCGTTCGCGAAGTCGGTGACGCTGACGCCGAAGGAAGCGGAGCATCACGGACTCACGCTCAACAAAGACGGACAGCGCCGCACCGCGTTCGAGCTGCTGTCCTATCCGACGATCTCGATCAACGATCTCGCGAAGGTCTGGCCGCGCTTCGGCGAGCTTGCGCCGAAGGTCGCCGAGCAGATCGAGATCGACGCCAAGTACGATGTCTATCTGTCGCGTCAGGCCTCGGACGTCGCGGCCTATCGGCGCGATGAAAGCTTCACGCTGCCGGACGATCTCGACTACGCGGCGTTGCCGGGGCTGTCGAACGAAGTGAAGCAGAAGCTGATCGCGCAGAAGCCGCGCACGATCGGCCACGCCGGCAAGATCGACGGCGTGACACCGGCGGCGCTCACGCTCTTGGTCGCGCATGTGAAGCGGGGGCGGGGCAAGCCCGCCAAGATCGCGTGACCACTGCCGACGTGCGCGCCTCTCTTGGCGCCGACAAGGCGCGGGCTTTGGCGCTGACGCCGGTGTCGCGCGAAACGGAAGCGCGGCTCGACCGCTTCGTCGATCTGCTGCTGACCTGGCAGGCCAAGACCAACCTGGTGGCGCCGTCGACTTTGCCGCAGCTCTGGACCCGGCACGTAGCGGATTCACTGCAGCTTCTGCCGCTGGCGCCGCCGGAAGTGAAAGTTTGGGTCGATTTCGGCTCGGGCGGCGGCTTCCCGGCCATTCCGGTCGCCTGCGTGCTGGCCGAACGGCCGGGCTCGCAAGTCCATCTCGTTGAAAGCAATAACAAAAAGGCCGCTTTCCTGCGTGAGGCGGTGCGCGCGCTCAACCTGCCGGCAAAAATCCATGCCCAGCGTATCGAGGATTTCGGGGATAGCTTTGGGGATAGCGCCGATGTGGTGTCGGCCCGCGCCTTGGCCCCGTTAAAAACAGTGTGCGATCAGGCGGTTCCCCTGATCGCGCGCGGCGCGGTCGGTCTGTTCCTGAAGGGACAAGATGTAGATGCTGAATTGACCGAAGCCGCTAAATATTGGAGTATTGAGGCCGAGAAGGTGCCCAGCAAGACGAGTCCCGACGGCTGCATCGTCGTTGTCCGCAGCCTGAAACCTCGCCAAGACTGACGGAATTTCGGTCCGCTCGTCCCCGCGGAAGCGGGGCCCCAGGTAAGGCAGACACGAGGCTGGTCATTTTGACTCTGGATTCCCGCTTTCGCG
>CAYJNT010000276.1:2354-4612 GCA_964370945.1 uncultured Hyphomicrobiales bacterium | reverse complement strand
TCTCGGGTTTACCCCGAGATCGGCAACTTCAGGTGACGCAAGTCGGGTAGACCCGACTTGCGTGCGCGCGCCCCGGAATGACGAATCGTCAGGACTTCACCAGCCCGACGGATTTCAGCACGTTGTTGACGCGTGTCTGCTCGTCCTTGAGGAATTTCTCGAACGCATCGCCGGACATGAATGCGTTGTCCCAGCCTTTCTGCTTGAGGGCGTCCTTCCAGGCCGCAGAATTCACCATCTTGGCGACGAGTTCGGTCAGCGTCTTCTTCTGTTCGGCTGTGATGCCAGGGGGCGCTACCACAGAGCGCCAGTTGGTGATGACGAGATCGATGCCTTGCTCCTTGAAGGTCGGGATGTCGACGCCGGGAATGCGCTCCGGCGCGCTGATGCCGATGGCGCGCAATTTGCCGGCCTTGATCTGACCTCCATATTCGGCGGCGCCGGAAATGCCGGCGGTGACCTTGCCGCCCAGAATCGCGGCGAGCGATTCGCCGCCGCCGGAGAACGGAATGTAATTGACCTTGGCGGCTTCGGCGCCGGCGGCGCCGACAAAGAGCGCCGCCATGATGTGATCGACGCCGCCGGCCGATCCGCCGGCGAAGGTCACCTTGGCGACGTCCGCTTTCACCGCCGCGACGAGATCCTTCGCGGTCTTGATCGGCGAATTGGCGGGAACGACGATGACCTGGGTTTCCTGCGTGAGGCGTGCGATCGGCGTGATCTGGTCGAGCGTCACCGGCGACTTGTTCGTCAAGAGCGCGCCGACCATCACGAAGCCATTGACCATGAGCTGCTTGCCGTCGCCCTTCGCGCCGTTGATGAATTGCGCAAGCCCGACGGTGCCGCCGGCGCCCGCGACATTCGTCACCTGCGCGCTGCGCACGAGCTTTTCGGCGACCAGCGCCTGCTGCATCGCGCGCGCGGTCTGGTCCCAGCCGCCGCCGGGCGCGGCCGGCGCCATGATCTTCAGTTCGGTCTGCGCGGCGGCGGGCGAGGTGGCGAGGGCAGCCGCGAGCGCGGCTCCCGCAAGGGTCAAAAGGCGCATCATTTCCTCCCGGAGTCTCGTCCCAAACGCCCGATTTTATCGGGATTTCCGGCCTCTGCTGCGACCGTTCGCCGCATGCTAGCGCAGGGCGGGCGGAGCGCCTAGTCCTCAGTGCAATGCCTCTGAGGTGGATTGGCCCCGATGGAATTCCTGTTTTCGATCCAGCAGCACATTCGCGACGTCCTGGCCGGGATCTTCGCGAATTATGCGGCGCATCCCGAAATGTCGGCTTTTCTCTGGCTGATCCCGCTCGGCGTTGTGTTCGGCGCAGTCCACGCGTTGACGCCGGGCCACAGCAAGACGGTCATTGCCTCCTACGTCCTTGGCTCCCGCCTGTCCGTGTTCAAGAGTCTCGCGGTCTCCGGGGCGCTGGCCTTCGTTCACGTCGCCTCGGCGGTTGTCATCGCTCTGACTGCGGCGGCGCTCGTGAAAAAGACGATCGGCGGCGCAGGCCGCGCTCCGTCGCTTGAAATCGCGAGCGGTATTTTGTTGGCAGGTCTCGGGCTCTGGTTGCTGTGGCGCGGCCTCAGAAGCCAGCCGCATCTTCACAACGAGGGAATTCTGGTCGGCGCGGCGGCGGGATTGATTCCATGTCCGCTGACGCTCTTCACGATGGTATTGGCGCAATCGCGCGGCGTCCCGGAGGCGGGGATCGCTTTCGCGGTGACGATGATGGCGGGCGTCGCCCTGACGCTGTCCGCGGTGGCGGTGGCCACCGCGTTCGCGCGCGACCATTTGATCGCGTTCATGGAACGTCACGGTGAATCAGCCAGTCGTGCGCTACGCGCCTTTGACATCGTGACGGGAGCGCTGCTTGCTGTCGTCGGCATTGCGCGTGCTTTGTAGTTCTTACAGATTGACGCCCGCCTTCGACAGTGCCCAGATTGTGAGCAGGTAAAGCACAGTCGTCATCGCGCATGCAGCCGCCAGACTCGACCAAAAACCGACCCCCGAGCGCAGCATTAGCGGCATGACGATGAACATCGGCAGCGTCGGCAACACGTACCAGACGGTCGCGAGCATGTGTGAGGCCACACGCTCCACGTCGCCGGTGTCGCGCCACAGCCAGATGACGGCAAGTACCGAAACGAGCGGCAGCGAGACAATGAGCGCGCCGAGCGCCGGGCTGCGCTTCGCTACCTCGGAGACGACAGCGATGATGATGCCGGACAGAACGGCCTTGAGGAGAAGATAGCTCATCGCGTTTTCCTCA
>CAYJNT010000276.1:0-2254 GCA_964370945.1 uncultured Hyphomicrobiales bacterium | reverse complement strand
TGCGCGCCACGGCGCGGTCGAAGCCCTTGTCGATCGCGCGAGTAGCGACGTCGCGCGCGAGCGGATCGGTCGCGAACGCGCGCGCGGTGCCACGGAACATGTTGCGCGGAAACTGGTCGAGCAGGATCAGAAGCGCCAGCGCGCCTTCGGCGCTCGCGTCCCAATCGGCGAGCTTGCCTTGCGCCGCCGCCTCGTGCGTTGCGAGAAAGCGCGCGCGGATGTCCTGGTCGAAGGCGTCGTCGCGCTTGAACCATTTGTCGGGTCCGGCCTCGGTCCAGAACGCGACGACGGCTTGCGGGGAGACGATGTCTGAGGTCACGCAATCATGTCCTTGAAGGGCAACGGAGTGGGATTGTAGGCGCGCTCTGACGCCGTTCAATCCTACAGCCGGATCTGCCCCTTGATGATCCGCTCGTACAAGGGCGTGTCGAGCGGAACGAAGGCGCGCAATGCGGCGTCGTTGAAATAGAGCGGATCGGGAACGAGCAACGGATCGAACCCTTGAATCACCAGATCGATCTTCTTCTGCTTGAAGGTCGCGGTGGTCTCGATGGTCTTGCGCATGCGCAGGAAAACGGGTCGCGCATATTCCGGCAGCGTATCGTAGAGATGCGCGTAGAGCCGGGGCAGATCGCATTCCTTGTCGCAGACGATCGCCGCCATCCCGGCGCGGCCCTCACGTCCCGGCACGCCGACGCCGTAGACCGTGGCGTCGCTGATACCGGGGAAGGTGTTGATCGCTTCGGCCACTTCGGTCGTGGAGACATTCTCGCCCTTCCAGCGGAAGGTGTCACCGATGCGGTCGGCGAAGAAAAAATAACCGTTGGCATCCTTGCGCATCAGGTCGCCGGTGCGGAACCAGGCGTCGTCGCGCTCGAATACATTGCGCAGGATCTTCTTCTCGCCTTCTTCCGCCTTCGCGTAGCCTTCGAAGCGGTTGCTCGGCTTTTCCGGATCGTTGACGATCTTGCCGATCGCCTCGCCGACTTCGTCGACATCGCATTTGAGGCAGAAGCCTTCCGCGTTGCGGACCGGCTGCTCCTTCTCGACGTCGAATTTCACCAGCGCGACCGGGAAGCGGTTCTCGATGAACCAGGGCAGGCGGCCGATCGCGCCTTCCTTGCCCTCGAAATTGAACATCATCACGTTGCCCTCGGTCGCGGCGTAGAATTCGAGGATCAACGGGATTTTGAAACGGGTCTTGAATTCGTTCCAGATGTCCGGGCGCAGGCCGTTGCCGCAGGCAAGCCGCAGCCGGTGCCTGGTCTCGTTCGGATGCGGCGGCGAATTGACAAGATAGCGGCAGAGCTCGCCGATATATTGAACGAGCGTGCAATCGTGGCGCACGACGTCGTCCCAGAATTCGCGCGCCGAGAACCGCTCGCGCAAGATCACCGTGCCGCCCTGCACGAGCAGGGACCCCGTGGCGCAGAGCCCGCCGACGGTGTGATACATCGGCAGGCAATTATACATGCGGTCGGAGGTGCGCGTGCCCATCACCCCGGCGAAACCGTAGGACGCGAGCATCACGCGGTAATGATTGATGTTGGCGGCTTTCGGCATGCCGGTGGTGCCGGAAGTGTAGATATAAAGCGCGCGATCTTCGATGGTGATCGGACGCCGTTCGACATTGGACAAAGCGCCGGCCGGGAAATTCTCGGTCGCGCGGTCGATGCGCGGAAAATTCTGCGCGCTCTCGCCGTGCACCCAGACTTTCGGCTCGCTCTTGAGCAGCGGCAGCGCCGCGAGGAACGGCTCGAGCAATTCCGCCGCCACGATGATGTGCTTGGGGCTTGCGATATCGATGCAATGCGCGAGCGAACTTCCGACGAGGTTGGTGTTGAGCAAGGCCATGACGCCGCCGACGCGCGTGACCCCGATCCAGGCGGCCGGAAATTCCGGCCGGTTCTGCATCAGGAGGCAAACCGTGTCGCCCTTTTGCAGGCTCTCCGAGAGTGCCCAGCGCGCATAGCGGTTGGAGCGTTCGTAAAGCTGCCGGTAGGTCAGCTCTTCGCGGGCGGAGACGAGCGCGGGCTTGTCGCCGTATTTGTCGGCGAGCTCGGCGATCACATCGGGGAAAACGCGCCTGGGATTTTTCGCGATATGCGGGGTCATCCGCAGCGCGCGGAGCGCGCCGCGCAGGAAAACGAAATCGCCCGCCAACTGACTGAAGAACCCCATGCCTCAAGCTCACCCGGTTTGCTGCGCGCTGGGTGTTGATACCATCAAAGAGTCGCGCCGATGTGGCAAGGGG
>CAYJNT010000275.1:0-4612 GCA_964370945.1 uncultured Hyphomicrobiales bacterium | reverse complement strand
ATGCCGATAATATCCAGCCATACTTTCGATGAGACAAACACAGCATTTGCTCGCCCTCGCTGGGCTCTTATTGCCGCTATTGTGGCAGTTCTATTTGGTATTTTGACTGTGCTGTCGGGTGGACGCGCGCTCTTTGGTGATGATGCCGCGCGTGCAGCCGTCGGGAACGCTGTTGCATTCGTGCTCTGGTTCAATTTCGTCGCTGGTTTTGTCTATGTGATTGCCGGTATTGGCTTAGCACTGTGGCGACGATGGGCAGCACAACTTTCGGCAATCATCGCTATTGCAACTCTTTTCGTGTTCGCAGCGTTTGGCTGGCACGTGGCTTCTGGCGGTGCCTTCGAAATGCGGACCGTGGGAGCGATGATATTGAGGAGCGGAATTTGGATCGCCATAGCAATTCCGGCATGCCGGACACTGGGGTGCCTGATGCCGAATAAATGGTCAACGCCACAATGACATCAGCGGCGGAAGTTGAAGTACGGACGTCTTGGCTCGCCGCTGTCACGCGTAAACGGTGGTTCAAGGTAGCGCTTGCTGCGGTTGTTATTTTTGGCGCGATCGGCGCTGCTGTCTTCATCTACTCAAATCGCCCGATCTCCGTTCGGGTCGCGACAATCGAGGAGAACGTTCCCGTCCGCGTATTCGGCCTAGGCACGGTCGAAGCCCGTATCCTCTCGAAGATCGGGTTCGAGATCGGAGCCGCGCTCGTCGAACTCAACGTCGATCATGGCGATCGTGTGACCAAGGGACAGGTGCTGGCGCGCCTCAACATTGGCGAGCAGGAGGCCAAAGTCGCCAAGGCGCGCGCCGCACTGCTCATCTCGGAGGCCAACATCAAGAAGGCGGAGGCCAATCTTGAGAAGACCCAGGCGGTATTGGCGCAAAAACAGACGGCCAACCAGCGCAAGCAGGCTCTGGTCGGTCGTGACATCGTGTCCCAGCAGGTCGCGGAGGAGGCCGTCAGGGATGAGGCCGTGGCTAAAGCCGATGTTGCCGTAGCTCGGAGCGAAGTGGAGACCGCCAAAGCGCAACTGATCGATGGGCGGGCGCAGCTCCAGTTCGAGGAGACCATGCTGCGTCACCGGACGCTCGTCGCGCCATACGATGCATTGGTCATCGAGCGCCACAAAGAGCTAGGCAGCGTCATCAAGGCTGGCGATCCGATTTTCACGCTGATCTCGGCCGATAGCTACTGGGGTCTTGCCTATGTCGATGAGGCACGCGCGGGCTTCATCCAAGAAGGCCAGCGGGTCGACGCCCGACTTCGCTCGCGTCCGCAGGATGCATTTACAGGTCGAGTGATGCGCATTGGCCTGGAGAGCGATCGCGTAAGCGAGGAGCGACGCGTCTTCATCAAGGGGGACAATCCGCCGCCACGCATCTACCTCGGCGAGCAGGCGGAGTTTTGGATAACCGTTGCCCAGCTTGATAAGGCACTGCTGGTTCCAGAAGCCGCAGTGCAAGGCTTCAACGGTCGGGAAGGTCGGGTGTGGGCCGTTGAATCCGGGCGCTTGCAGCGTCGCCTCGTCAAATTCCGGCATCGTACGGAGGACGCGCGGCTTGAAATTATCGAAGGCCTGCCCGTAGGGGCGCGCGTTGTCTCACGCATGGAAAACGGCTTTCGCGAAGGCCGCTCGGCAAATGTAATTGAGGTTAGAACGAAGTGAATCTCGCCTACCGTGATATTCGGCACAATCTCGGTCGGTTTTTGCTGACATGCATAGGACTTGGGCTTCTGCTCGGCGTCGTCATGGCGATGATCGGAATCTATCGCGGCCTTGTTGTCGATGCTCTCACCATCGCGCGGGCTCCGGCCGTCGACCTTTGGGTGGTGGAAGCCAACACGCGCGGTCCGTTCGCGGAAGCTTCGCGCATTCCCGGAGACATTCGCGAGGCGATTGCCCGCATCGCTGGCGTCGCCGCCGCGGGCAGCATCACCTATCAGACCGTCGAAGCTCAGCATCAGAGCACGAAGTTGCGGCTCTACGTGATTGGATATGAGCCAACACGCCCGGGCGGCCCACCGGAAATCGTGCAGGGCCGGAGCATCGCCCGCAATCACTATGAAATGGTCGCCGACCGCACAGCCGGTCTGGAAACCGGTGATCGAATACGGCTTGGTCGGAGCACCTTTACGGTCGTCGGGCTCACACAGCACCAGGTCAACTCCGGCGGAGACCCTGCCATCTACATCACTTTGCCTGACGCGCAGAAGCTGCAATTCGACCTCGCTCCCCCTGCCCAACGCGTACAGTTGGCACGAGGTGCCGCCGCAGTAAGCCGTGACACCGTCAATGCCGTCGTAGCCCGGTTGCAGCCCAACGCGTCGGCTGACGCTGTTGCTGACACGGTTCGGCGCTGGAAGCACCTGTCTGCAATCACTCAGGACGCGCAGGAAGCCATTCTTTCCCTATCACTGGTCGACCGGGCGCGGCGCCAGATCGGTCTTTTCACGTCACTTCTGCTCGTCGTCTCTGCGGTGATCATCGCACTCATCATCTACACGATGACGATGGAGAAGCTGAAACAGATCGCGACCTTGAAGCTGATCGGTGCGTCTGACCGAACCATCGTTGGTATGATCGTGCAGCAAGCCTTGGCGCTTGGCCTCATCGGATTTTCGATTGGCGTTGCCCTTATTGTCGGCATCAAGGACTACTTCCCTCGTCGTGTCGTGCTTGAGCCCGATAACGTGTTGGTCCTTGGATTTATCGTTTTTGTGGTGTGTCTGTTGTCCAGCGGCCTCGGCGTGCGTGCCGCCCTCAAAGTCGATCCGGCCACGGCGCTTGGAGGTTGATATGGCAACTCCAAATGTGGACATGCCACTCGTGCGGCTCGACCGCATTTCTAAACATTTCGGCGAAGGAGAGACCCGAGTCGATGCGCTCAGGGACGTTTCGCTCAAGGTCTATCCCCGGCAGCTCATCGCACTTCTTGGCCCCTCCGGCTCCGGCAAGACAACGCTGCTCAACGTCATCGGCTGTATTCTCGATCCCTCATCGGGGACGATGGAACTTGACGGCGAACTGGTCATCCGAGATGGCCGTTGGCAGCGCAGCGACCTGCGTCGTCTACGACTCGATAAGATCGGGTTCATCTTTCAGTTTCACAACCTGCTGCCTTTCCTGAACGCGACCGACAATGTCGCTATTGTTCTGCAATTGGCGGGTGTCGATTCGGCCGACGCGCGTAAGCGGGCGGTCGAACTCCTCGACTATTTGGAAGTGGGCCACCGCAAGGATGCGATGCCGGCCAATCTTTCCGGCGGTGAAGGGCAGCGTGTTGCCATTGCACGCGCGCTTGCCAACCGGCCGCGTATCATTCTCGCAGACGAACCAACCGCTGCCCTCGACTCGAAGCGAGCGCAGATTGTGATGGATCTTCTCCGCAAGCTCGCCATCGAACAGGACGCTGCCATCATTGCCGTCACCCATGACGAGAAGATTTTCGATCGTTTCGATCGCATCTTCCAATTACGCGACGGACGGCTCGAAGGCAGTGGCGATGGGCAGCGCAGCACAATGGAGGTGGCGCGAGTATAAAACGGAATGTGCAATTAGATGACGTCAAATTGCAGCTATTGGCACTTAGCGGACATGCAATCGCAACAGACGAATGTCCGCTACCGAGCGGCAAACCCGACGTGACGCGCGAGGCTGGATCCCCTAAGGCGCAGTTAGGCGAAACTAAACGAGAATGGGGAGCGGTGCCCGCGCGCCGTGATGCGCGCAGCAAGGGGCGTCCGCACACGCGGCTATCTGCGGAAACTTGTCCGGCCACACGGCGGAAAAAGCCGCCGGGACGAAGTCAGTATTCGTCCCGGACGGCAAGCATCGCAGTCGCACACAAGCGGACGGGTAGAAGCCGGCTTGCGGCTTTCCCGATTGCGAAACGAGGATCCAAGGCGGCCTTCATCGTGCGGGACGATGGGATGTGGCCGAAGGTCCACCTTGGGACGTGACCGTCAGAGCGTCGGCGCCGGCGGGACGACCGACAGATTGTCCTTCACCGCGATCACACCGGGCGTTTCCTCGGCGGCGAGACGAACGGCGGTGCGCTCGTCTTCGGTCGGCACCATACCCCACAGGCTGACCACGCCCTTCTCGGCGAACGCATTGACCAAGGAGATATGGCCCGGTTGCTTGCGCAGGTTCTGCAACACGGCCTCGCGGAGCCTGCTGTCGTTCGTTTCGGGCCGGGTGATGTCGGGCAGGCAGCTCGCCAGCACCTGCACCAGATTGGCGCGGCTGACGATGCCGACAAGCTCGCCGTCCTCGACGATCGGCACACGCTTGATCCGGCATTTTTCGAGCAGGCTCGCGATGTCGCGCAGGCTGGTGTCGGGCCCGGCGGTCACGACGTTGCGGGTCATGACGTCCGCCGCCGTGCGGCCATGCGCCTTGACGAAGTCGCGCACCCGCCGCTGCTGATTGCCGAACATTTCCAGCCACCAGGAGCCGCGGCGCTCCGTATCGCTCTCGACCCGGCGGATGAGGTCACCCTCGGAAACAATGCCCAGTAATTCGCCCTCGGGCGTGACCACCGGCACCGCGCTGATGCCGCTTTCCACAAGGATGTTGGCGATTGTTGTGACATCGAGGTCGGGCGC
>CAYJNT010000274.1:2959-4650 GCA_964370945.1 uncultured Hyphomicrobiales bacterium | reverse complement strand
AGCTGTCGAGCGACGTCATGGATGCTGTTCCTTTACCACCGGTCCGGCTTGCGGCTTCTCGGCTGTAAGATATTGAAAGGTAAACATTTTCCCGGACACAATGTTCGCGCGGGGCGATTTGCGCGCGAAAGCGGTGTAACGAAGGGGTTATAGGACCTTTTTTTTAAGCGTTCCATATGAACGAAAGACCGCAACAAACGCTGCGCATGGCTGACATCTCCCCAAAACAAAGCGGCGTCCGGATTGCCTCAAATGGCTGATTCGCTGGCGCTCGCGGCCGAAAATCTGGTCTGCCGGCGCGGCGGACGCGAGGTTTTTTCGGGCCTCAGCTTCGCGCTCTCCTCCGGCCAGGCGCTGGCAGTGACCGGCCGCAACGGCGCGGGCAAATCGTCGCTCCTTCGCATGATCGCGGGGCTCCTTCGGATCGAAGGCGGCCGGTTGTCGCTGACCGGAGGGGACACAGAACGCAGCGTTGGCGAGCAGGCGCATTATCTCGGGCATCAGGACGCGCTCAAACCCTCGCTCTCGGTGATCGAGAATCTCGGCTTCTGGAGCGCCTGGCTTGGCGGCGGCGACGCCCGGGCGGCCAGGGACCGTGCAGCTTTGGAGGCGGTTGGTCTCGACACGATCGCGGCGTTACCGGCCGCCTATCTTTCGGCGGGACAAAAGCGGCGACTGTCGCTTGCCCGCCTCGTTGCGATCCGCCGGCCGCTCTGGCTGCTCGACGAGCCGTTCTCCGCACTTGATGCGGTGGCGCAAACGGCCTTGCTCTTTCTCATGCGCGAACACCTCGCCAAGGGCGGGATGATGATCGCCGCGACGCATGCCGATATCGCCATCGATACCATCCGTGAATTGCGGATCGGGCCGGCATGAACGCGCTGGCCGCACTCTTCAGCCGCGACATCCGCATCGCGCTGCGCGCCGGCGGCGGCGCGTCCATTGCCGTGCTGTTCTTTCTGATCGTGATCACGTTGACGCCTTTCGCGGTCGGGCCCGACCTCGCGTTGCTCAAGCGCATCGGCCCCGCCATGCTCTGGATCGGTGCATTGCTCGCAAGCCTCCTTGCACTCGATCGCCTCCTGGCGGCGGACCGCGACGACGGATCGCTCGACTTGCTGGTGATGTCGCCGATGCCACTCGAGCTCGTCGTGGCCGTGAAAGCGCTGGCGCATTGGCTGACCACCGGATTGCCGCTTGCGATTGCTGCGCCGCTGTTCGCGCTGTTTCTCAATGTCGACGGCGCCGCGGGCCTCGCCGTGGCCGCGACGCTATTTGCCGGCACGCCGGCGCTGACATTTCTCGGACTGATCGGCGCGGCACTCACCGTCACCCTGCGGCGTGGCGGATTGCTGCTGAGCGTGCTCGTGCTTCCGTTGGCGATTCCCGTGCTGATTTTCGGTGTCGCCGCCTCCAACGCCGCGATCACCGGCCCGCTCGATTTCGGCACCCCGTTCCTGATTCTGTGCGCGCTCTCACTTATCAGCTTTGTGATTGGACCATTCGCCGCAGCAATGGCACTCCGGCATGGTCAGGAGTGATCTTATCTCGACCACAAATCGATCCGACTATTGCGCTTGGTCAACCTGATTACATTTTCGTTAGTCCATTATTCCGCATTGTTCTCGAACGCGACCCGACCTAAAGACCTCTCCGATGCCCCTGATCGACTACGCCAATCCGTCGAGATT
>CAYJNT010000274.1:0-2859 GCA_964370945.1 uncultured Hyphomicrobiales bacterium | reverse complement strand
CCGACCTAAAGACCTCTCCGATGCCCCTGATCGACTACGCCAATCCGTCGAGATTCCTGTCCTTCGCCGACCGCGTCCTGCCATGGCTGATCGGCGTCGCCGCGCTGGTGCTCGCTTTCGGCCTGAACCAGGTCTACGGCGCGCCTGACGATTATCAGCAGGGCGCGACCGTGAAGATCATGTTCGTACACGTGCCCGCCGCCTGGCTCGCGATGTTCGGCTGGGGCGTGATGAGCATCGCGGCATTGGGCACATTGGTGTGGCGGCATCCGCTCGCGGACGTCGCGGGCAAAGCGGCAGCGCCGGTCGGCGCGGCGTTTACGCTCGTTTGCCTCGTGACCGGAGCGCTCTGGGGCCGGCCGATGTGGGGCACCTATTGGGTGTGGGACGCGCGGCTGACCTCGGTCTTCATCCTGTTCCTGATGTATCTCGGCGTGATCGCGCTCTGGCGCACGATCGACGAGCCGTCACGCGCCGCGCGCGTGGCCGCGATCTTCACGCTCGCCGGCGCCGTCAATCTTCCGATCATCAAATTCTCGGTCGATTGGTGGAACACCCTGCATCAGCCAGCCTCGGTGCTGCGTCTCGACGGCCCGACCATTCATCCGGATCTCCTCGTTCCGCTTTTGATCATGGCCGTCGCGTTCGCGCTGATGTTTGCGGCGCTGCACCTCGCCGTCATGCGCAACGAGATCTTGCGGCGGCGCGTGCGCACCATGCATCTGTTGCAGGCGCAGGCCGCGCCGGGAAGCTGACCCATGACGCTCGCATCGCATTTCGATTTCATCCTTGCGGCCTATGGCGCGGTGGTCGTCATTTTCGGCGCGCTGACCCTGTGGGTCGCACTCGACTATCGCGCGCTCAAGCGCACGCTTGCCGGCTTCGAGGGCGTGACGCGGCGTTCGGACACGGCGCGATCGCGGCTGTGACGGATCGATCGGATAGCAACGCGACCATGCGCCGCCTGTTCGTTGTCATTCCGCTTGTTGTGTTCCTCAGCGTCGCGGGGCTTTTCTTGTTTCGACTCGGCTCGGGCGATCCGTCGCGGATACCATCCGCCCTGATCGGTCGCGAAGCGCCGCAAACCGATCTGCCGCCGCTCGACGGGCTCGTGCGCGACGGCACGCCGGTGCCGGGCCTGACTTCGAAGGATTTTGCAGGCGCGGTGACGCTCGTGAATGTCTGGGCCTCGTGGTGCGTGCCGTGCCGCGACGAAGTACCGTTCCTCGATCAACTGGCGAAGGACACGCGTATCCGGCTCGTCGGCATCAATTACAAGGATCAGCCCGAGAACGCCCGCCGCTTCATCGGCCGCTACGGCAATCCGTTCGCCGCGGTCGGCACCGATTCCAATGGCCGCGCCGCGATCGAATGGGGCGTCTATGGCGTGCCGGAAACATTCGTTGTCGGACGCGACGGCCGCATCGCCTACAAACTGGTCGGCCCGATCACCGCGCAGAATTTCGAGACGCAGGTGAAACCCGCGATCGAGAAGGCGCTGGCGGCAGGCTCTTGAGCGCTACAGCGTCCCGCTGGCGTCGTGCTTTTTCATCAGCGGAAATTGCGCGAGCGCGAACAGGAATGTCAGCGGCACGAAGCCGAACAATTTGAAGCTGACCCAGAAGTCGGTCGTCTGCGTGCGCCAGACGATTTCGTTGAGCACCGCCATCACGAAGAAGAACGCCGCCCAGCGGATGGTCAGTTTGCGCCAGCCTTCGTCGGTGAGATGAAAGACCGAATCGAACACGATCGAGAGCAGCGGCTTTTGCAGCATGAGCCCGCCCGCCAGCACGCCGCCAAACAAAAGATAGATCAACGTCGGCTTCATCTTGATGAAGGTGTCGTCGTGCAGGAAGATCGTGAGCCCGCCGAACACAATGACGATGATCGCGGATGCCACCGTCATCACCGGAAAGCGGCGGATCAGCACATAGGAGACGACCAGCGCGACCACGACCGCCGCCATGAAGGCGCCGGTCGCAGCGAAGATGCCGGCCCTGGCGTTGACGACGAAGAACAGGATCAGCGGCCCGATATCGAGCGCGAGTTTCACAAACGGATTGAGCTGGGCTTTCTTGGTCATGCTGCTCATTAACGCGTTCTGGCGCTATTCCTCAAGTCCGGCCACCGCGCGGGCAAAATCGCGCGCGGCAAAGGGCTGCAGATCGTCCACGCCCTCGCCGACGCCGATGAAATGCACCGGCAGTCGGAATTTCTCCGCGATCGCGACCAGGATACCGCCGCGCGCGGTGCCGTCGAGCTTGGTCATCACGAGCCCGGTCACTCCCGCCATCTTCTCGAAAATCTCGACCTGCGAGAGCGCGTTCTGCCCGACGGTCGCGTCGAGCACGAGCAGCACCGCGTGCGGCGCGCCCGGCTCGGCCTTGCCGATCACGCGCACGACCTTTTCGAGTTCGCTCATCAACTCGGCGCGGTTCTGCAGGCGGCCGGCGGTGTCGACCAGCAGCACATCGGCGTTTTCTTTTTTCGCTGCCGCGATGGCATCGAACACGAGACCGGCCGCATCCGATCCCGGCTCGCGCGCGATCACAGTCGCGCCGACGCGACTGCCCCAGATTTTCAATTGATCGATCGCGGCGGCGCGGAAGGTGTCGCCGGCGGCGAGCATCAGCGTGCGGCCTTCGCTTCGGAGTTTCGCGGCAAGCTTGCCGATGGTCGTGGTCTTGCCGGAACCGTTGACGCCGATCACCAGAATGACGAACGGTTTCTTCGCGGCATCGATCGCGAGCGGCTGCGCGACCGGCGCAAGCACCTTTTCGATCTCGGTGGCGAAAATCGTCTTCACGTCATCCGCCGACACGTCCTTGTCGTAGCGGCCTTCGCCCACCGCCCCTGCGA
>CAYJNT010000273.1:2316-4657 GCA_964370945.1 uncultured Hyphomicrobiales bacterium | reverse complement strand
GCGTCACGAGCGCCGCGAGCGCGTCTACCGCGACGACTGATTCTCAGAGTCTGGCACAATGCCGCGGTATTCGTCATGGCCGGGCTTGTCCCGGCCATCCACGTCTTGGGTTGCAGCGTAAAGAAAGTAAGACGTGGATGCCCGGCACAAGGCCGGGCATGACGGTTGGATCGTAACAGCTCGATTTCCGGCCAGGCTTCCTAAGCCGCCCGGTTCGGCGCGCAGCACGGCTCCGTTGCGCTGCTCGGGGCGCAGCAAGCGCTCGCTTTCTGCTCCGTGAGCCAGCGGTCGCGCGGCTTGCAGCTTGCCGGGTTACGCACGAGCCGCACGCGGACACATCCATCCTCCGACACCTCGATCGCCGCGGCCTTGAACAGCCGGATCGCGGTCTCGCCGTCGCTCACTTCGAACGTGAGCTTCGCCCGCGGATCGAACGGCACGAATGCGGCGACCTTGTTCATGATCGCCAGAAATTTGCCGGCCGGCATGAAGCCGCGCTCGGGATTTTCCGCCACATCCCAGAGCTGGATGAATGTCTCGCGCCAGGTCTCCGGATTGGCGCCGCAATCGAGCGCGGAAAACCGCCCGTCCTTCACCTCGGTGACGTGATAGCCGGGCCGGATCACGTCGCCGTCGAATGCGAAGACGAGCGGCCTGCCCGCGTGGAGCGCCAGCGCGCGAAGGAGATCGCCGGTTGTGATGTCCGCTCGGGCGGCGGTGGCAGGCGTCGCGTCGGGGAGGCGCTTGGCAACAGCGTTCATAGCGGCTATCCTTCAGTTCAATGATTGTTGAATTAAAGGATGATTGAAACATGAACGAACGTCAAGCGCTCACCGCCTTCGCGGCGCTGTCGCAGGACACGCGGTTGCGGATCGTGCGGATGCTGGTGCAGGCGGGCGACGGCGGCATTCCGGCCGGCGCGATCGCCGAAGCCGTGAAGGCGTCCCCGTCCAATGTTTCATTTCATCTGAAAGAGCTTGAACGCACCGGGATGATCGTGTCGCGGCGGGAAGCCCGCTCGATTATTTATACCGCCGACTGCGCAACGCTCGGCGGCGTCATCCGCTTTCTGATGGAGGATTGCTGCGCCGGCCGGCCGGAAATCTGCGCGCCGGTATTGGCCGCTCCGTGTTGTTCGGTTCCAGCGGTGAAGGGTGAAGCCCATGTCTGATCAGCCATTGAATGTCCTGTTTCTGTGTACCGGCAATTCCGCGCGCTCGGTCATCGCCGAGGCGATCCTCAATCGCGAAGGGCGCGGGAAATTTCGCGCTTATTCCGCGGGCAGCCAGCCGAAAGGGCAAGTGCATCCGTACACGCTCGATCTTCTGCGCAAGCTGAATTTCGACGTCAGTCAAATGCGTTCCAAGAGCTGGAGTGAATTCGCAACGCCCGACGCGCCGCGGCTCGATTTCGTGTTCACGGTTTGCGATAACGCGGCGAATGAAAGCTGCCCGGTCTGGCCGGGCCAGCCGATGACCGCGCATTGGGGCGTGCCCGATCCGGCCGCGGCGACCGGCAAGGAGGCCGAAATCCACTTCGCCTTTGCCGACACATTCCGGATGCTCAACAACCGCATCTCGATTTTCGTCAACCTGCCGCTTCGCTCCCTCGATCGATTGACATTGCAGCGACGGCTCGATGCCATCGGAAAAGCGAAGGACGCCGATCCCGCGTCCGCCGCATGAGCGCACCTGCTTCGCTGGCCCGGCGCCTCACCGCGGAGGGCCTCGGCACGGCTTTCCTGCTCGCGACCGTGATCGGCTCGGGCATCATGGGTGAACGCCTCGCGGGCGGAAATGACGCGCTCGCGCTGCTTGGCAACACGCTGCCGACCGGCGCCATCCTCGCGGTGCTGATCCTGATTTTCGGACCGCTGTCAGGCGCGCATTTCAACCCGGCCGTCAGTGTCGCCTTTGCCGCGAGAGGCGAATTGGCGCGCGCCGACGCCGTCGCCTACATCGCCGTGCAGGTGGTCAGCGCGCTGATCGGCGTGTGGATCGCGCATCTGATGTTCGACCTGCCGATGTTGCAGGTATCCGAAAAAATGCGATCCGGCCCCGGCCAATGGCTCGCGGAATGTGTCGCGACATTCGGCCTTCTGCTGACGATTTTCGGATGCGTGGCACGCGCACCCCACGCAACGCCATATGCCGTGGGTCTTTACATCACGGCGGCCTATTGGTTCACCGCGTCCACGTCGTTCGCCAATCCCGCGGTCACGCTGGCGCGGGCCTGGTCGCACACATTTGCCGGCATTGCGCCGCAGGGCGTCGCGTTTTTCGTGATCGCGCAATTGGCGGGGATGGCGGCGGCCACAATGCTGGCGGCGTGGCTCTGGAAC